>JBBIJX010000033.1:0-18099 GCA_037445775.1 Actinomycetota bacterium
TCGTGATGCTGTGGAGCGCCGGCGCAGCTGCCCAAGCGCACGTCGAGGCCACGTCGAGCGTCGCGAGGACGTCATTATCAGCCGGGGGGTGGATGACGCTCTTCGCCGCCTACGTGGTGATCTTTGCCGCGACCGCCTGGCTGCCGCCGGGGGCGATGCGCGGGTTGCTCACCTACGCCCCGGTGATCGCCACCGTCGTGCTGCTCGCGGCCGGGCAGCTCTCCGAGCTCGCGGTCGTGCGCGAGTACCAGAACAACGCCGACACGTTCGCCGCGCAGTTGCGGCTGCACCTCGCCTACGTGGCCGGCGCCGTGGCGATCGGCCTCATCACCGGCGTTGCGCTCGGGCTCCTGGCCGTGCGGCGCCGGGCCCTCGAGCCAGCGGTGTTTGGCACGCTCAACGTCCTGCAGGTCTTCCCCACCCTCGCGTTCATCGGCCTCATGAACCCCGTGCTGTCGGGCCTCTCGGAGCGCTCCGAGCTCCTCGCCGACCTGGGCGTACACGGGGTGGGCTGGGCGCCGGTCATCGTCGTGCTGTCGGCGTACGCGGTCTATCCCATCGCACGCAACACCTACACGTCGATCGCGAGCCTCGACGGCGCCGTGCTCGACGCGGCCCGGGGCATGGGCATGGGGAGGATGCGGATGTTCGGCGAGGTCGAGCTGCCGCTCGCGCTCCCCGTCATCGTGGCCGGACTGCGCGTCGCACTCGTGCAGACGACTGCAGGCGCGATCGTCGCCGGACTCGTGGGCGGCGGCGGTCTGGGCACGTTCGTCTTCCTGGGCGCAAGCGAGACGGCGAACGACCTGATCCTGCTCGGCGTGATCCCCATCGTCGCGCTCGCGCTCACGTTCGACCGCGGGGTCCTCGCGCTGCAGCGGGCGCTGCAGCCGTGGGAGCGGGTGAGCGCATGATCGAGATTCGCGGGCTCACGAAACGCTATGGCGGCTTCACCGCCGTCGAAGGTGTTGACCTCGATGTCGAAGAGGGACGCTTTGCGGTGCTCCTGGGCCCATCGGGCTCTGGCAAGACGACCGTCCTTCGCATGGTGAATCGCATGATCGAACCCACGAGCGGCACGGTGCGCGTGGGCGGGCGCGACAACGCGTCGCTCAAGCCCGAGGAGCTGCGCCGCTCGATAGGCTACGTGATCCAGAACACCGGCTTGTTCCCGAACATGACGATCCGCCGCAACGTTGCCACCGTGCCGCGCCTGCTCGGGTGGGACCGCGCGCGCATCGAAGCGCGCGTCGACGAGCTGCTCGACCTCGTGGGACTCGACCCGGACACGTACGGACTGAAGCTGCCCGCGCAGCTCTCCGGCGGCGAGGCGCAGCGTGTGGGTGTGGCGCGAGCGCTCGCCGCGGACCCGCCCGTGCTCTTGATGGACGAGCCGTTCGGCGCGGTCGACCCGCTCACGCGCGAGAGGCTGCAGCAGGAGATGAAGCGGCTGCAGGAGCGGCTGCGCAAGACGGTCTTGTTCGTCACTCACGACATCGACGAGGCGGTCACTCTGGCCGACAACATCGCACTGCTCAGAGGCGGCGTCATCCAGCAGCACGCGACGCCCGAGACGATGTGGCGAAAGCCCGCCAACGCGTTCGTACGTGACTTCTTCGGCGAGAATCTGGGGCTGCGCATCATGTCGCGCCACTGCCTGAGCGGCGTGAAGCTCGACGCGATACCCGCTGGACTCGACAGTGCGGCGCTGCCGCGAGTGGCCGTCGGCTCAACTCTCAAGGAGGCGCTGGCCGAGCTCGTGGGCTCGCGGGCGGAGCGCGTGCTGGTCGTCGACGGCGATGCGGAGCTCGGCACGTTCGGCTTCGACGCGCTCGTACGCGCGCTCGGCGACGGGAGCGCGCCGTGAGCCGCAGCGACACCGAGGGACCCGGCCGAGCACGCGTTGCGGCGCACTGGGCCGCCGTCGCTGCGCTCGCGGCGGCGACACTGTGGATGACCTTCGACACAGAGGGCTTCTCACGGCTGCTATCCGCCCTCGTCCCCGACGCCGAGACGGTGATCTATCCCACCAAGCCGCTGCCGCAGCTCATGGGCGAACAGGTCTTCTTGGTAGCGGTGGCGAGCGCGCTCGCGCTCGTCACGGGCGGGGCGTTGGGCGCGTTCGCCCTCTCGCGCGCGGGACGGCCCTTTCGCGACCTCATCGTGAGTGTGGGCAGCCTTGCGCAGACGGTGCCGAGCGTCGCGATCATGGCGCTCGCGGTGCCGGTGATCGGCTATGGCGCCGAGCCCGCCGTGCTCGCGCTCGTGCTCTACAGCATCCTGCCCATCATGCTCAACGTGATCACTGGCATCGAGGGCGTGCCGCCGGATGCCCGTGACGCGGCGATGGGCATGGGGATGTCGCCTGCGCAGCGGTTGTTCGGCGTGGAGATCCCTCTGGCCATGCCGGTGATCATGGGCGGCGTGAAGAACATGCTCGTCATCAACGTCAGCGCGGCGACGATGGGCGCTGTAGTCTCCGCCGGGGGCCTCGGCATGCCCATCCTCGCGGGTTTCGACACCTACAACAACGCCTACATACTCGAAGGAGCGCTTCCGGCGATCACGCTCGCGCTGCTGCTCGACCGGCTGCTCACCCCGGTGCGAGAGCTCGGGGCAGAAGCTCCGCTGTAGCGCCGCTGTAGCGTCGGCTGTAGCGTCCGGGCAGCGAGGAGTGACGCGCTCACTTCACCTCGGGTAACATCAACTCGGAGGTTCCGCATGGTATCCGTCATCTCAGACAAACTCGACGCCATCTCCGCCCTGTGCCGCAAGTACGGGGTCGTCAGCATGTACCTGTTCGGCTCGGCAGCGGGATCTGAGTTCGAGCCCGGTCGCAGTGACGTGGACCTGCTTGTGGACTTCGGGTCGATGGACGGTTACGCAAAGGCGCACGCCTACTTCGATCTGCTCGACGAGCTCCGTGAGGTTCTCGGCACCGAGGTCGATCTGGTCATGATCGGCGCTTTGAAGAACCGCTACATCGCCGCTGAGATTGAGCGCACCAAACAGATGCTCTATGCCGCGTAGCGCTCTCGCATACCTCGCGGACATCATCGACGCGTGCCGCTTGATCGAGGACGCTCGCGCACGACTATGCCTTGGTGGATGACCAGTCAATCTACGCAACCGCTGTCGGGGATATTCCACGACTCCGGATGGAGTGCGAGGCGCTACTGGAGCGGGCAGACTGACAAACAGTCCGAGCCGACTCGCCTTGCCCGGCGCTCAACTGCCGGACGTTCGGCAGCCGACCGTGACGCCCTCGTCGACGATTCATGCTGTGACCCGGGAGACCTGATGACATCATTCCGCCTAACCGACCCCTCCCTCGAGCCCATCGCCGCGAAGGTCATCGCCGGCGAGCGCCTCACGCGCGACGACGGCATCGCGCTGTACGCGTCGAACGACCTCGTGGGCATCGGCCAGATGGCCGACCACGTGCGGCGGCGCATCAACGGCGACCGGGTGTACTTCATGGTCAACCGCCACGTGAACCCCACCAACATCTGCCGCAACCGCTGCAAGTTCTGCGCTTTCGCCAGAAACGCTGACGAGCCGGGCGCCTACGAGATGACGCTCGACGAGATCGCGAAGGCGGCCGCCGAGGGCGCTGCGGACGGCGCCTACGAGATCCACATCGTGAGCGGCCTGCACCCGGAGTGGAGCTACGAGTTCTACGTCGACATGGTGCGCCGGACGCGCGAGGCGGTGCCGGACCGCGTCATCGTGCAGGCGTTCACCGCAGTCGAGATCGAGCACATGGCGATCATCAGCGAAAAGTCGACGCGCGAGGTGCTCGCGGATCTGAAGGCGGCCGGGCTCGACGCACTGCCGGGCGGCGGCGCCGAGATCTTCAGCGACCGCACGCGCATGGCCGCGTGGGACAAGAAGACGAAGTCCGACGTGTGGCTGCGCATCCACGGCGAGGCGCACGAGCTGGGGATCAAGACGAACTGCACGATGCTCTACGGCCACATCGAGACGCACGAGGAGCGCATCGACCACCTCATCCGCCTCCGCGAGCAGCAAGATGCGTCCGGCGGCTTCCTCGCGTTCATCCCGCTCGCCTTCCACCCCGCGAACACCGAGCTGTCGGACCTGCCGGCCACCACCGGCTTCGACGACCTCAAGACGCTCGCGATCGCGCGTCTCATGCTCGACAACATCGATCACATCAAGGCGTTCTGGATCATGGTGGGCCTCAAAGTCGCGCAGCTCTCGACGGCGTTTGGCGTCGACGACATCGACGGCACGGTGGTCGAGGAGAAGATCACTCACATGGCCGGGGCCACCACGCCCGAGGCGCTCTCGAAGGACGACCTCGTGGCGATGATCCGCGAGACGGGGCATGCGCCGGTGGAGCGCGACACGCTCTACCGCGTGGTGCACGAGTACGGCGAGGAGTGATCGACGCCCTCGCGTGCCAAGAGACGCGCTCTCGCCAACAAAGCGCTGTCGCTCGACCCCGACTGCGCTGATGCGCTGGTGCTCTTGGCCGAGCAGGCGATGCACGCGAACGAAGCGATGGATCTTTACGAACGGGCGATGCGCGCTGGAGAGCGCAAGCTGGGCGAGGAGTTCTTCGAAGAGAACCGGGGACACTTCTGGGGCATCTTCGAGACGCGCGGCTACGTGCTGCGGCTCACGGTGTTCCCGGAAGACGCGCCCGATGACGACTTCGACAGCTACCGTCCGGGAAGCCCGGAGGAGGCTGTGTTGGTCATCGACTGTCTGGCAGAGGCGATGGACGCGACGCCGGGCTTCCTGGAAGCCGCCGTGGACGTGCTGCGCTTGGCCATGGAACCGCACGCGATTCCGGTCTGCGATTGACTCATTATCTACATTTTCTTAGTATTTCACTATGGAGGTGTAGCGAATGGGCTACAAGCGCAAACAGGTCCAGATCTCCGCGTTCATCGCGCAGGAGACCAAGGCCGCGCTCGACGCGTACGTCGCCGCGACCGGACTGAAGAAGAACCGCGTCATCGACGAGGCGATCGAACGTCACCTTGGAGCGGTCACGCAGATCCCGGCCGACATGATCATCGAGACGCACCTGACCACGACTCCTGAAGGCTGGGAGATGGTGTGGGACATGATCACGACCGAACGTGAGCCCAGTCCGGAGCTCGTGGAGGGCTGGGAGCGCCACTTCGAGTTCCTTCGCGAAGACGACTGCTCGCTTGAAGAAGAGCTTGCGCGTGACCGGGCCGCCGAGGACTCGCCAGATGCGGGCTAGGGCGCTTCGGAAGGCGGACAGACGCCAGGAGTTCGACTCCGGCGAGCCTGCCATCGACCTGTTCTTCCGCGAGTACGCGGGCCAAGACCAGTGGCGGCACTACGTCGGCGTGACGTACTGCCTGTTCGACAGTGGGCGTCCCATCGCTTTCGCCACCCTGTCCGCCGGTTCGCTCGACCCGGGAGAGTTGCCGCCGGAGGTCAGAGAGCGCCTGCCGCGTCACGCGGTACCGGTCCTGCGACTTGCACGTCTCGGCGTCGACCGTCGTCATCAGGGCCGCGGGCTGGGACGCGAGCTGCTCTACGTCGCCTCCGACATCGCGGTCGAGATGCGCGTTCGAGCCGGGTGCACGGGAGTCCTCGTGGACGCGAAGCCCGATGCCGTGCGCTTCTACGAGCGGCACGGCTTCCGCCGTCTGCCCATCACCTCACGCGTCGCCGGAGCCGGCGCGCGGCCGGTGCGCCTCTTCGCGGACCTGCAGCATCTGGTGAGGGGCGCGATGACCGCGAGCGAGGGGCTCACGGCCACCGACTCGCTCGCCCTCGAGTTCCGGCGCCGCGCGCGCGAGCTGTCGCTCACGCCGGCAGAGCTGCGCAGCGTCGTCGACAAGCTGCTGGACTAGGGCATCACACGTCGAGCACGGACGAAGCAGGGAGTCCCGGGGCGCACGTCAATCCGCCACGACGCTCGTCCCTGCCGTGCCGTCGACAACATCGCCTATCCGTTCGAGACTCCCGATGGCGGCGCGCCTGCCGGTACCGCGGACGAACCGGACCGCCGCCTCGACCTTCGGCCCCATCGAACCGGCCGCGAACTCGTGTCGGGCGAGTTCGTCGGGCGTGGCGGACTCGATGAGGCGCTGCTCGGGCGTCCCCCAGTTCGCGTAGACACCCTCGGCGTCGGTCGCCATGACGAGCAGGTCCGCGCCGAGCCCGCGTGCAAGGAGTTCGGCCGCGAGATCCTTGTCGATGACGCATTCGACACCAGCGAGCGTGCGGGTGTCGTCGGGTACGTACGCCGTGGGAATGCCGCCACCGCCCGCGCAGATCACGAGCGTCCCCTTCTCGATCAGCCAGCGGATGGGCTGGAGCTCGAAGATCCGCTTGGGCTCCGGTGAGGCGACCACGCGGCGCGGCCTGCCACCGTCAAGCTTGAAGGTCCAGCCTCGCGCTTGTGCGAGACGCTCGGCCTCGGCGGGTTCGTACTGTGGACCCACGAACTTGGCGGGGTCGTCAAACGCCGGGTCCCGGGGGTCGACCTCGATCATCGTGAGCACCGTCGCGATGGGCACCTCGAACGGAAGCAGGTTTCCCATCTCCTGCTCGATCAGATAGCCGATCATGCCCTCAGTCTGCGCCCCAAGCACGTCGAGCGGGTACGGCTCGACGTCCGCGTAGGCCGCCGCCTGCAGCGCGAGCAGACCCACCTGCGGGCCGTTGCCGTGAGCCAAGACCACCGTGCAGCGCTCGGCCACCGGGGCGATCGCCCGGCACGCGAGACGCACGTTGTTGCGCTGAACCTCGGCGGTCATCGGTTCCGAGCGCCTGAGCAGCGCGTTGCCTCCGAGCGCTATCACGACCACCGGCCTCTCGCCCATCCGCGTCCCTTCCCGCGACCCCGCGCCGTCTGAACGCCGAAACGCTCCTCACGAGTCTGTTCCCCTTCCCCGCGCCGCACCCTGTGGAGCAGCACCTGGAGAACAGCCCCGATACCGCAGCACCCAAGAGGCGACACGCGCTACGATAGGCCCACACAGGGAGGGAGACCGCATGCCGCGCCCACGGCTGGGCCACATCCAGTTCATCAACTGCCTGCCGCTCTACTACGGCATGGTCAAGCAGGACGTGCTGCTCGACGTCGACCTCGTGCGGGCGAACCCGGCCGACCTCGCCGAGATGGTCGTCTCGAGCGCGCTCGAGGTGGCGCCCATACCCGCAATCGAGTACGCGCGTCACGCCGACGAACTCGTGCTGCTGCCCGATATCGCGATCACGAGCGACGGCGAGGTTCAGTCGATCCTGCTCGTCTCCACGCTGCCCGCCGAAGAGCTCGACAGCCGCATCGTGGCGCTCGCTGCGAACTCGCGCACCTCGCAAGTGCTCGCCCGCGTCCTGCTGCAGAAGCGGTGGGGTGTCGTCCCGGAGTACGTGACGATGCCTCCGGACCTGCCAGCGATGCTGCGCGACGCCGACGCGGCGCTGCTCATCGGTGACGAGGCGCTGCGCGAGCACTGGGAGCCCAGCGGGCAACTCATCGACTACGACCTGGGCGCGGAGTGGACCGCATGGACCGGCCTACCCATGGTCTACGCGGTCTGGGCGGTGCGGCGCTCGTTCGCCGAGGCCGAACCGGAGGCGGTCGCCGACATCGCGAGCGCGCTCTCCAGCTCGCTTGCGTACTGCCGCGCGCACCTCGACGAGATCAGCGAGTATGCCGCGCGCTGGGAGCACTTCGGGGCCGACAAGTTCCGCAGTTACTTCGACGCTTTGCACTTCCGCTTCGAGCCGCGCTACCGCGAGGGGCTTATGCGCTACTACGACGAAGCCGTCGCGATAGGGCAACTCGAAGCGGTCCCGCCGCTTCGCATCTTCGAGCCGCAGAGTGGCGGCACGGCGTGATGCGGCTCGATCACGGCCTTCTCGCGCCGATCGCCGCCGGCGAGAAGAGACTCGACGACGGCGCGGCGGCGTCGCTCATGGCCTCCGGTGACCTGCTCGAACTTGCTGCGGCGGCGAACGCGATGCGCCGCCGCATCGTCTCTGGCGACGAGGTCACGTTCATCGTCGACCGCAACGTCAACTACACGAACGTCTGCGTGTCCGAGTGCCGCTTCTGCGCCTTCTTCGCCACTCCGGACTCTGACGCCGCCTACGTGCTCACGCGAGAGGAGCTCACCGCGAAGGTGGCCGAGACCCTCGAGCTCGAGGGCACCGCGATCCTGCTGCAGGGCGGCATGCACCCGGACTTGGGACTCGAGTGGTACGAGGATATGCTGCGCGACATCAAGGCGGACCATCCCGCGATCCACGTGCATGGATTCGGACCGCCCGAGATCGTGCACATCGCGAGGCTCTCCGGCGTCTCGACGCGCGAAGTGCTTTCGCGGCTGCGAGCGGCCGGGCTTGACTCGCTGCCGGGCGGCGGCGCCGAGATCCTAGTGGACCGTGTGCGCGGCCACGTCTCGCCGAAGAAGGCCACGAGCGATGAGTGGCTCGGCGTCATGCGCGAGGCGCACGCGCTCGATATCTCGACGACGGCGACGATGATGTTCGGCGGGCTCGAAACATCAGAGGAGCGCGTCGAGCACCTCAGGCGCATCCGCGAGGTGCAGGACGAGGCCCTCGCCGCCGGGCACATAGGCTTTCGCGCGTTCATCCCCTGGAGCTTCCAGCCCGGCAACACGGCGCTTGCCGAAGACGAGTACGCCTCCCGCGGTCTCGCGCTCGAGGCCGCGAGCGGATGGGACTACCTGCGCACGCTCGCCGTCTCGCGCCTCTACCTCGACAACGTGACGAACATCCAGGCGAGCTGGGTCACCCAAGGCGCGAAGATCGGGCAGGTGGCGCTCGCGTTCGGCGCGAACGACCTGGGCTCGACGATGATCGAGGAGAACGTGGTGGCGGCCGCCGGCACGCGCTTCATGCTCGCGCGCGACGAACTCGTTCGCCTCGTGCGCGACGCCGGGTTCACGCCCGTGCAGCGCGACACGCTCTACCGCGAGGTCCAGCGATTCGCCTGAGGTCGCGGGATGCTTCGCGAACACTATTCCTATGTTGTATTCACTACATCTATGTAGTATTCTCGCCTCGATGACCGCGCTGCTCGAAATAGGTGACCGCCTCCGTGCCGCTCGGCTCGCACGCGGAGTGTCGCAGCACGACCTCGGTGAAGCGATTGGGGTCAGGCAGCAGCAGATCGCCCGCTGGGAGGCGGCTTCATACCGTACCGCCAGCCTGTCGCGCGTCGCGGCAGTGGCCGAAGCGCTCGGCTTCGAGCCAGGTGATCCCTGCGTGGTAGCGGAGACGCTGACGCGCTACCGGACATCGGCCCCACCCGCAGACAGGATCTCTTCTCAGCCGGTGCGAGATCTCGGTCAGGTGATCACCAGGCTTCGTCAGCACGGTGACTTCCTGAATCAGCAATACGGGGTCAAGAGGATCGCGGTCTTCGGCTCATTCGCCACAGGCACCCAAGCACCTGGGAGCGACGTCGATCTGCTCGTCGATTTGGGCGATCGCGACAAGGCTCACGGCTTCCGATTCGTAGAGCTCGGGCGTGCGCTCGAGGAACTACTGTGCCGGAAGGTGGACGTCGCGCAACCGCATCTGATCCATGGCCGGCTCAGGCCGCGCGTCGAGAAGGAGGCGGTCGATGTCTGGAGGGCGTGACGACGCTCTACTGCTTGACGACATCGTCGACGCGGCAGAGGAACTCGTTCGCCTTGGCGAGTCCGCAGGTGAAGGACTCGGAGGCGACCGTGCCATCAACGACCGTGTGCTCTGGAACCTGACGGTGCTCGGAGAGGCGGCCAAGAGAGTCGACGCTGACGTGCGCGAACTCAACCCTGACATCCCATGGACGGACATGGCCGAGACGCGAGATCGCCTCGTCCACCACTATGAGGGTGTCGACTGGGAGGTGCTCGCCGAGATTCTCCGCGTGGAGCTGCCGCCAGTGCTGCCGCTGCTCAGGAAGGTGCGCGACCAGCTTTGCGAGGAACCCGGCGCCTCTACCTGAACGACGCGCTCACAGCCGGCGCCCGTCAGATGAAGTACATGGGCGTGAGACTCGCGTCGAGCTCTCGCTGTGTTGCGAGCAGGTCGGCGAGGGTGACAGAAGCGAGGTGCGCTTCGGCCGCCTCAGCCATCCCCTGCCACAGTCTGGTTGACGCGCGCCCGGGCTGGTGCGGCACGTCGATCACGTCGCCTTGGAGCGCTATCACGACGTCGAGAGCGGTCACGTCCGCCGGGTCGGCGTCCAGCGCGCATCCGCCAGAGGGGCCGCGCCTGCATCGCACGATCCCGGCGCGTGAGAGCTCGGTGATCTGCTGTTCGACGAATCGCCTGGGCAGGCCCAAGTGCTCCGCGAGGTGTCCGGCGGCAGTGAACGAACCCGGCGGCCGGCCCGCGAGGAGCACCAGTGTCTGCATCGCATAGTCGAGTCGTTGCGATACGCGCATGGCCAAGCCCTAGCCCAGCTCGTCCCAGAGCCTCGTCGACAGGTAGCGCTCGCCGGTCGAAGGGGCGACGGTGACGATCGTCGTGCCGGCGAGCTCCGCGCGTGCGGCTACCTGGAGCGCGGCGGCGATGTTCGCGCCGCTCGAGATGCCCACGAACAGCCCCTCCTCCGCGGCGGCCCGGCGGGCGGCGGCGATCGCGGTGTCGGCGTCGATCCGGATCACATCGTCGAGCAGGCCTATGTCGAGTACGGACGGGATGAAGTTGGCGCCGATGCCTTGGATGAGGTGCGGGCCGGGCGTGAGCTCCTCGCCCGCCCGCCGCTGCCCGATGATGGGCGACTCGGCAGGCTCGACCGCGATCGCGAGCGTGCCGGGACGCTTCTCCTTGAGGTAGCGCCCCGCTCCCGTGATCGTACCGCCCGTGCCTACGCCGGCGACGAACGCGCCAAGCTTCGCCTCGCCAACCGCGCTATCGACCTCGGGCCCGGTGGTGGCGTAGTGAATGGCCGGATTCGCGGGGTTGTCGAACTGGCCGGCGATCCACGCGTTCGGCGTCTCGGCGGCGACACGCTCCGCCTCGTCGACCGCGCCCTTCATCCCTTTGGCGCGGTCAGTGAGGACGAGCTCGGCCCCGTACGCGGCGAGCAGCTTGCGGCGCTCTATCGACATCGACTCGGGCATCGTGAGGATGACGCGGTAGCCGCGCGCGGCGCCCACGAGCGCAAGCGCGATACCGGTGTTGCCGCTCGTGGGTTCTACGATGACGGACTCACCCCGCTTGATGAGCCCGCGCTTCTCAGCGTCGTCGATCATCGCGAGGCCGATCCGGTCCTTCACCGACCCGCCAGGGTTGCGGCTCTCAAGCTTCACGAGCACCTGCGCGCCAAGGCCATCGGCAAGCCGGTGCAGCGGAACGACGGGAGTGTGTCCGATCGAATCGGTCACCGAGTCGAAGTAGTGGCTGAACGAGCCCATCAGGATCCTCCTTCATGATCACGAGACGACGTGCGAATCGTGCGCTAGAAGGAGGATAGCACCGGCGGACCTGATATAACCGCACATTTACGATGCACAATATGCGCAGAGCGGTGGGGCCTCGCGGCGGCCTCCACATGAGAAGGGCGGCTCCCTTGCGGGAACCGCCCTTCATCGTCACGTCATTAGGTCCTGTGGGGACCAGGCGCAACCTAGAGCTTCGTGACCCTCACGGCCTGCTGCTTGCCGTTCTGGCCCGTGGCCTCCTCGAAGGAGACGGCCTGGCCCTCATCGAGGGTCTTGAAGCCATCGCCCTGGATCTCGCTGAAGTGGACGAACAGGTCGTCGCCACCCTCACGCTCGATGAAGCCGTAGCCCTTGTCCGGGTTGAACCACTTGACGGTACCTTCTGCCATGTCAATCTCACTCTCCTGCCCCGCGGGGCAAAAACAAACGACGTGGTCCCTTCCATTGCGAAGGGCAAGCCCACGTCGCAAACAGTAGGCCCCCAACGGGCCCGTGCGCTCAGTGTACCCGATTCGCCGCGCGCGCGCCAGCACTCGTTGCCTCCCGTCGAGAACACTCGAGAACCTCCCGTTTCTCAGGCATCGCAGCAACGGCCATCACAGTACGTGGTGGCAGAGGCACGCGTGCTCGGGTAGTCTGTGGCAAAGGAGGGGCGCATGATCACCAGAAGCGTTCCCGCAGCGCAGTTCGGCATCTGCGGGGGTTCCGGATCGCTCTCGTTCGACTTCCCTGCCGCGCTCGGCGACGAGCGCGTGACGGTGCTCGCACGCGATCTCGTCTTCGATACGCCCTTCGGTCGCTCGCCCACGTTCACGCACTTCCGGGTCGACGGCGCGAACGGTCCGCGCGAGGCCCTAGCGGTGAAGATGCACGGGTGGCGCCGCGGCGTGAAGCGCGCGGACGCGTCGCTGCAGGTCTTCTGGGTCTTTCACGAGGCGGGCGTCACAAAGGTACTCGCCGACGGAGGCGTGGGGTCACTGAACCACCTGCTAGACCCGCGCGACGTCATCATCCCGAACGACTTCATCGACACGAGCATCAAGCAGGATATCTACGTCCGCGGGGACCACCTGCTCATCATGCGCCGCCCTATCTGCCCAGGGCTCGCCGACCACCTCTACGCGGGCGCCTCGGCCGCATCCGCGCGCGTCTTCAAGCGCGGCACCTATCTTGTCACGGACGGACCGCGCTTCGAGTCCGTGGCCGAGGTCGACGCGCTGCGGCGTACCGGAGGTGACGTCGTCGGGCAGTCGCTTGCGCCGGAGGTCTTCCTCGCACGCGACATCGGTGCGTGCTTCGCAGGCATCTACATCGTGGTGAACTACGGCGAGGGTGTGGTGCGCGACTGGGAGCACGATGAGCTCAGGGCGGTCTTCTTCGAGGAGTCGGAGACGATCGCGCGCATCGTGCTCGACACCATCGCGCACGCGCCGCTCGGTGAAGAGTGCGGCTGTCGCGAGTTCCGCAAGCCGAGCCTGCTCAATCTGCCCGACGAGCGGGAGCCCTGAGGCGCATGCTGCTCACAGCGGACTGGGTCGTCACGATATCGAGACCGCCGATCCGTAACGGAGCGGTGCTAGTGCGCAAGGGCCGCATTGTAGAGGTTGGACGCGTAGACGAGCTCGCTGGGCTCGATCCGGACACCGAACGCCGCGACTTCCCTGGCTGCGTGATGCTGCCGGGACTCGTGAACTCCCACACGCACCTGTCCCTGACCTCGCTGGGAGGCCTGTTCGGACCCGCACCGTTCGCGCAGTGGCTTCCACGGCTCATCACGGCGATGAAGGCGTGGCAGCGCGAGGACCACGCCGCGTCCGCAGCGCTCGGCGCGGTACGCTGCCTGCAGGCGGGCGTGACGGTCGTGGGTGACATCACCTACGGACCCGAGGCCGCGTCCGTCGGCGTCGACTCGGGTCTCGGCGGGACGTTCTTCTGGGAGGTGCTCGGCATCTCGACGCCGAAGCTCTTCGCGGAACTGGAGAGTCTCGAGTACCCCGCCACGACGGGCGGCTTCTGCGGGCCTCGCGTCAAGTGCGGACTCTCGCCCCACTCGCCCTACACGTCGGGCCCCCGTTTGATTCAGGCGATGCACGAGGCCGCCATCGAGTTCCACGTCCCCTTCGCGATCCATGCCGCTGAATCCGGGGATGAGGTCGAACTCACGCGCCTGGGCACCGGACCGCTCGCAGACGTTGCCGGGCGCCTCGCCCCGGACTTCGCCGCTCCGGGCTGCGGGCCGATCGCCTACCTCGACCGGCTCGGCGCGCTCGAGGGCGCCACCGTGGTGCACGCAGGACACGCGGACCCGTCCGACGTGGCGCGACTGGCATCAGCGGCGCGCGGCGTCGTTGCCTGTCCTCGCTCGAACGCCTTCCTCTCGAACCCCACCGCGCCCGTCGTCCGGCTCACACGCGCCGGGGTCCCGGTAGGGATTGGAACGGACTCGTCAGCGAGCAACGACGACCTCGACCTCATGGAAGACGTCAGGGCTCTGCATGCCGCGCACCCCACGATAGCCCCGGCGACGTTGCTCGAGTTCGTCACGGTCCAAGGCGCGGTGGCGCTCGGTCTTGAGGACCGCTTCGGCGTGCTCGAACCGGGAATGCAGGCGGACGTGGCCGTGTTCGACGTGGGCGAGACCTACGACCCTGAGACGAGTCTCGTCCGGCACGCGGGCGCGAAAACGCTGCGCGCCGTCATGTCGGCGGGTGCGTGGCGCGTCCTCGACGGCGAGTGCGTCACAGATATCGGCCCCGTGGAGATCGCCGCGCGCGCCGCGCGGGTTCGCGCGGAGCAGGCGATCACACACGCGTAGGAGTCAGACCTCGCCCAGGTAGGTCTTGCGGACGGCCTCGTTGCCCAGCAGTTCCCGGCCTTTGCCCTCAAGCGCGATCGAGCCGGTCTCGAGCACGTAGCCTCGATCCGCCACCTGCAGCGCCATCGCGGCGTTCTGCTCGACGAGCAGGATCGTGGTCCCCTGCTTGTTCAGCCGCACGATGGTCTCGAAGATCTGCTCCACGATCACTGGCGCGAGTCCCATCGATGGCTCGTCGAGCATCAGGACCGTGGGCTCGGCCATCATCCCGCGGCCGGTCGCAAGCATCTGCTGCTCGCCACCGGAGAGGGTACCGCCCTTCTGGGTGCGGCGCTCGAGCAGCCGCGGGAAGAGCTCGAAGACCGTCTCCATTGACTTCTTCACACCCTGCGGATCCTTGTTTCGAAGGAACGCGCCCATCTCGAGGTTCTCCTCGACCGTCATCTGCGGGAAGATGCGCCGCCCCTCGGGCACCTGGATGACGCCCTTGGCGGTGACCTGGTGCACCGGCAGCCCGGATATCACCTCGCCCTTAAGCGTGACGGTGCCCTCCTTGGGCGCGATGAGCCCCGAGATCGTCCGAAGCGTCGTCGACTTGCCGGCACCGTTCGCCCCGATGAGCGTTACGATCTCCCCTTCGTCGACGTGCATGCTGATGCCCTTGAGCGCCTCGATCTGCCCGTAGAAGGTACGGACGCCCTCGAGCTTGAGAATCGTCTCGGCCATCACGCATCACCCGTCGCGGGCTCGCTGCCGGCTGAGCCGTGATTCGCGGCCGCTGCCATCATCGCTTCGGCGCCCTTGCCCAGATATGCTTCGATGACCTTCGGGTCCTTCTGGATCTGGGCGGGCTTACCTTCAGCGATGAGCTCGCCGAAGTCCAGAACGTAGATGCGGTCGGCGATGTCCATGACCACCTTCATGTCGTGTTCGATCAGGAACACAGTGATCCCGGTCTGTCTGATGCGCGAGATCAGCTTCGTCAACTCCGCGCTCTCCTGCGGGTTCATGCCGGCGGCGGGCTCGTCGAGCAGGATCAACGAGGGCTCCGTCGCAAGCGCCCGGGCGATCTCAAGCTTGCGCTGCTCACCGTAGGGCAGGTTCTTCGCGAGTTCGTTCGCCTTGTCTGAGAGCCCCACGAATTGGAGCCACTTCAGCGACTCCTGAATCGTGTGCTCCTCCTCGCGCTTGAATCTCGGCGTGCGCAGCACCGCCTGCAGCGGACCGGCGTTCGTGCGCGAGTGACGCCCCACCATGACGTTCTCGAGCGTCGTCATATTGGCGAACAACCGGATGTTCTGGAACGTGCGCGCGATGCCCAAGCCGCACACCTTGTGGGACTTGAGGCCGCCGAGCTCATGGCCCTTGAACGCGACTGAGCCCTCCGTGGCCTTGTAGATGCCGGTCATCAGGTTGAAGAACGTCGTCTTGCCGGCGCCGTTCGGCCCGATGAGAGCGACAATCTCATCTGCGTCGATGTGCAGGCTGACGTCCGATACGGCTCTCAAGCCGCCGAACTGCATCGTCACACTTTTCGCTTCAAATACCGACACGTCTGCTCACTTCCGCTACACGTCGTCAGGCGCGACTTTTTCGTTTTCCACGTCCCACATCGTCATATCCTCTTCGGCGCGGATGCGCTCGTCCTCGGGGTTGAGCTCGAGCGCTCGGCGCTTGCTCGGGATCATGCCTTGTGGTCGCACCGCCATCATGACGACCATCAGAAGCCCGAAGACAAGGAACCGATAGCCGGTGATGGTCGCCGTCATGTCGCCGGACAGGTTGATCACGCCCGCGACCATGAGGCCCTGTATCAGATCAGGGACGCCCTTGATGAGCAGCGCGCCCACTATCACGCCGGGAATCGACCCCATGCCGCCAAGAACGACGATGCAGACGACGAAGACCGACTCCATGAACGTGAACGACTCCGGCGAGATGAACTGCTGCACATAGGCGAACGTGACACCCGCCAGACCGCCCGACAGTGCTCCCAGCGAGAACGCCCACAGCTTCTGCGTGCGCAGATTCACGCCGCACGCGGCGGCCGCGACCTCGTTCTCGCGCATCGCAACCCAAGCCCGCCCCAGACGCGAGTCGTCGAGCCGGTTGATCACAACGATCGTCAGGATGCACAGCAGCACAACGATCACGTACCAATACAGATCCCGGCCGAACACGAATGTGCCCCAAGGCACGTCGAACCGCACGTTGTCCTGCAGCCACGTCATGCCCGCGGGCATCTGCAGCGTCTGGTTACCAGCCGGAAGCCCCGCCGCGCCGTTCGACAGCCCCAAGAAGTTGTTGTTCAGAGTGATGCGAACGATCTCGCCGAAGCCGAGCGTCACGATGGCAAGATAGTCGCCGCGCAGCCTGAGGACCGGGAAGCCGATCGCGATACCGGTGATCGCAGCCGCGATAGCCGCTGGCACGAGCATCGCGTAATACGTCCCCGAACCAAGAGATCCCGCGAACGTCTGCCCGATGATGATGCCCGTGTAGCCGCCCATGGCATAGAAGGCGATGTAACCCAGGTCCAGAAGCCCCGCGTAGCCCACGACGATGTTCAAGCCGAGCGCGAGGAGGACCCAGATGCCCACGATGACGATGATCCGGTTCAGGAACACCAGCTGGGGCACTGACTGAAAGTACATGGGTACAAGAATCATCGCGAGCGCCAGGAGCGCCCACAGCGCCATCTTTGCGGGCGACATCTTCGCCTTCGCGCGAAGGGGGCCCACCGGTGCGGCGACCTGTGCCGGTCTCTTGATCATAGCCTACACCTTCTCCGTCACGGCTTCGCCGAGCAGGCCGCCCGGACGGAAGATGAGTACGAGGATAAGCACCATGAACGCGATGACGTCGCGATAGGCATGGGAGATGAACCCACTGGCGAGCGACTCGACTATGCCCAGCATGAAGCCGCCGAGCATCGCGCCGCGCGGATTGCCGATGCCGCCGATGACCGCCGCAGTGAACGACTTGATGCCCGGTATGAAGCCCATGTTGTACTTCACAGAACCGTAGTACATGCCGTTGAAGACACCCGCGATCGCCCCGAGCGCGGGTCCGATGAAGAACGCCACGGCGATCACGCTGTTGATGTTGACGCCCATGAGGCCGGCGGCGTCTCTATCCTGCGACGTAGCCCGCATGGCCCGGCCGATACGCGTCTTGGACACGAACGTGTCCAAGCCCACGAGAATTAGCAACGTTGAGACGACGATCATGATCTGCATCGTCGTGATCTCGACCCCCGCGATCGTGAACGCGGTGGTGGATGTGAAGAACGCCGTGCCGTCCTCCCGTGAGTACGGCAGCTGCTTGCTGCTGACCCACAAGAGAACGGCGTTCTGCAGGAAGAGCGAGACACCGATCGCTGAGATGAGCGGCGCGAGACGCGGCGCGTGACGCAGCGGCCGATACGCGAAGCGCTCGATGATGACCCCGGCGATACCTATCAAGATGCCTGAGATGAGGAATGTCAGAAGCAGCATCGCGATGAAGCCGGGGGTTCCCGAGTTGAAGAACTCCTGGGCCGGCGTAAGTGACGTCCAGCCGGTGTGCTCCACGAATGCCGGGTCTGCCAGAGCCTTCATGACAAACAGTCCAACGAATCCGCCGAGCATGAACAGCTCCGCGTGCGCGAAGTTGATCATCAGCAAGATACCGTAGACGAGCGTATAGCCAAGCGCGATGAGTGCGTACAGACCGCCAAGCGTTATCCCGTTCACGGTCTGCTCAAGGATGTAGCTGAAGCTCAATCCGTCCAACCAAGACTCCCGGTGGTCTCAGAGGTTCGCAGGTCTAGTGGTGCAGAGGAAGTCGGACCCGTACTCGTGGTCCGGGCGGAACGTGTCC
>JBBIJX010000034.1:0-17911 GCA_037445775.1 Actinomycetota bacterium
CCCGTCGCCACCGTCGCCACAACGCCCGCAGCTTTGAGCACGTCTCGACGGGTCACCACGACCGGGCGCGACTCGAGGTCCGAGATCAGGTCGGCGATTCCGGGCGATCGGACACCAACCGGCAACATGTTCGCGGCGATGGCGGCGGCGTTGAGACGGAGTGTGCTCATGACCAGAACCTCATCTCGCATGGAAGGCGCGCTCGCGAATGGGACGCGAAGGAGCGGCAGCGAGGGCGAAGCGCCGCGCAGACCGCAGCGACGCCAGCGTCTACCGCCCCATCCCCCGAACGCGACCCCGCGCCGACCGCAGGGTGCATGTCTTCGTATATGCGCCTTAGACGGTTCGCGAAGACGCGGGAATGCGTGGAGATGCGTATGCGGACGTATCTGCTGATGAACGGGCTTCATCGCAGTTCGAACGGTTTCGCAAGGTGATGAACGGACACGGACCGCAGGGGCAACACGCCGTCGCGCTCGCGGGTGGAGGCCCACCGCTTGTCCGTCGGCGCGCGCGCGAGTACCATGACGTCTCGCGTGTCGCAGCCTCTTTGGCGCCCGGCACGCCTTGCGGAGAGTTGGCCGAGTCGGCTGAAGGCGCTCGCCTGCTAAGCGAGTAAGGGGTTATAAAGCCCCTTCGAGGGTTCGAATCCCTCACTCTCCGCCAGTTGACATCCACACCTGTCCTGCGCGTGACGTGAGTTGACACCGCCTCATGCGGGTGACAGGATACGCAAGCCCGTCAGCGGGCTCGCGCGCCCTTACCTCAGCTGGATAGAGGGCCTGACTACGAATCAGGACGTCGCAGGTTCGAATCCTGCAGGGCGCGCCACACGGACTGCAGAGGACCGGAGCACATGGGCTCCGGTCCTCTTGTCATCAGCTCCAGCCATCGGACGATCAGCCTTCCCGCGCACCCATGGCCGAAATGGATGGTTCCCAACCGAGCCGAGCTGCGCGTTCTGTGTTTACTCAGTATGTTGAGTAAACTTACTCAGCATTCTGAGTATCACCCGAGGAGACGAGATGTTTCGTCGGCAACTCTCATCGGAGCTGGCTTCACGGCTGGTCGGACGCCCACGGATTCATCCAGGTGGTGCTTGGCCCACGCCAGGTGGGCAAGACCACCGCCGTGAGACAGGCGCTCTAGGCTCTAGGGGCACCAGCTCACTACGCGACAGCGGATAGTCCGACTCCGCTTCCCGCGGTCTGGATTCAACAGCAGTGGTCGATGGCTCGAGCGTTGGCCTCAGATGGCACGCCCGTCATCCTGGCTCTCGACGAGATCCAGAAGATCGATGGCTGGGCCGAGGCAGTCAAGCTCGAGCGAGAACGTGACGCGGCGCTTCGCTTGGACGTCAGAGTCGTTGTCCTGGGGTCCTCGGCGTTGCTCGTTCACAAAGGTATGTCCGAAAGCCTCGCCGGTCGTTTTGAGGTACTTCGGGCCACCCACTGGACATTCTCCGAGATGAAAGATGCGTTCGGGTGGAGCCTCGAGCGATTCATCTACTTCGGTGGGTACCCCGGCGCAGCCAGGCTGGTCGACGACGAAACACGATGGCGAGCCTACATACTTGATTCACTCATCGAGACCGCCATCGCTCGCGATGTCCTCATGTTGTCGCGTGTCGACAAACCGGCCCTTCTCAGGCAACTCTTCGCACTGGCCTGCAGCTATTCGGCTCATGAAGTCTCGTACACGAAGATGCTCGGACAGCTGACAGGGGCAGGCAACACCACGACACTCACGCACTATCTCGAATTGTTGTCATCGGCTGGACTTGTGACGGGGCTTCAGAAGTATTCCGGACAAACCGTGAGGCGACGGGCGTCGTCGCCCAAGCTGCTCGCCCTCAACACGGCCCTCGTGTCGGTGATGTCAGGCCGTGATTTCAATTCGGCCAAGTCTGACCCGGCATTCTGGGGCAGGCTTGTCGAGACGGCCGTTGGCGCACACCTGATCGCACAAGCTCAGCGAGCAGGTGGAGAGGTTCGCTACTGGAGGGACGCTTCGCTCGAGGTCGACTTCATCGTAGAGACCGCCGGGACACTACGGGCGATCGAGGTGAAGAGCGGAGGGACGGTCTCCGCATCCGATCTTCGTGGGCTGCAGGCGTTCGCAGACCGGTTCCAGTCCACGAAAGCCGTTGTCGTGGGTACGGGCGGGGTCGATCTTGGCGAGTTCCTCGCCCTTGAGCTTCCCGGCGCCTAGCGAACCGAGATCCAACGGCTGGCCGGTCCGAGTGTCGCCGTGTGATCGGCGTCGACCGGGGTGTACGCACGCAGTCGCCACGTGCCGCGGGACGGCAGCCTGACCGTCGCGTAGTAGCGTGAATATGACGAGTAGTCCTTCACCTTCGCGGAGTAGGTCTTCTTCAGCACCCACCGGCCGCCCTCACGCCGATAGCAGCGGATCTGCACCGGCTTGGTCCCGGACGTGTGACGGGGCTTGAGGGACCCGTACGCCGCGAACGCGCCGCCGGCGCGCGCCCGAGAGGGCACACTGGGTGACCCTAGACTCACCTTGGGCTTCACGACCACGCTCGTCGACTGCGCCGGGTGCTGCGTCTCCGTACCCCCGAACACCGCGCGATACGTTGCCGCATTGCCCAGCCGGATCGTGGCGCGCGCCACACCGGTGGTCGTGCTCGAACTCGCCACCTGCACCCACGACGCGCCCCACCTGCGCTCGATCCACACCCCGCCCCCAAGCGGCGCGGACGAACTCGCGTCGCGCGCACGGGCGGTGAGCGTCACCGTCTCGCGGTACGTGGGCTTCGTCTTCGACGCAGTCAGGGTCACCGACGGGCTCGCCCGCCCAGGAACCGTCGCCACGGCGGACGTCACGGCCCCTGTGGCACCGTCACCGGAGTGCCGCACACGGAAGCTCCTCGCCCCGGGGACCGTCGATGTCGCCACCGCGCTCCCGTCGGCCGCGGTCTGTGCGAATGCCGCGAACCGCCACGCACCGTCGGCGTACGCCTCGAACGCGACGAGCGCACCGCCCACGGGATTCGACGCGGGTCCTGCGGTGAGCGTCGCGTTAAGCCCGACGTCGCGAGTGCCCACCGGTTGGGTCGCGCTCAAGGAGGCGGCCGACGCAGACACCACAGCAGGTCCCACCGTCGTGTCGAGCGAATAGACTCCCGAGCCCGACCACCTGCGCGCATCGAGGTAGTAGGTCCCGGAAACCGGCGCCACATAGACGATGCGCTCGTCACCGGGTTTCCAGTACGAGGCCGCCACGGTGTCCGCCGACGCTATCGACACCGCGGAGGGGCCGTAGAGGTAGAGGTCGAAGTCCGCTCCTTCCGGCAGGCGCAGTGTCGCGTCTAGCTGCTGGCCTGCGGCGAGCGGGATTGCGAAGACGTCGTCCGCGTCACCGGCGACCCCAAGCAGGCGCGTAAGCGACGGCCCGGTCAGCGCGACACCAGGGATATCGTCGTCGGCCGGCCCGCGGCCGCGGCTCCACACGATCGAGTAAGGGCCGGAACCGGCGAACGCCCGGACGTTCAGATAGTAGCGGCCGGCGCTCGGCGCGGTGATCGTGACGATCTCTGAGGAACCGCTGCTCTCCGAAGACACCAGCGGTGTGTCAGGCGGAGCGACGTGCGAGGACCCCGGTCCGTAAAGGTGGAGGTCATAGTCGGTCCCCGCTGCGGCCGATAACGTCGCGGTGAGCTCTTGGGTGTGGTCGAGATCGACCCAGTACACGTCGTCGCGATCGTGGTCCGCTGACAGCGTGCCGCTGACGGGTGAAGGTCCGAGCGCGGCACCCGGGACATCATCGTCGGGCTCCGGGATCGTCTTGGTCACCGACCACGTGACGGTGTAGGTTCCTGATCCCGACCACGCGTAGGCGTCGAGATAGTACGTCCCGGGGACCTTGGCCGTGTACGTGAGCGTCGACGGATAGCCGCTCCCTGAGCGGGCGATCTCGACGGTCGGGTAGTTCACCGTAGTGGCCGTGTGCGGGTAGAGCAGCAGCTCGAAGTCGGTCCCGCTCGAGGCGGTGAGCGTTGCCGCCAGCCGGTAGCCGGGATCGAGACGGATTCGGTAGACGTCGTCATTGTCTGAGCCACGGGCGAGCGATCCGCTGAATGGAGACGGCGGAAGCTCGACGCCTGGGATCTCATCATCGGCGGACTCGCTCGGAATCCGGCGCCACTCGAGCATGTAATCGCCCGAGCCCGACGTGGCCGCGACGTCTAGGTAGAAGACGCCCGTCTCGGAGACCGTACGCGTGACCACCTTCGGATAGGACGCCCCCGCCGAACTCGCCAGCGGAGCGTCGGCGCCTGCCACGCGCCGCGTGTGAGGGCCGTAGAGGGAGAGGTCGAAGTCCGTGGTGCCGCCCGCTGTAAGCGTCGCGGCGATCGTCTCGCCCGCCAGCAGCGTCACGGCGAACACGTCCCGCGCGTCACCCGGCGTTCCCGCCGCCCCGGCCACCGGCGACGCGGGTGCGCGCACCCCGGGGATCTCGTCGTCGTTCGCGGCGGTCGCAAGCGCGACCGCCCGCGCCACGTGCAGCAGGCCGCTCCCATAGGATCGATCGTGCCCTGCGGGGCCGAGGTCCGTGGCTGACGCCACGAGCATCGAAGCGACTTCGGCGTGGTTCAGCAACGGATTGCGGGAACGGACCAGCGCGGCCGCTCCCGCGACGAACGGAGACGCCATCGACGTGCCGCCCATCGTGCCGCTGCCCCCACCTCGAGCGGCGGACTGGATATCGACTCCGGGTGCCGCCAGGTCGACCTTCTCGCCGCGGTTCGAGAACGAAGCGAGACCGAGCGACGGATCGAGAGCAGACACCCCGACAACGCCCGGAAGAGCTGCGGGGTAGCCAAGGTTCGTTGAGCGGTTGCCCGCAGCGGCCACGACAACGGCGTCGGCGGAGTGAGCGTACGCGACCGCCTTGCCGATGGAATCCGAGTACGTGGCCGAGTCGATGCTCAGGTTGATGACATCGGCGCCGCGGTCGGCGGCCCAGCGGATGCCCTCGCCAATGTCGAAGTTGCTGCCGAGACCGGCCGAATCGAGCACCTTGACCGGCATGATGGAGCAGCCGGGGGCGACGCCCGCGCCGCTCACGCCGTTGTTGGCCGCGGCGGCGGCGACGCCCGCCACATGCGTGCCGTGCCCGTTGTCGTCCTGCGCAACGCTGTCGCGGTTGACGAAGTCCCAGCCAGCCGTGACGCGTCCAGCGAACTCCGGGTGCGTGAGATCGATGCCGGAATCGAGTATCGCGATGACGACGGACGGCGAACCGAGCGTCAGATCCCATGCGGCGTTCGCGTTGACGCCGCGGTGATCGAGCCCCCACTGCATCGGGTAGATGGGGTCGTTCGGAGTGAGCGCGGCGCCGATCATGCGAAGCGGCTCCGCCCACTCGACGCCCTTCAGGCGCCCGAGCTTCGTGCCCATCCCGGGCAGCGGCGCCTCGGCGCTCACGACGACACGCTCGCGATCGCGCGACACCCGCTCGACGTCCACGCCCAGCGCGAGCAGGTTCGCCCTGCCGGCGGCGTCCATGGGCCCGTCGAATCCGACGACCCACGTCCCGGGCACGACGGTGTCGGCTGCAGCGAAGCGGCTCAGGGGCTCACTGGCAATGCCGGATCCCGCAGCAACGCCGAGATGAACAACCGGTGCCGCGAGCACAACTGTGCAGATGAGGGACGCTGCTGTCCGTAGGGTACGTCTCACCTTGCTCCTCACTTCGGGGCGTGACGCGCAAGGCGGCCGCGCACCCGCTTCCTGTCACGCACGAACCATGCCACAGCCACGGACTGTCGGGTACCATCGGTTCGGGAGGTTGCTGCGATGCGCACGATTGTGGGAGTCATGGGCGGCGCTGTGGCGAGCGACGAAGTCGTCGAGCTCGCCTACTTCATCGGACGACTGATCGCCGAGCACGACCTCGTTCTGCTGAACGGAGGCCGCGACGCCGGCGTTATGGCCGCCTCTGCACGCGGTGCCGCCGAGGCCGGTGGACTGGTCGTGGGCATCCTGCCCGGCGAAACGACGGACGGGGTGGCGCCCGGTGTCGACATCGCAGTGCCAACCGGTATGGGAGATGCCCGCAACGCCGTCAACGTCCTGGCGAGTCAGGTGGTCATCGCGTTGCCAGGAGGAGCCGGCACGATCTCGGAGGTAGCACTCGCCCTCAAGGCTGGCAGACCCGTCGTGACCATCGATCTCGACCTCGGGCGCTCCTTCGACCCGTATCGGCACAGCGGAGCTCTCCATGAGGCCACGAGCGCCGAAGACGCGGTAGCGCTGGCGCTGAGGCTCATCCGGGAGCGAAGCGCATGAGCGACCCCGCCGATCTCGTCGTCATGCGCGACGTCCGCAAGGTCTATCGTATGGGTGAAGTTGAAGTGATCGCCCTGCACGTCCGTGAACTAGCGATCAAGCGCGGCGAGTTCGTCGCGATCCTCGGACCCTCGGGCTCGGGGAAGACGACGCTTCTGAACCTCATCGGGGGCATCGACGCCCCAACCAGCGGAACCGTGCTATTTGGCGGCGAGGACATCTCGGGGTTCACCAACCGCGAACTCACCCTCTTCCGACGGGAGAACATCGGTTTCGTATTCCAGTTCTTCAACCTGATTCCCACGCTCACCGCCCAGGAGAACGTGCGATTCGCCGTCGACCTCGCGTCGCGCGACGGCGTGTCGCCGGACCGCTCACCGCGGGCGTTGCTCGACAAGGTGGGTCTCGGTGAACGCGTGGACCACTTCCCAAAGCAGCTCTCCGGCGGCGAACAGCAGCGTGTCGCCGTCGCCCGCGCGCTCGCGAAGGCACCCAAGCTCATCCTGGGCGACGAGCCTACCGGCAACTTGGACTTCCGCACGGGCAAGCTCGTGCTGTCGGCCCTGCGCGACGCGAACCGCGAGGAGGGGGCCGCTGTCGCGCTCGTGACGCACAACATGCCGCTCGCCGCGATCGCCGACCGCGTTCTCTACCTGCGTGACGGCGAGATCGCGGAGGAGGTCGTAAACGAGCACCCGGTGCCGCCGGAGGATGTGACCTGGTGAAACGCCTGTTCAGCACCCTTGCGCTGAAGGCTTGGCGCGACACTCTCGCGCACAAGGGGCAGTTCTTCTCACTCATCTTGCTGGTCGCGCTCGGCATCATGAGCTACGTAACGTTCCAGAACGGCTACTACGACCTCAAAGCGTCGCTCGATACCGCGTACACGTCGCTGCGCTTCGCAGACGTCACACTGCGTGTCGAGCGCATGCCCTTGTCCGCCGCCGCGCGGGCGAAGCGGATACCCGGCGTCGCTGCGGCACGCGTGCGCACCTCAACGGACGTGGGTCTCGAGCTACCGAGCGGCGACCAAGCCACCGCGCGCATCCTCAGCGCGCCTGCGGCGGATGTCGCGGTCAACTCGATCGTCGTCGAGGAAGGACGGTTCCCCGGGCCCGACGCGCGCGACGAGGTGCTTCTCCACCCTCAGTTCGCGAACGACACGAAGACCTCTGTGGGCGACCGGCTCACACTCCGCATCGAGGGCAGGCGCGTCCCGGTGCGCGTCGTCGGCGTCGGCACGGACCCGGAGTACCTCTATGCGATGCAGTCGAAGGGCGACCTGCCGGCGCCGGGGTCGTTCGCCGTGCTCTTTGTGACCGAGAGCGGCGCGGAACACCTGCTGGGTGCGTACGGCTCAGGCAACGAGATGATCGTTCGGGCGCTGCCGGGAACGGACGTGATGCGACTGGCGGACCGGCTCGAAGACGTGCTTGAGCCCTACCAGCTTGTGAGCACGACGCTCCGCGCAGAACAACCGGGATACGAGGGGCTCGCGAGCGAGTTGGAGCAGAACCGCCTCATGGCCCGTTCGCTGCCCGCACTCGTCCTCGTCATCAGTTCGATGTCGCTCTTCATCGCCTTGTCGCGCATGGTGCAAGCTCAGCGAGGCGAGATCGGGCTCGCCAAAGCGCTAGGCTACAGCGACGCGCAGGTCCTCGGTCACTACCTCACCATCGCGCTCATCGTCGCCGCGGGCGGCTCGCTCCTGGGCGTGCTTCTGGGTCTTTGGGGCGCGCGCGGAGTGGCTGCGAGCTACGTGTCGTTTCTCGGGATCCCGTTCCTGACGAGCGGCTTCCACCCCAGCGTCATCGCTGTCGCTGTGGGCCTGGCGTTCTTCGCCTGCGTCGCGGCCGCCCTCGCACCGGCTTGGCGCTCGGCACGCCTCGCACCGGCTGTCGCCATGCACGCCGACCCGAACCGCTCGCTCGCCGGAGGGCGCATCCCGCTCATCGAGCGGATGCTCGCGCCATTGCTGCCGCGCTCGTTCACGTTCCGGGTGCCCCTTCGTAACGTCTTTCGCGCCCGGCGGCGCAGTCTCTACACGATCCTCGGCATCGCATTCGCGATGGTGCTCTCCGTGACGACCGTCGCGATGTTCGACTCGATCGACCACCTGATGGACAAGGCGTTCACAGACGTCGAGCGTTGGGACGTGATGGCTGTGTTCAGCACGCCGGTGAACGAAGCGCGCATCGCCGAGGTCAGGCGTCTGCGCGGGGTCGAGCGCGTGCAGAAGGCGCTCATGCTCCCGGTGACCGTGGCGTCCGGCGGCACGAAGAAGGACCTCGTGCTCACCGCTATGAGTCCCGGGGCGGACTTCCACGGCTTCACGCCTGTTTCCGGCGCAACGCCCCAAGAGGCCCTCGCAGCGGGCGACCTGGTCCTTCCGGAGGCCTCGGCCCGTCAGCTCGGCGTCACGCCCGGCGCCCGTGTGAGCGTCGACTCGCCACTCATCGACGATCCCGTGCTGATGCGTGTGGGCGCGATCTCCGACGAGATGCTGGGCCAACCCGCATACGTATCCCTCGACGCCGCTGCCCACCTGACCGGCTCGGCGATCACCGACTACAACGCGCTGTACCTGACTGCGGATCCGCTGCGCGCCGACAGGATCCAGGACAGAATCTACGACATGCCCGGCGCGGCGAGCGTCCAGGTCAAAGCCGGCCTCATCGAGCGTCTTGAGAGTCTGCTCGAACTGATGGACTTCTTCGGCGCGGTGCTGTTCGCGTTCGGTGCCGCGCTGGCGTTCGTCGTCGTCTTCACGACGTTCACCGCCAACGTCACCGAGCGCACCCGTGAGATAGCGACAATGCGCACGATCGGAGAGGACAACGCACGGCTCGCGACGATGATCACACTCGAGAACCTCGCACTCGCTGCTGTGGGCCTGCCGCTCGGGATATGGCTGGGGATCGAGGCCACCAACGCGCTTTTCGCCTCCTTCACGACGGAGTCCTACTCACTCAAGGCTTTCATCTACCCTGAGAGCGTCGCGCGAATCTGCCTGCTCATGCTCGCCGTGTTGTTGCTCTCCGAGATCCCGCCCATCCGGCGCATATTCCGCCTTGACCTCGCCGAGGCGACCAAGGTCATGGAGTAGAAGAACCGGGTATATACCCGCTGTGGCCTCGTGCGGGAGGAGCGTGGAGCCCTTGACGCGATGCCAGCGAACTGACGGATGCCCGTTCTTCACCGACGAGGTCGGCTACTCAACGGAGCTTCAGGAGGAGATGCGTCGCACCTACTGCATGGGCGACAACTCCGGATGCGCCCGTCTGCATGCTCTCGACATCCTGCCGCTCACCAGCATCCCAGATGACCTCATCCCGACGGAGCACGACCGGCTCGCCGAGCTTGCGGCCGCATTCGAGCGCGAGATCTGCGAGCGCTGCCTCGCCAAGGATCCGGGTTGTTGCTAGACCCGCGGCCTCCCGTCCGGACCCACGCCGTGTCCACCGAACATCTCGCGTAATGCCGTAAGCACCTTGCCTGTATAGTCCGGCGCCTCAGCAGAGCGTGTCCGAAAGTCGAGCGCCTTCACGATCACCGGGACATGGATTCCAAGTTCGCGCGCGGTCTCGATCGTCCACGCCGCC
Source organism: Actinomycetota bacterium (assembly GCA_037445775.1). GTDB lineage: Bacteria > Actinomycetota > Coriobacteriia > Anaerosomatales > PHET01 > JBBUX01. Next base: position 9,917 of record JBBIJX010000034.1, read on the forward strand.
TCACCGCTCTGGCCAACGACGCCGCTCACACCGTCCAAGTCGTCACCGAAGCGCACGAAAGCGTCGCGGAGCCACCCCACTAGCCGCGACTCGATGACGCTGCGATGCTGGTAGAGATCGGCCACCTGCTCGAGATCGAGTTCGTAGCGCGCGTTGCGCAGGACGGTGAACCCCTCCGCGATCGCCTGCATCATGCCGTACTCGATACCGTTGTGGACCATCTTGACGAAGTGCCCCGCGCCGTGACCCTCGAAGAAGCGGTATCCCCCGGCGGTGGCGACGTCGGCGAACATCGATTCCAGCTCTTCGAAGACCGCGCGGTCGCCGCCGATCATCAGTGTCGCGCCCCAACGGGCCCCTGAGGGTCCGCCGCTCGTCCCGCAGTCGATGAATCGCACGCCGGTCTCCGCGAGTCGCGCGGCGCGACCAGTGGCGTCGCTGAAGCGAGAGTTCCCTGCGTCGATGACGGTGTCGCCGGGCGCGAGCGCCGCAGCTAGACCGCCACTCCTGATGCCGTCCTCCCCTTCAGGGCCGAACAACACGTCGTCGACGGCGGCGCCTGCCGGGACCATGACCCAGACGACGCGTGGCGGATCGAGCGCCGCCACGAGGTCCGGGAGCGTCGCGGCGGGCTCGAGCCCTTCGTGCGCCATCTCGCTGGCGGTCGACGCCGTCCGGTTCCAGCCCACCACCCTCCACCCAGACTCCATGAGGTTTCGGGCAAGGCCCGCCCCCAACAAGCCCAGGCCCGCAACTCCCACCGAGCCGGGCGACGGCGAACATCCAACGCGCGCGGCGGCGCGCTCGACGACCTCGACGGAGTCAGGTTCGTAGGTCTCGAGCGGCACGAACCCCGCCTCCCACGCGTCGACGATCCCGTCTATGAAGCGCCATCCGGCGTCGACCTCGCGAGTCGACACGAAGAGCGTCTGGTCGCCCCGGAAGGCGTCGTAGAGCAGGCGTCCATACTCCTCGACGTACTGCGCCTTCTCGGTCTTCTCATAGAGGAAGAAGGAGAACGACCGCTCCTCGACCTCCACGTCAAACCCCGGCTTCTTCGCGTAGAAGACGATCTCGATGCGATCGGCGGGCTCGAGTGTGAAGACGACCCTGTTCGTGAGGTGCAGATGGGCGTCGCACAGGCAGCGCTGCGGGTGCCGGAACGTCACGACGATGCGCTTGCACGCCGGTCCCGTTCGCTTACCAGACTCCATCGTCACCGGCACACCCGCCCAGCGCGGGCCGGTAAGTCGCGTGCGTATCCGGAAGTACGTTTCCGTGTCGCTGTCCAGAGCAACGCCGGCGATTCCGCGATAGCCCGCATACTGCGCCCTGAACGTGTCGCGGGCGGCCTCTCCGGGTGTGGGGCTCCGGAGCGAGTCGATGAGATCCGCTCGCGCCTCCCGAATGTCATGAGGGCTCGACGTCGCGGGCTGTTCCATCGTCACGAGCGCCAGCATCTGAAGCAGATGGTTCTGGCCGACGTCGCGCAGCGCCCCGACGCGGTCGTAGAAAGCACCACGCTTCTCGACGCCGATCTCCTCGAGCAGCGTGAGCTCGATCCGCTCGATGGCGCTGCGATTCCACTCCGTCTCGAACAGATTGTTCGTGAAGCGGAAGTTCATTATGCCCTGCAGCATCTCCTTGGCGAGATAGTGGTCGATGCGGTAAACCTGCTCCTCGCGGAAGAGCGACCCGAGCAGCGTGTCGAGAGCCCGAGCGGTCTCAAGGTCGTCACCGAACGGCTTCTCCACGAGCACGCGCGTCCATCCCTCGAGCTCGCCGCACGCGTCAGTGAGGCCGCTCGCGGCGAGCCGCCGGAAGATCGTCTCGCAGTTGTCCGGGGGTACGGCGAGGTAGAAGAGCTTGTTCGCGCACGCGCCCCACTCGTCCTCGATCTCCCGCAGCCGGGCACCGAGGCCTTCATAGGCCGCCGCGTCGTCGAAGGTGCCCCGCTGGTAACGGAAGCGCTCAACGAAGAGCTCGACATCGTGGCGAGAGGCGTGCGGCATGCGCTCCGCGAGGATCGACATCACGTGCGCCTGGAGGTGCTCGTCCGCCCACTCGCGCCGACCGAAACCGGCAACACACAAGCGCTCGGGCAGACGCCCCTTGCCGAACAGATAGAACAGCGACGGGACGACCTTGCGAGCCATCAGGTCGCCGGTCGCGCCGAACACGATGAGGATCGAGGGTGACAGGTCGTTTCGAGACACCGGGGCTCCAGGGACGCAGAACCGCTTCGCGATATTCCTACCCGTACTACATGCCGGACAGTACGACGATCCGGCCTCGCACTGATTCGTGGCACGTGATGTGCATACGCGACCTAGGCATATACGACTTCCGGTAAGGCGACCTTAGTGAGCACGGTACCCGCACCTTCATCACTGGCCGGGGCGTTCTTCGACGCGTTGCCGGTGGCCGCGTTCGTCCACGATCGCGAGACGGTCCTCGGTGCGAACCGCGCGGGGTTGTCGCTCGTGGGTGCGACCTGCCCTGACGAACTGCGAGGGCTTTCGGTCTCCACAGTCGAAGTAACGGGAATCGAGGCGACTTACCGGCTCGGCGACGGCTGCTTCGCGATCGTTGCCGCCTGCGCGGACGGCATCTCAGCGACACGCGTCTATGATGGCGTCTCGAGGCCGCCGTCCTACGATGCGGCCACGCCCCTCCTAGACGCCGCCCTCGACGCGTTCCCGCTACCCGTTGTCGCGGTCTGCGACCGTCGCTTCACTTACGCGAACCGGGCCGCCCTCGACGTGCTGCGTTTCGGCCGCGCACGCGAGCTACTGGGGCGCTCGCTCTACGAGATCGCGCACCCGGATTCCGTCTCGACGATCATCCAGCAGCTCTGGCTCATGCTGACGACAGGTGTCACGCTCACCGACGCTCCGATCAAGGCGCGCGCGGCCGATGGTACCGCCGTAACCGCACGCGGCACCGGCGCCCGCGTGAGCCACGAAGGTTCGGAGTACGCGATCTTCGTCGCGACGAGCGTCGCGAGCTGATCGGGATCACGCCTCGACGGTGATGCGCTCCAACCCGCGCAGGTAGGGCCGGAGCACCTCGGGCACGACGACGCTGCCGTCGGGCTCCTGGTAGTTCTCGAGCAAGGCGGCGAGCGTGCGCCCCACCGCGAGCCCGGAGCCGTTCAGCGTGTGCACCAAGCGCGAGCCCTTGAACTCCGGCGCGTCGCGGTACTTGATCGCGGCACGCCGCGCCTGAAAGTCCCCGCAGTTCGAGCAGCTCGAGATCTCCTTGTAACCGTCGTAGCTGGGTAGCCAGACTTCGATGTCGTAGGTCTTGCACGCGCCGAATCCCATGTCGCCGGTGCACAACACGATGGTGCGGAACGGAAGCTCGAGCAGCTCCAAGATCCGCTCGGCGTCCGCGACCATGCCCTCGAGCGCGTCCATCGACTCCTCGGGTTTGGCGAACTTCACGAGCTCGACCTTGTCGAACTGGTGCACGCGTATCATGCCGCGCGTGTCGCGCCCGGCGCTGCCGGCCTCCTCGCGAAAGCACGAGGTGAACGCGCAGTAGTGCAACGGCAGCGACTCGCCGTCGAGCACCTCATCGCGGTGGATGTTGGTGAGTTGCACCTCGGCCGTCGGAATCAGGTAGAGCGGCGTGCCTTCGCCAGAGGTCTTGAAGAGGTCGTCCTCGAACTTCGGCAGGTTCCCAGTACCTGTCAGCGTTTCGGCGTTGGCGAGCGATGGCGGCCACCACTCCTTGTAACCGGCGTCGGCATGCGTATCGAGCATGAAGTTGATGAGCGCACGCTCGAGCTTCGCGCCCGCCCCGCCCAGAAGCACGAAACGGCTCTTGGCGAGTTTGACCGCCCGCTCGAAGTCGATGATGCCGAGCTCGGGTCCCAGGTCCCAGTGCGCTTTCGGCTCGAAGGTGAACGCGCGCGGCGTGCCCCAGCGGCGCACCTCGACGTTGCTGGCCTCGTCCGCGCCAACCGGCACGCTCGCGTCCGGCAGGTTCGGCGCTGTCATGAGCAGCTCACGCACCCGCCCGTCCACATCAGCCATGGAGCCCTCAAGGGCCGCGATGCTGTCGTTCACGATCCGGACTTCGTCCTTGGCGGCTTCGGCCTCGTCTCCGCGGCCGTCGCGCATGAGCGCCCCGATGGTCTTGGAGGACTCGTTGCGTCGCGCTTGGAGCGCCTCGACCTCGCCTATGAGGCGGCGGCGCTCCTCGTCGAGAGCGAGAAACGCGTCGACGTCCCAGTCCGAGTTGCGCGAGCGCATGGCCGCGCGAACGGCGTCGGGATTCTCGCGGACGAAACGTGCGTCGAGCATGACGGCCTCCGGGCAGATGCGGACGTTTCGGTCGCTGCGAGTATAGCCGAGCGGTCAGCCTCTCTAGGCCGCCACGCGACTGCGCCTGCTCTCAGATGCAGTCGCCAAGCCAGCGCACGTGTGCCGCCAGCCCGGCCTCCGCGGCGACTTCGCAAAGTCGCCTATCCGCGGTCACGAGCGGGGCGGCACGCGCTACTGCCACGTCGCTCGAAGGCAGCGACCGCGCGCTACACTTGGCCCATGCCAACCACCCTTCGCTACACCGCACAGGACGATCCGTCACGGGCGCTCGCCGTCGCGGACCCCGAACTCGGTGCCCTCATCGACCGGATCGGCGAGGTCGAGGTACCGGTCTCAGGCGGCGGCTTCGAGGTCATGGCCGAATCGATCGTCTGGCAGCAACTGTCCGCCAGGGCAGGCCAGACCATCTGGCGCAGACTCGCCAAGAGCGTGGGCACGACCGCGGACGAGCTCGCCGGCGCGTCGCACGAGAGTCTGCGCGCGGCGGGCCTCTCGAACCGCAAGGCCGAATATGTCGCCGGCATCGCCCGAGCGACACTCGCGGGCGAGATCGACTGGGGAGCGCTCGAAGAACTCGACGACGAAGCGGTCATCACCGCCCTGCTCCCGCTTCGTGGCGTCGGCCGCTGGACCGCCGAGATGTACCTCATCTTCGCGCTCGGCCGTCCGGATGTGCTCGCGCTCGACGACTTCGGCATCCGTAGCAGCGCGGGCCGGCTGGTGGGACTCGCCCGACCACTCGAGCGCCACGAGCTGCTCGAGCGCGGAGAGCGCTGGCGACCGTGGCGCACGGCTGCAAGCCTGTGGCTCTGGGCGGATCAGGGGTAGCCGGACGGCGTGCCGGCCTCGCGCCGCGCGTCCACTCGCCCGACGCGTTATCCTGTATGAGTATGAATGAGTCTCCGGGTAGTCTCGACACGTTCAGACTGTTGAACGACTTACCTGCCGAACAGCAGGTCGGATTGCTGCGCTCGCTCATCGATGTGATTCCAGAAGCCGTCATCGCTCACGGCCCTGACGGGGACCTCGCCTTCTGGTCCAATGGCATGTGCGCACTTCTCGGATATACGCGCGAGGAGATCGCCCGCCTCAAGCCTATGGCTGGGTGGATAGGTCCGCGATTCGCGGCGCGCCGGGCCGTCTCGAATCGATCCTGCACGATGGTGCGCTCACATTCGAATCACGGGCCGTGCGCAAGGACGGCACGACGTTTCCAACGCTCGTCACCGCCCGCCGCATCGACACCCACGCGGGCCCGCTGGTGGTCTCTGTGATCCGCGACGTCTCGAGCCTCAAGACGGCGCAAGAACAACTGTCCTTCCTCGCGAACCACGACGCCCTCACAAGCGCGTTCAACCGCACCACCTTCGATGAGCGCCTGAGCATCGCACTCCTGGACGCGCGTCGGCACGGCGACAGCGTCGCGGTCATCTGCTTTGATATCGACGGCTTCCGGCTGGTGAACGAACGTCTCGGGCACACCGGCGGTGACACCGTGCTCGCCACGACCGCGCAACGCCTCGCGTCCGCGCTGCGTGAACAGGATCTCGTGGCGCGCCTCGGCAGCGACGCATTCGCCGTGCTCATGACGCGGGTGCGCTCTGCTGACGAGCTGGGCACGCTGGCAGACCGGCTGCTCGACGCGGTCGCCGAGCCCATGAGCGCCTGTGGCAGCGATGTCTGCGTGACCGCTTCGTGCGGGATCGCCGTGTGCGATATCGATAACGATGACTGCCGCACACTCGTCCTGAAAGCCGATATCGCGATGTACGCGGCCAAGCACGACCCGGACACGCGGTGGCGCATATGGACCGACTCGCTCGGCGCTCCGCCACCTTCGGGCGCATGAGGATCGCGCTCGCCGACAGCTTCCTGCACGCGCTCGCGCGCCACGACCAGGCCTACGTCTGGGCTCGCGAGCACTGCCTGGACTGCGACCCGCTCACGAGCGAGATCGACGTCGTGGAGTGGGGCGGCGGCGCCAGGGCGTGAGGCCGGGGCAGCGCCCTACGGGTTCAGCCGCGCGAAGTCAAGGTAGTGGATGTGCGCCGCGTTCCCGGGGGATTCGTGGTAGATCCGTATCCTCACGTTACCGCCCCCCGATAGGAACCCCGCGTTCGTCACCGCGTAGCTGAACGTCCCGGGGACAGCCGTGCTCGCCCACCTGCCGAGGGCGGTCCACTTGTCAGTCAGCGCTGACGTGTAGTCCCACGCCCAGACGCGGACGATGTGTCCGGGGCTTCCCTGGTAGCGGCCGTAGAACTCCACGCTTGACGGCAGCGCCGCAACCCCGGTGAACGTCATCTCGATGCTGTACCTAGCGCCGCCTCCACTGCCCTCGGCAACGACGAGCTGGGTCCCGCCGAGCGTGCCCACCGCGGCAAGCATGTCCACCTGTGCCGTGGGGGTGTACGTTGCGGCCGCCGACACGCCGATCGCGGTGGGCGTCACCGCCTCGGACGGCGCCGCGCGCTTGTAGGGATGCCGTGCCCCGCCGGTGTGGCACGCCGTCGTGCATGCGCCGCCGTTCCCGAGGTGCTCGTATCCGTTGTCGGCGTTCTGCAGGTGCGGCAGTCCCGCCGAGCCGTGTGACACGTGGCAGGTGCGGCACGAGAACCCGGTGTCCTTCGTGTGCAACTTGTGCATGTCGGGCTTGCCGTAGTTGTAGAAGCGGCTGCCCGGGTCGCCATCGAAGTAGACGCTCCGCTTGTGGCACAGGTAGCACAGCAGCTGCGCGTCACCCACCGTTACGCCCCATACCGGCCTTCGCAGCAGCGAGCCGTTGCGCGACACATGCGGCCCCTTCGCTTGCGCGGCATCAGGGTTGGTGTGGCAGTCGATGCAGTACAGCTGCGACGTGCTCGTCCACACCGGCGTCGCATTGACGAACATGCCGGTCGTGGGCGTCACGAACGTCGAAGCCGGAACCGTGGCCGAGAGCGACGGGCCGACGACGCCATGAGTGGAGGCGTTGGCAGTCGTGAACTCCGACGCGACGTCCCTCGTGCGGTCGAGCGCCATGTACGACGAGTGGCACTTGAGGCACACCTGGTACTCCGCCGTGGGCGAGGTGTGCTGGCTTGCAGTATAGGTGCCCGCGCCGGTGCCGGTTATGAGCGCGCCCCACGCTCCCTTGAGCGCGCCGTAGATGGCGCTCGGCATCGCGGGCACGGTCGCTGTGGTCTCGTGAGCGTTGTGGCAGTCGGCGCAAGTCACGTGACGGCCGGCGCCAGCGGTCTCGGTGGACACATGCGCGACGGTGCCCGCGTCTCCGGGGTGCCGTGACGGCCCGATCTGCCCGAAGTCCGCGACGACGACCGCCGGCGCTGTGCCGAGCGCCGTCGTGGTCGTCTCGACGATACCGCTCGCCTGTTCCACGCCGGTCGACCAGAGCGTTCGCTCAAGCGTGAGCGTACTTCCGTCTTGCGAGTCGAACACCGTGAGCGACGGCGAACGCCAGAGCGGGGACACCGTGCCGCGCAGCCACTTGCCCGAGTTGCCCACGACGACCTCAGCTCGGCCGTCTCCGTCGACATCACCCATCTCGACCGCGGACGACTCATACCTATCGCCGGTGGGGTAGCGTGTCGCGGCGGCGGCGAGTCCGCCCCCGAACTGCGCGAACACGTTTACCGAACTCGTCGCATCGAGAAGGTCCGTTGTC
>JBBIJX010000035.1:0-17120 GCA_037445775.1 Actinomycetota bacterium
GCACGATCTCGATAGTGGGCAGCGCAAACAGCTCGTCGTTACCGATGACTCCGACGGTGACCTCGGTGCCCCCGACGAACGCCTCGACCAGCACGTGGCGGTCGTAGCGGAAGGCGAGCTCGACCGCGCCGGCAAGTTCGGTGGCGTCGTGCACTATCGTGACGCCGATGGCCGAGCCTTCGCTTGCCGGCTTGACGACGCACTTCTCGCCCACCGCCTCAGCGATGCGAGCGGGGTCCGCGGTCTGACCGCGCGTCAGGACGACGTAGGCAGGCGTCGGGATCTCCGCGCATGCGTAGAAGTGCTTGCTCATGACCTTGTCCATCGCGAGCGCGCTGGCGAGTACCCCGCTTCCCACGTACGGCATCTCCAAGAGCTCACAGAGCCCCTGCACCGTCCCGTCCTCGCCTAACCGGCCATGCAGACAGATAAAGGCCACGTGGCAGTCAGAGCGCGCGACTTCGACGACGAACTCGTCGTCTCCGGTGTCGATCTCGACGACGCGGAAGCTCGACTCCCGCAGCGCATGGGCGACCTGAGCCCCGGTGTTCAGTGATACCTCACGCTCGGCGGAGCGTCCCCCCATGAGCACCGCAACGGTGATGTCGCATGGATTGACCGGCATCTCGCTCCCTTCGCTGCTCACAGGACCCGGCCCAGGCGGAGCTGATCGACTGCGACTAGCGCGATCCACCAGAGGCACACACCCACGAGCATTGCGAGTGAGCCGCGGGTGAGCGCGGAGAACAGAACGGCACCCGAGTCCACGTCTGCGGACCGTGCGGCGAACAGCCATACCGCGATCATCGTGACGGGACCTGCCGCCAGCAGCGTGATCCCGGCCGCGATCATGACGTCATACTCGGAGGACTCGAACGCCGCCACTCCCGGTGGGACATCGAGCAGGCGCCAGACCACGAGTCCCGCGAAGAGCGCCCACGCGCACGCGTAGAGCACGAACGGCAACGCAGGCGCCTCCGTTCGGGAGGACACGCCGGACGTCACTGCCACAGGCCGCTCATCCTGCTCCGCGCTCTGATCCGCGCCCACGAAGCTCCCCTCACCGGCTTCGGACAGTCTACGGCGTGGGAGGAGCGGCCTCAACCGGCTCTACGGCCCGTCCGAACCACGACAGAGCAGCTGCGGCGAGCGCTACAACGGCGCCCGCGCGCAACGCGTTCGACATCCCCGTGCTGAACGCCGCCGCGACCCCGGCGGGAAGGCCGTCGGTGCCGGCGGGCAGGCCCTGGCCGCCCACGGCCGAACCAACGATCGCCGCTGTGAGCGCGACTCCGATCGACATGCCCACGTTGCGGGCTTCGGCAACGAACGCCGAGCCGACCCCGGCGCGTTCGCGCGGCACTGCCCTCAGAATGGCAGCCGTGTTCGGCGTCTGGAATACAGCCATACCGGCCCCCACGAGTCCGAGAACCGGAACGACGAATCCCAGTGGACTCGCGGGCGTCATCAGCGATGCCGCTCCGAGCCCGAGTGACAGCACGAGTACTCCCGCAGTCGCAATCCCCCGGCTGCCCCACCGGTCCGAGTAGCGGCCTGCTGCGGGTGCGATTAGCGCCATCGCGAGCGGCGTCACGGTGAGCAGGACTCCCGCGACGTGCGCGTCGACACCGCGGAGGCGCAACAGGTAGAAGGGCATCGTGAAGGTCACGGAGAAGAGCGCGAGGTACGCGAGCGTCGCCGCCGATACGCCGGAAGTGAAGCCGCGCACACGGAACATCGCAAGGTCGACCATCGGGTGACCGGTGCGGCGCTCCCAGGCGACGAACGCGGCGAGCGCCACCGCGCTGCCCGCAATGGGACCTAGGGCCTGGACAGACGCGAGTCCGTACTCCTCGATCCGGCCCAGCCCCGTGAGCAGCAGCAACAACGTGACCGCAGTGAGCAGCGCGCCGGGTGCGTCGAACGGCTGCGACTCGGGGCACTCATTGGGCAACAGGCGCCACGCGACGACAGCGACGACCGCGGTAAGCGGCGCGTTTATGAGGAAGATCGCCGACCAGCCGAAGATTCCCAAGAGCACGCCGCCGAGCGCAGGACCGGCGGTGAGTCCGAAGGACACCGCGAGCGAGATGTAGCCGAGCGCCCAGCCCCGTCTGTTGGGCGGGAAGGTCCTGGTCACCAGCGCGGGCCCGGCCGCGAAGAGCATCGCGGCACCGACGGCCTGGAACACGCGGGCACCTACCAAGAGCGGAAGCGAGGCGGCAAAAGCGCACGCGAGCGAACCGGCGCCGAACACTGCGAGCCCCGCGACGTAGAGCCTGCGCAGCCCCCACACGTCACCGATACGCCCCATCGACAGGAGCAGCGATGCGGTCGTGAGCAGGTATGCGGTCGTGACCCAGCTAACCGCGGAGAGGCGTTCTCCGAACTGCGCGGCTATCGAGGGCAGGGCGATGTTCACGATGCTCGAGTCGAGAGGCGCCAGCACCGTACCTACCGCAAGGACCGCGAGGACGATGCCGGGGCGCGTCTCGCCCGGCGTGCAGGCTGGTGAATCGATTGTGGTGTCCTCGTGTACTCGGCGCATAGGGCGGTATCCTCAGCGTGAGAGTTGCTGTTCGCATTCTCGCACGCTCACGGCGTGCGGCTCGCAGGAATGCAGTCAGAGGACCAAGGAGTCACCATGGCCGACGAGCACACCGAGTCCGGACGCGGCGCTGGTGCGAACGTCACCGGCACACCGCCTCCCGCGGAACCCTCGGCAGCGCCGCCCATTGCGGAGCCTGCACCGCCCCCGCCCATCTACACCGCCCCAGTGCCGCCCCCAGTGCCGCCCCCAGTGCCTCCTGTGGTGCCGCCCGTCATGCCGCCTCCTGTGCCGTCTGCGGTGCCAGCCGCCGGATCCGGCTCTTCCACGCGGACGTCCGGCGCCGGCGTCGCCATCGCCGTGGCTGCGGTGATCGCGTTCGTGGTGGCCTCCTTCGCAGGCCTCGCGGGCGGCTTCCTCGGTGCGCGCCTCGCCTCTGAGGGCGATCTCGGCACGATGCCCTCGCCGAGGCGCGTAGCTGTCGTCCCTTCCGAGACCGACGAACCCATCGTGGCGGCTGCGTCCGTCGCGGTCCCCTCGGTAGTGAACGTCGACGTGCGGGGCGCCCGCTCTTCCGGCGGGCTTCCGGGATCGCACCAGGGCGTCCCTCGCTCCGGCAACGGCTCCGGCGTCGCATTCCGGTCCGGTCCCAACGGTACGACCTACGTCCTCACGAACAGCCACGTTCTCGACGGCGCTGAACACATCACGGTGCGCGACACGACGGGTAGTTCGGCATCGGCCGAACTCGTCGGCGCCGACCCCGAGACCGACATCGCGGTATTACTCGTGAAGCGCAGGATTCCCGCGATCGACGTGACAGACTCGGGTAGCCTCATCGTGGGACAGACCGTCGTGGCCATTGGCTCTCCGTTCGGCCTTGAGCACTCGGTGACCTCCGGAGTCATTTCGGCACTCGGACGCTCGCTGCCCAGCTTCGGCAACAACGACTCGGTCTATCCGCTTGTCGACGTCATCCAAACCGACGCGGCGATCAACCCCGGCAACTCGGGCGGGGCACTCGTGAATCGCGAGGGCCGGCTCGTAGGCATCAACACCGCCATCTACTCCGACACCGGTGCGTCAGGCGGTATCGGGTTCGCGGTACCTTCCAATACGGCGCTGCGCGTGGCCGATGAGCTGATCGAGAAGGGCTCGGTCACTCACCCGTTCCTGGGCATCGTCGGGCAGACACTCACATCGGTGGCGGCCAAGGAGAGGGGCGTCGACGATGGCGAGGGCGCAATCGTCATCGAGATCACGCCGAACACCGGCGCCGAGCGTGCCGGCATCAGGCCGAACGACGTCATCATCGCCGTCGACGGAGCTCCGGTCCGCTCGATGGACGACCTCATCCTTCATGTGCGCCGCAAGCGGGTCGGCGACACGGTGACGGTCACCCTGATGCGCAACGGCGAGAAGCGAGACGTGAAGGTCACAGTGGGCGAGAAGCCGAGCGGTCTCGAGCTCCCCAGCCGGGACGCAACGCGCACGTCGCCGCAGGGCAGGACAGAGTAGGGTCGCGTCCCGCACCACGCGCCGGCGCGAGCCACACGTCGGAAGAAGAGGCCCCCGCCGTCGCGGCAGGGGCCTCTCATCACTGAGCGTCTAGGCGCTCGGCTTTCGGGACTTCACCACTACCAGCACGATGATGCCGGCGATAACGGCAAGGCCAACCAGTGCGATCGCGAGGTTCATCGAATCGCGGGACTCACCCTGGTTCACGTCCTGCTTGCTCGCGGCTTGCTGCGCCGCCTCGTTTGCGTAGACCTGCGTGGTCTGCACCGCCATGTCGGTCACGGGGTTCTTGGTTCCCGCCTTCTTGGCCAGCTCATCGTCGGTCGAACGGTAGCGCAGCGCGGCTTCGAGAGTCGCGGCTTCGACACCACCAGGCAGTGTCACGCGATACGTCTCGGTCACAGACTCGCGCGCGGGGATGCGGTCATCGGACTTGATCTTGGTCGCCTCCCACAGCTCCACAGGCGCGTTGCCTTCGTCGTCTTGGAGGATCGTGCCGAACCGGCGCTCCCCCACCGGCGTCTTGTTGCCGCTCCCGTCGATCAGCGACACCTCGAGCCACATCTCGCGGACCTCGGTGAGGCCCGTGGGGAGATGGTGTCCGGCGCCCACGTTCGTGATCGTCACCTTGGCATCGGCGCCGCCGCCGACGATCTCCGGCACCTCGACGTCGAGCTCCGCGGCGGACTTGAGCAAGGCGGTCGCGGCCGCGGCGTCACCCAGCTCGACGTTCGCGCCCACGAAGGACATCGAGTAGATGTTGCCGCGCTTCGGGCCGCCCGCCGCCGCCACACCCTCGTACGGGCCTAGGGTCCCGGGCGCCAAGCTCATGTGACAGTCCTGACACGTCACGCCCTCCTTGGCCCACGGGCTTTCGATGTACTCCGAATACGTGGCCTCGAGGTGCATGCCGTTGATGGGGTGGTTCACGTTGTGACACCCGCCGCAGAGCTCAGGGCTCTCGTGGAACTCAGAGTATGCGGCCTTGTGCGGCGCCTGCGGATCCTTGATCTGAGCTCGGCGCGTCCCATCCGGCAGGACGAGTTGCGACGTGTTCGCAATCTCCTTGCCGTCGTTGCCTGTGACCTGATGGCACCACGCGCATGTGATGCCGTCCGCGACGCCGGCGGACAGCTCTGCCGCGCCGGATTCGCCGGTCATCGTAGCGGCCGGTCCATGGCACTTGTTGCAGAACGGGCCCAGCGCCGGATTCGCCTTCTTCGCCTCCTCGAGCTTCGCGACGTAGATGGGGTCGGTCAGCGCTTGCGCATGTAGTGACTTCTGCCACTGTTCCACCAGAGCCGAGTGACACCCGCACGCCGAAGCCGGCTCGAAGTTCGCGGGCTTCGCATTGCCCGGCTCGACCGGTACCGGTTCCGCAACCGCCGAGGCCGCGCCGACGACGAGCGTCACGACTGCGACGAGCGCGAGCGCGATGAACCGTGACTTCCTCATAACAGACTCCCCTTCGCTTACTCAGGACGACAGGACCAGCTCCTTAGCGCGGTTGATACCCGTTCAGACACATTAGCGGCGCGTACTCGAGCGTTTCTGGATCGCGCACATCGTCTGAGGATTCTACGTATTCGCTTCAACGCGCAATGCACACGGCGCGGGCGGGTACCAACTGAGCACCGAAGTCGACAAGGAAGGAACGATATGGTCAGGATGTATCGCTGCTCGGGGTGCGGTTACCTTCACGTCGGACCCGCGCCTGAGCGCTGCCCTGTCTGCGGTGCGGCGCAGACGGCCTTCAAGGAGTATGCGGGACCCGGCGACCTGAGCGGCACGAAGACGGCTGAGAACCTCGCGGCCGCGTTCGCCGGAGAGTCACAGGCGAATCGACGCTACACGCTGTGGAAGCGGATCGCCGAGCTCGAGGGTGCGCCCGAGAACGTGAGCAAAGCGTTCCAGCGAGCCGCCGACGAGGAGACCGCGCACGCGCTCGGGCACCTCGCCTACCTGGCCGGCGCGACACAGACCCGCGACAACCTGCTGGCCGCTGCGGCGGGTGAGGACGGTGAAGCCCAGGAGATGTATCCGGGGTTCGCGGCGACTGCGGAGGCGGAGGGCTTCGACGACATCGCGTCGTACTTCCGCGCCGTGGGGCGGTACGAGGCGGAGCACCGCGAGGAATACCGGGCGGCCCTTGCGGAGCTTGAGGGACAGGAGTGACCGACGTCTCCGCGCGCGCGCTGAAAGACGCCCCCGAGGCGTTAGGCGTGAAGGCGCTCGACGCCTCGGGCATCGCCGCGCTCGTCGCGGAGCTTGGGCTTCCGCGGTATAGGGCTGGGCAGCTTGTTCGGTGGGTCTACGGCCGGGGTGCCACGTCCTTCGACGAGATGACGGATCTGCCTGCCGGCCTGCGAGACGCTCTCGCAGGCCGGTTCGGTCTGCCCTCGCCCGCGGTTCTTGAGAGACAGGTCTCCTCCGACGGTACGCGCAAATACCTCCTCGAACTCGCCGACGGCGCACAAGTCGAGTGCGTGGGCCTGTCCGCGGGAGAGCGCCTCACGGTGTGCTTCTCGACGCAGGCCGGCTGCGCGATGGGGTGCGCATTCTGCGCCACCGGTGCCTCGGGCTTCACCCGCGACCTGTGGCCCGGCGAGATGGTCGACCAAGTGAGGCTCGTCGCCGACGACTTCGGGCGGCGCGTCACGGGAGCCGTGGCCATGGGTCAGGGCGAACCGTTCGCGGTCTACGACGCGACACTCGGCGCGCTCCGGCTCATGAACAGCCCGGACGGCCTGGGGATCGGTGCACGACACCTCACCATCTCGACCTGCGGCATCATCGCTGGCATCGACCGCTTCGCCACTGAGCCGGAGCAGTTCACGCTTGCCGTCTCACTCCACTCGGCGGTACAGGCGACACGTGACCGCCTGATGCCCGGTGTGCGCTCGCTGCCGCTCGACGCCCTCCGCCGCGCGCTCGAGCGCTATACGCACGCGACCGGCCGCCGTGCCTCCCTTGAATACGCGCTCATGGCGGGAATCAACGACAGCGACGAGGAGCTGGATGCGCTCGTCGCTTTTTGCAAGGGCATGCTCGTGCACGTGAACCTCATCGGCGTGAACCCCGTCGACGCGCCCGGCTTCTCACGGAGTCCCAGGGAGCGTGTAGCGGCGTTCGAACTAGGGCTGACCGTAGCCGGGATCGGCGTGACGGTGCGCGCCGAACGTGGCGCCGACATCGACGCAGCCTGCGGTCAGCTGCGCCAGCGCCAAGGGACACCTTAGACGCTGCCAGGGCCGCGCTGCGGCACTGGCACAGGGCACAGACCACCCGCCACCGGGCACTCGGCGCACGTGCGCTCGCACCACTGCGCGAGCGGCTGGAAATCGGACGAGGCGATCCGGCCGCGACGTTGCACGATCTCCGCCTCGAGCAACGCTCGCTCTTCTGACCGGTACTCGAACGTGACCGCCTCGGGCTCCGCCGCAGGACCGGCCCCCTTCGAGACGAGGAACTCGATGCGAAGCGTCTCGCAGCCGTCTCTGAGCGCCGCAAGCGCATAGCATCGTGCCTGCAGTCCGTAGCGCGCCCGACCATCGTCTCCCCCTGAAGCGTCGCTGACCTTGTAGTCCACCACGAGTCCGCGGTCCCCGTCTCGCCCGTACGCGTCGAGCGACCCGACCAGCTCGAACTCGGCGGCCCCGTCCGGGAGAGCCACCGCGAAGCGCCACTCCTGTCGCACGAGCGGCATAGCCGCGAGTTCCGCGCCGACGCGCGATCCGGCGAACACGTCGACGGCCTGCGCGACGCGCACGCGGTCTGCGTCAGGAAGGCCGTGGGCGCGCACGAGGGCGCGCACTCGCTCGGGTGCGAGCGTACCGGACTCGCCGAGCACCTGCAGGGCGGCGTGCACGGCGGACCCGAAGGCGCGCGCGTCATCCGGTGACGCACAATCGAGCGTCCCTGTGCGCAGAACGCGCTCGGCGAAGAACCTGAGCTCGCACCGGTCGAAGAGCGCGAGATCGCTGAAGGAGAGCCGCCGCGGGACCCACGGCGCCGCATCGTCAGGCGCCGCCACATGCGCGATCGGGGGCTCGTAGCGCGGTACCGATTCCTCGTTGTCGCGGGCTTCGGCGGCCTCGGCCGGGCACCGGACGTCGCAGCGCACCGGGGCGCCTGCGATGTCGACCACGCGGCACTGCCCGGCGGACAGCTCACCGAGCTCGGCGGCGAACGCGCGCCGGACCCACACGAGCGGGGCATCCGCACTCTCGTGCGGATCCTTCTTGAGCTTCGCCGTCCCCGACAGCACCAGCACTTCGCGCGCACGCGTGCACGCGACGTAGAGCAGACGCTTCGCCTCCTCGACGGTATCGGCCCGGTTCCGCTCGTCGAGCTCGCGGTAGGTCCGCGAGCGGTTCCGGCCGTCGCTCGACTGGACAGGAAGGCGCGCCGCGAACTCGACGCCTTTCCCGTCGTCGCTCGCTCGGACCCGCACAAATCCGCGGTCGCTCACTTCGGTCGATCCCAGCGAGGCCACGGCGACCACCGGAAACTCCAGGCCCTTCGCCGCGTGGATGCTCATGATCCGCACCGCGCCGGCGCCCTCTGCCGCCATCGTTCCCGCCGCGCCGCTCCTGTCGAAGCGCTCCCTATCCTGCAGGTGGCTGACGAGCCCGGGGAAGCCCGCGCCGCCGCCGGCCTCGTATGCGCGGCACAACCGCACCACCTCGAGCACATTCGCGTAGGCCTGGGCTCCATGCGCTCCCCGCGCAAGCAGCACCTCATCGACGCCTAGCTCGGCGATGGCGCGGCGGAGCACTGCGGTGGCGCTCTGGCGTCCGGCTGCCTCGCGTGCCCGCTCCACGACGCCCCGCACTACCTCCGCCCGGCTGGCATCGAGCGCGTCGAGACGGTGGCGTGCGCAGATGAGCGCACGCCACAGACCCACGCTGCCGGTCTCGTCCGTGGCGCCGGACAGGACCAGCAGACCGTCGTCGCTCATCCGCCCCGCGTCGCTTGCGAGCAAGGCGATCAGAGCACCTTCGTCGCCCGGGTTCGCCACGGTCCGAACGAGGGCACGCACCATCTCGACCTCGGCGCACTCGAAGAACCGGCTTCTGCCGGCCACGAGCGCTTCGAAACCTCGTGCGCTGAGCGCCGCGGCGTACGTCGCGGCATGGCGATACGTCCGCAACAGCACCGCCATGTGCGCGGCGGGGACCCCGGCGCTGTCGCGCAGTGCCGCGAGGCGCTCGGCAAGCGCGTCCGCTTCCGCAGCCCGCGCCGCCGCCTCGGAAGAATCGCCGGATCCCACCACTAGGAGCTCGACGCGCGGCGTGCCCTCGGGCACTACCGGAGTCTCGGGTTCGACGCGCCCGTGGCGCAGCGGCATCACGGTGCCGCGCAGCATCCCCTCGCTGTCGAACAGCGCATCGACGAAGGTCAGGATGTCGGGGTGAGAGCGGTAGTTCAGCGCTAGCTCGAAGCGGCGCGCCCCACGCCGCCACATCCGGTCGTTATGTGCCCGGTAGACTGCGACGTCGGCGCCTCGGAAGCCGTAGATCGCCTGACACTCGTCGCCCACCGTGCACAGGTTCTCACCGGCAACCGCAGAAACGAGGCGCGCCTGCAGCCCGTCAGTGTCCTGGAACTCGTCGACCATGACGAGCCGGAACTCCGCGCGCACCTGCGCGAGCACGTCGGGGCGTTCGTCGAACAGCCGGAGGAGTCGCAGCTGAAGATCGTCGAAGTCGAGGCCGCCGCGCGCCGTCTTCAGCGTGCGGAACGTCGCGCCGTGCGCGGCGACGAGAGAGTGCAGCGCTCGGGCGTACGGGGTCGTAGCGCAGGCGGCGGCGTCCTCGATCAGCCGCGTGTGCGCCGCCGCGAGCTCCTCTCGGACCTCCCGGATCTCCTTGGTAGACCTCCCGGCGGACCACATGGCCAGGGCGGACCAGACAGCGGTGCCGAGATCGGCCTCGTCGAGTTCGCTCGCCCCTATCCCGGAGAGGGCGGTGTATGTCGCGCGGCAACGCGCGACGAGTGTGGTGGCCGACGAGCGCGTATCGCCGCAGGCTGCGACACGATCTCCGGCGCCAGTGAACAGTTCGAGAGCATCTTCGAAGACCTCGCGGACCGACCGCGCGGGCGGCACGTGTAGCGCGTCCGCGCCTAGGCCCCGCGTTCGGAGCTCGCGGGCAAGACGTGTGCAGGCGGCGAAGATCTGGTCGAACTCGTAGCCGGCGAAGAGACGCGCGCCGTCGGCTGTCCCGAGCACGGATTCGGCGGCCCGCTCGAACGCCTCCTCCTCGAAGCGGCCTGCGGCGACGGCGTCGAGCACGTGGAAATCCGGATCCAGACCGGCCTCTAGCGCGTAGCGGCGCAGCATGCGAGCGCAGAAGCCATGGATAGTCGCGATCCAGGCAGCGTCGAGTTCGCGAGCCCGCGCTGGGCGTCCTTCGGCTCTGAGCGCGCCACGCACCCGCTGCGACAGCTCCCCGGCGGCCTTTTCGGTGAAGGTGATCGTAAGCACATCGTCGACATCGGCGGCCTCCCAGCCCTCACCGGGCCGGTCAGACAGCGCCCGCACGAAGCGCTCAGTGAGTGTGCGCGTCTTGCCTGAGCCGGCGCCGGCGCTGATCAGGACGGGGCCACGCAGAGCGGACACCGCTCGCTCCTGGTCGGCGTTGGGCGAAAGGCGGCTCATGACGCGCCCCCGCATACCGCGCGCGCCGAACACCGCGCGCACCCGCCTGAGCGCAGCGGGCGCGCCTCGATCACCCCGGACCGCATTCCGTCGACCGCGCGCTCGACCGCCTCTGCAGCCGCGTTGAGAATCGCCTCGACGCCCTCTTGGTCGACCCGGTCGACAGCAGACCCGCGCGCACCCAAGTCGACCGCGTCGCCGACGACGAAGCCTCGGCACTCCAGAGTGCGCATGGAGCGATAGACGCCCCCGAGGACCGGACGCTTGAGGATCTGCGCCACAAGTGCGGCGTACACCGCTGGCTGAACGAGCCCCTGAGCGGTCCACGACTTCCAGCCGCTCAACGTCGATGACGACTTGTAGTCCGCGATGACGAGGCCGTGGGCGGAGACTTCAACACGGTCCACCGATCCGCTGAGCGCGATCCCGCGCAGGCGTAGCGGTACATCGAAACGGGAGCCGAAGCGGAGCTCGTGGCACACGGGCTCGAATCCGGGCAGATAACCGACGTCGTCGGCGACGATCGACCGGGCCCAGGAGCGGACCTTCGCATGCGCAAGATGCTCGGCAAGTCCCCGCGCCTCGATGCGCCAACCCGCTGACGTGCAATCCTTGCCGACCTGCTCCACGAGTTCGAGCGCCTCGTCGAGCGTGTCGGCGCAGACCCGGCCGTGCCCAGCCTGATGCCAGCGCTCGTAGAACGCCCGGACGATCTCGTGCGCAAGACTCCCCCGCTCGCGCGCGTCCACAGAGCGGTCGAGTTCGCGCGGCCGCAGCGCTCGCTCGACGAACCACCTGTACGGACACGACAGGTACGTCTCGATCTCGGTGACGCTGTACTCGTCACGTCCGATCAGTTCCTCTTGAAGGGCGCGGTCCGTGAGCCTCCCCCGCGCGGGACCCGCGGGCGGCCTGGGAGGTCCCTGCTGCAGCGCTCCCCGCCTACGGAGCAGCGAACGTCGCTCGGCCTCGAGCGCGCTCATACGGTGTAGCGGCACCCCCGCCGGCACAACCCCGCGGCTGCACTCCTCGGGAGTGCGGTAGACGTCGAGCACCTCCTCCCAGAACGGGGAGGCCTGCCTTTCCTCGCCGTTCTCATCGACACTCTGTCGAACGAGCCAGAGCGCCCGGCGCGCCCGCGTGACGACGGTGTAGAACAACAGCCGCTCCGCCAGGACTGGATCCTGAGGCTCCGGCGCGCCGAGTCGCAGCGCCAAAGCCGTCGTGAGCGAGGCCCGCGCCTGTGGCGCGAACTCCGCAGCATTGAGCCCGCCCACGATGACCGCGTCGAAACGCCGCCCTCGCATCCGGTGCGCTTCGGTCACGGTTACCGCACCCGGCGTCTCCTGAGACTGCATCGAGACCTCGACGGCATCGAGGGCACGCCGCAGATCGAGCTCTCCCGCCTCGCCTCCGGATGCCGCCACATCGCCCACGGTGCGAACGAACGCGCGATGTGCGCCCGTATCGAGCCACATGCCCGGCCAAGTCGATTCGTCGCTATCCTTCCCGCAGACCAGCATAGCATCTGCCACATTTTTCCATTCCCGTGCCACATCCGCATCGATGCGGCGCGTGATCAGCCGGCTGACGAGCGCGAGCGTGCCTGCGGCGGGCGGCAGGGCGGCAATCGCACTCGCGACCAGACGGTCGTCCGTTCTGCGCGCTCTCCGCCACGCGCGGTCGGTCTCTGCGACCTCGTCTGCGCCTACCCCTGCGTACCCCGAGTAGAGGAAGGACAGGAGGCGCTCGCGCACCTCTCCCCTGCCGGCGCACGCGTCGAGCAGCGAGATCATGGCCGAGCCGAACGAGGTGCGGCCGAACGACACAGACACATCGAGCGCGTGGGCCACGCCCTCACCAGACAAGGCTCGCGTGAGCGGTTCCGCGCGGCCCGCGACATCGCGGAAGGTGATCGCGATCGACTCCGGGTCCATGCCGGCGTCGAGGGCGTCACGCGCGAATGCTGCCACGAGAGCGCACTCGGCCTCTTCGCCCCCGGCCTCACCGATCGTCAGGCACGCCGTCGGCGCCGCCTCCGTGTCCTCAGCGAAGAGCCTCTCCTCGAGCCGTGCCAATGTTGGCTCGCTCCACGAGGAGCCAGACACGATGATGTGGTCGCGAGCCCGCGCGCCGAGTCGCTCCACGAGCGGGTCGAGTGCCGCCGTGGCAGCGCACCCCTCCTGCCAGGTCAGCGCCACGTACACATCCGTCTCGAGCGCGCAGGCGCACAGCAACTCCTCCTGTGCGGGCGAGAAGTCCGTGAATCGATTCGCTCCCAAGGGTCCGGCGGGCGTCGGCGGCGCTTGGGCAAGCAGGGCGGCGGCGCTCACGGCTTCGATCGCGCCCACCGCATCCAGCAGTCCGTGATAGACACTGAGGACTTGCTCGAGTTCGACCGCGAGCCGGTCGCCCGCAGCCGCATGAGGTTTCGCGACGCGGCGTGCAAGATCGGCAAGAATCCGCGCAAACCCGTGCGTACTCCCAGATTCTCCCAGCTCTGACAGGTCCGTCGCAGCCACCGCATCGCGCAGCAGCAACTCGCGCAGGACAGGAGTGACGATCCCCCGCCCATCACCGTAGAGGCGCCAGAGCTGCTCGAGCCATTCATCGAATACGGTGACCGCGATACCCCCAACGCCCCTGCGGGCGAACTCCCGCGAGACCCGATGAGCGTCGGGCCGCTGCGGCAGCAACATGACAGGCTTTGAGGTGCTCGCCGCGGTGATGAGCACGTCGTGCAGCACGCCGGTCTTTCCGGCATTCGCGCGACCGGTGATGAGTGTCAGCCCCACGCGCACCTCCCTCTCCGGCGCAGCGTACCTCGGGGGGCCGACATCAGCCGTGCGTAGGAGTGTAGCCGTCGATTCCCTCGCGGATCTCGCGGACTTTGCGCCAGGCAACCTCCTCGTCGCGACCCAGATAGTGCTCCACACGACCGCCGATGGCCTCCGCGACGTGTTCCGCCCGTTCCGCGAGATCGCGAGCCGCCCCGGCAGCGCGCTGTGCCTCGCCCGCTAGTCGTCGCCGCAGGGCTGCCCCGCTTGACGGGGCTACCAGGAGCCCGGCACAGAATCCGACAACCGCTCCCGCCACAAGCCCAATGGCAAGAATTTCCATTTGTCGGCGCATCACACTTCCTCCCCCGCCCGTCCCGCCCCGGTCAGCAGGCTCGACAGGCGCTCGAGTTCCTCTTCACTACGGAACTCAATCTCTATCTTGTTCTTGTCCTTGCCTGCGCGCACCCTCACATTGGTACCCAGATAGCGGCGCAGGGCGCGTGCCACGACCTTGAAGCTCTTTGGCGACGCGGGTCTCGCCGGCCGCTCACTCTGTCCGGCCGCGACGAGACGCGCTAGATTCTCTGCCTCGCGCACTGACAACCCTTCGTTGGCGATCTTCTCGGCCAGGCGGATGCGGGCCGCTTCGTCTGGTATGGACAGAACCGCACGCGCATGTCCGGCGGAGATCACTCCCTTGTAGACGAGTTCCTGCACCTCCTCTGGGAGATCGAGCAGACGCAGCGCATTGGTGATCGTCGACCGCGACTTCGACACCTTGTCCGCCAGCTCCGCCTGCGTCATCTGATGGCCAGTCAGCAGCTTGCGATAGCCGCGTGCCTCCTCGATGGGGTTCAGGTCTTCGCGCTGCAGGTTCTCGATGAGCGCGAGCTCGAGCGACTCGACCGAGTTCGTCGACATCACTCGTACCGGCACGCGCTCGAGTCCTGCCTGCCGGCAGGCTCGCCACCGGCGTTCGCCCGCGATGATCTGATAGCCCTCACCGAGCGGCCGCACTATGATGGGTTGAAGCAGTCCCACCTTCTTGATCGAATCCGACAGTTCCGCCACTGCGTCCTCATCGATATCGGTCCTGGGCTGATCCGGATTCGGCGTGATGAGATCGATCGCCAGCTCGGTGACCTCTTCGCCAGCGTGGGACTCTTGCGACGCTGTAGGAATGAGGGCGGAAAGGCCTCGGCCCAGTCCACGCTTAGACACGGTCCATCACTTCCTTCGCTAGGGCGCGATACGCAGCCGCGCCTTTTCCGGAGGGGTCGTACATGATCACGGACTGCCCGAAGCTCGGCGCTTCAGACAGGCGCACCGTTCGCGGGATCATGGTCTGGAACACCTTATCGTCGAAGAAGTCCCGCACCTCCTCCACCACCTGCTGGGCAAGGCGCGTGCGTCCATCGTACATCGTCATCACGACGCCGAAGACCTCGAGCGCCGGATTCAGGTGGGTCTTCACGAGGCGGACAGAGTCCAACAGCTTCGACAGCCCTTCCAGCGCGTAGTACTCGCACTGGATCGGGATGACAAGGCCGTCGGCGGCGGTCAGCGCGTTGATGGTGAGCAGCCCCAAGGACGGTGGGCAGTCGATGATGACGTACTCGAAGTCCCCCACGATCGACTCGACGATGGCCTTGAGTCGGGTTTCGCGGCTCATCGCGGAGACCAGCTCGATCTCAGCGCCTGCCAGTTGAATAGTCGCGGGAACAGCGAAGACTCGCTCGATCTCGACCGGTTCGATGATTGACGCGATATCGGCGTCACCCAGCAGCGCGTTGTAGATGCAGAGTTCCCGCTGGTTCTTGTCCAGCCCGAATCCCGAAGTCGCGTTGCCTTGCGGGTCCAGGTCGAGGAGAAGCACCTTCCTGCCTAGCTCGCCTAGTGCTGCAGCGAGATTCACCGCAGTCGTACTCTTGCCCACGCCGCCCTTCTGGTTGACCACCGCCAACACAAGCGCTCGTCGTCCCCCGTACGTATCGGCACCCACTGCAGCTCGCCCCTCTCGCCGTGTTGCACGTTGATGCAGTATAGACCACGGACATCGCCCGGGAAAGTCACGCGACCGGGCGCTTCTGGGCTGCCCCCGCGCGGCGGGGTAGCTCGATCTCGGGCTCTCGAACCCGTTGGAACACGATCACTGAGCGTTGATCCGTGCCTCCCGGCAGAACAAATGAACGAACGCCCACCAGCTCCAGCCCGCACACGCGCGCCGCTTCCACGCCAGCAGTCAGTTCGGCCTCCGAGGCCCTCCCCTTCAGTGATACGAGGCGTCCTCCCTCCACCAGTAGGGGGGCGGCCAGCTCAACAAGAGACGGCAGGGGGGCGAGGGCGCGGGCCGTGACCACCGCCGCACTCTGCCCCAGCGATCTCGCGACCTCTTCGGCCCTAGATGCCGTGACAGAAATCCCCGAAGCAAGAGTTTCGTGCAGCAGAAACGCGTTGAGTGCCTCTGCCTTCTTGCGCACAGATTCGACGAGCAGCGCTTGGCGCTCAGCGGCCATCGCGAGTTCGACCCCGGGGAAACCTCCTCCGGTACCGATGTCGAGCAGAAGACCCGGACCCGCCGCGCGCACCTCAGGCAGAGCCATCAGCGAGTCAACAAGATGCACTCGTACTGCGGTACGCGGTTCGCGGATGGCTGTCAGGTTCAAGGTGCGCGTCGTCTCCAGCAGCCAGTCCACGTGACGCAACATCGTGGACAGCGCCTTGTCGGATAACTCAATCTCCGCCGCAGCAAGAAGATCGATCGCGTACCGCCTGTCGCCATCACTGAGATGTTTCACGTGAAACCCCTCGTCTTATCGGACTCAACCCGCCCACGATGTTTCACGTGAAACATCGTGGGTGCTTACCCGCCCGCTCACGAGCTCATCCCCAGCATATCCCATCATACGTCACGAGGCGCCCAAGGGCGCCTCGTGAACCCAACAACCATCTGCTGCCAGAGCACTACTTGGGAACAACGACCACCTGGCGGTAGGGCTCCTGGCCCTCGCTGTTCGTCACGACCCTTCCGTCGTCACGAAGCGCCATGTGCACGACCCGCCGCTCGTACGCCGTCATCGGCCGCAGCGTCACTGCCTGTCGCTGACGGGACGCGCGATCCGCCGCACGACGAGCGATATCCTCGATCTTCTGCTTACGGCGGTGCCGATACCCCTCGACATCGACCACGACAGGGTAGCGGAAGCCGAGACTCTTCGTGGTGATGGCACCAACCGCAGCCTGCAGCGCGTCGAGAGTCCGGCCGTGTCGCCCGATGAGCAGGCCCAAGTCGCCGCCCATGATGTCGAGGATGATCTCTCCTTCGTCGCCCTCGTACTCCTCCACGGTGGGATTCGAGATCCCAAGGTAACCGAGAACCGACTTGACCGCGCCGGCCGCAGTGTCGGCCACTCGGTCAAGCTCCTCATCGCTGAGGTCCGGCGTCTCCGTGATCAAGTCAGCCGCGACGATTCCGAGCGATTCCGCCGCCTCGTCGCCACCGAGTATGCCCTCCGCGGCGGCGCGGGCCTGCACGAGTGCCTCAAGGTACGAATCCTTGACCCACACTCGCACGCGCGCGTTTCGCTCGGACCCGATTCCGAAGACCTTCTTG
>JBBIJX010000036.1:0-16546 GCA_037445775.1 Actinomycetota bacterium
GGGCTCGGGCGCAGGTGCCGGGGCGGGAGCGGGCTCGGGTGCCGGGGCGGGAGCGGGCTCGGGCGCAGGTGCCGGGGCGGGAGCGGGCTCGGGTGCCGGGGCGGGAGCGGGAGCCGGAGTGGGTGCGGCACCGAAGACCGCCGCGAACGAGCCGCCGACCTCAATTCTGCCCCAGCCGTAGAACGGGTCGTATCCGGTCGTGCCTAGATCGCGCGCACCGTCGCGAATCGCCGACCACACCGCGTCACGTGTCAGGGTGTCGCTCTCACTCCAGAGCAACGCGGCGAGGCCGGAGACGAACGGCGCGGAGGCCGACGTACCGGTGAAGCGTCCGTAGCCGCCAGACTTGTGGGTGGTGAAGACCTTCTCGCCAGGCGCGACGACATCGATCATGTCCCCGTAGTTCGAGAAGGCGGACAGGGTGTCCGTCGTGCCGACGGAGCCCACCGACATGACGTCAGGGTAGTACGCCGGGAAGCAGCTGTAGGGCAAGCCCGAGTTGCCTGCCGCGCCAACCAGCAGGCATCCCCGAGATGCAGCGTAGCTGACGGCGGACTCAAGAGTGGCCGCACCGAACTTGGCACCGAGGCTCATGTTGATGACGCGCGCGCCGTTGTCAGCGGCCCAGACGATTCCCTGCGAGACCGTGCTCCAGTCACCATAGCCGTCGGCCGTGAGCACCTTCACCGGCAGGATGTTGGAACGCCATGACATGCCAGCCATGCCGATCCCATTGTTGCCGCTTGCGGCGGCGATGCCCGCCACCATCGTGCCGTGGCCGTGGTCGTCGGCAGGATCGGAGTCCCCGTTCGCGAAGTCGTAGCCGTCGAGCACCTTGCCGGCGAGGTCAGGATGCGCACCATTGACGCCTGTGTCGACGATGGCGATGACCACGTCCGGTCGTCCGGTTGTGCGCTGCCAGCCCAACGGCGCGTTGATCTGCGGCATGGAGGACTGGCTCGCGTAGTACGGATCGTTCGGGTAGCCCAAGGCCTGCGCGGTCCCGTCCACCTCCGCGAACTCCACGTTCGGGTTCTTCGCGTAGCGCGCGACCATCGCCTCGACGGTCTTGCCCTTCGGAACGTTGAGGACGCGAACGCCAATCTGGCTGATGTTGGCGCGCTGCGTGACCCCCTCGGCGCGGTTGACCGCAGCGATCCTCGTTCCCGGCGTTCCCGGCCGGAACTTCACGAGGAACGTCGTCTTCGAGTAGGCGGCCGCGTCGTCCGAGGCGGCGCGGCTCGAAGCCGCTGACGCGAATGTCGCCGGCCATGCGAGCGCGATGACCAGCGACAGGATGAGCAGTGACATGAACCGGGGCGGGGCAGTATGGGCGAACATTGGTGGCTCCTCTCGATAACCAACACCCGATCAAGCGGGTGGACTCCGTCCGTGTTGGCTATCGGGGAGCGCGCTTCACTCATGTAGGGTGGCGTAAGTCATTCCTGTGATATTCATCACAGCGCCACGTCGATGCATTCTAGGAGACGGAGCCGTGCCGCCGAGCGTTGCTTCTGATGGCCTCACGAAACCACGCCGCAAGACCCGTACGGTGCTCGTCGTAGTAGGCGGTGAACCGAGCGTCCGCGATGTACATGTCACCGAGTGCCGCATGCATCTGGTGCGAGCACGGGTAGAACCACGTATCGATCTGCAGGCGTGCGGCTTCGGCTACCCCCAACGCGTCAGGCGATTCCGGCGAGACGCCAGCGTCGAAGAGCTCGACCATGCGCGCGAGCAGCTCTGCGCCCTCGGCCTTGTGACGCGCCCAGTCCTCCTTCGTGTAACGCGCGGTTCGGCGCGCGGACTCCTTGTACGCATCCGTGTCACCCCAGCGCTCCTTGACCTCGTCCTCGTACTGCGCCGGATCGAAGTCGCCGAACACCTCGAACAGCTCTTCCTTCGTCATGGTGATGCCTCCTGCGTCTGTCGCGATCCATTTGAGTACAGCCGGTAGCCGGCTTCGCTGCGGGCCGACGGCGTCAGCAAGCCGATCTCGTCGTAGTGGTGCAGTGTGCGCACGGTCACGTGGGCGATCCTCGCCACGTGCCCTACCGTGATGTCCATGCGGTCCACCTCCGCGTTGATGGTAGGCCCTCACGTAACGTAAGGGTCAAGGGCTCACTCATCACCTTATTCAGCTCATTTGATTCAGTTCTCCCGATTCACTTCTCTCGTGATGCGGCAAGGCAGCCGATAGAATGGCTGCGGCCCGTCGCAGGCGGGTTCCGCACTGAGGGGGGAGGCGGTCGATGGGGATCAGCCAAGCGGTCAAGAGCGCACTCGAGCCGTTCGTTGGCGCGACCGTCGCCGACACGTGCGTTCGCGCGACCGCGCTTTCGCTGGGGAAGATGTCTGACGAACTCGACACGGATGACCTGTCCGCGCTCGAGGCTAGCATCCGCAAGCTTCTGGGGCCGGTTGCGCCACCCGCCGCCATCGATGATGCGATCGTGACCATCCAGCGTTCAGTGATGGGGGTGTGAGCATGGCCGGTTCGTACGTGTCACGCAGTACGTGTATCACGTTCGGGACCGCAGTCGTCCTCGTCGCCGTCACCGCCGTGCTGGTGTCTCTTGGCGTGGGCGGCGAAAAGGGTGTCGTTGCGATCGCTGACATCGGCGGGGTGCTAGTCGTGGGCCTCTCCGCGGCTGTGATCCTTGCGACCGCGCGGCGCCTGGGTCCTGCGACGAGCGTGGGGCGTCCGTGGCTGCTCATCGGGCTTGGTGCGATGAGCTTCATGGTGGGCGACGTCATCTGGACAGTCATCGAAGTGGGCGTGGGCGCTGAGCCGCCTTATCCGGGACTGCCGGACCCCTTCTACCTGATCGAGTATCCGCTCGTGGCGTTTGGTGTTCTGAGCGCCGGGCTCGCATTCCGAGGACTTGTCGATGTGCGCCGGCCGGCCATCATCGCTACGGTGGTGGGCCTCGCGGTGTCGGCTATCGTCTACGTGGGGCTCCTCGCGCCCTACGTCCTGAGCGATCCCGAGATATCGACCGGCGAGAAGGTCCTCTCGACACTCTACCCGCTCGCGGACGTGCTGCTCATGCTCACGCCGGCGATCTTCGTCGTCGCGGTCGTGTCGTCGCTGGGAGGGGGCAGGCTTGCGTGGCCGTGGTGGGCGGTGGCGACGGGCGCTGTACTGCTCGCCTTCGCCGACACCGGGTACTCGTGGCTCGCGGCCGCCGACCTCTACGACTCGGGATCCTTCATCGACTACGGGTGGAGCCTCGGACACGCGTTCATGATGCTGGGGGCATTGTTCGCGCGCGACCTCGCGACGCGTCACGTCACCTGACGCGGCGTCCGCCCACGCATCGCGGAGACGCGCAACTGGGGCACGAGCCGAAGCACCGCTCAAGCCACTGGCCGCACTGAGAGCAGCGGGCTTCGGACTGACGCACCGGCGCCTCACAGGCGGGGCACGCCAGCGGCTCCTCGGCCCACGTATCGTGCTCGAGGATGTCGGCTCCCGGCACGCGCAAGCGCTCGTGCTCATCGTTCGGCCGCTCGCCCATCCGCTCCTCCCCTCAGGGGCCGTTCCCGCTTCAGCATACCGCTCCGGGATGTTTGGGACGGGGCACATATACGTGTAGGCAAGGAGGCGATGCAGCATGATTTCACGTGAGGAGTTGCTTGAGCGGCGGGCGGATCTCGTGGCGCGCAGTGAAGCCCTGAGAGAACGGGCACAGCAGCTGCGCGAGGAGTTCGCGGAGAACGTCGACGGCGACGCGGTGACGATGGCGATAGGGCTCTCGTTCGTGAGCGGGGGCGTCGCGTGGGGCCTTACGCAGATCCTGCGCGGGCGGCGCGGTCTGTGGCACGTCTTGGTGCCAATGGCGCTGATCGGGGCCGGGCTCGTCGTCGCTGGACGCGGTGCGATGGGCCGCCGGGCGGTGCGCATCGACGAGGTCGAGGAGCGCGTGCGAGGTGAGCTGCGGGGTCTCGACCCGTTTGCTCGTGTCCGCGTCCTGCGCGACGTCGCGAGCGAACAGCTGCCGTTCGTTCGTCACAGCGAGAACTGACACCCCGCACCCGGACGGACCACAAGCTGGGGCACCGAAAGGACGCGCGGGATCCTGACGGTCGCGCGCTCGCGTCCTGCTACGCTGTGACCGTGGGAATCGGGACCCCGGTGCTCGACACACAGTAGGAGACGGCATGGCGTGCGATGCGAGACGGCGAGCGGTCACGCAGGCCGTGTGTGCGGCCGCCCTGTGCGTGTCGCTGCTCGCCCTTGGAGTGCCGACGGTGTTCGGCGCGGGAGTGTCGCTCGACGACGAGATCCCGGGTCTCGCAGTGCCGGAATCGCCGCATCAGGGTTCGCTCACCGCGACCGAGAACCCGTTCGCGCTCGACGTGCGCGACGTCTTCTCGCTCACGCTGGGGCGCAATGAGCGGCTCGATGTCACGGTGACCGTGCCGCCGGGGGCAGACTACGGGGTCTACCTGCTCGCCCCCGGGACGCGCACGGTGGACTCGGCGCTCGCACCGCCGTTCTCGCGCGTGATCGCGTATGCGGATCGCGCCGTCACCGGTGGCAGCGAGGCCTTCTCCTACGTCTCCGACATCGCGACCCCGTCCGTGCACTACCTCGTCGTGAAGCAGTGGTCAGGCTCGGGGCCGTACACACTGTCGTGGGCGCACGCGGGACTGCCGGCGCCTTCGATCGTCTCCACCACGCCGGCAGTCGTGAGCTACGCGACCACAGCCTCGGTGGTCGCGACGGTCAGCGGAGCAGACGGCGACCCGCTTCCGCGCGTGCGCGCCGTGCTCCTGGCGCGCCCCTCGGGCCAGACCACGTGGACTGCTGTCGCCGAGTCGACGAGCACAGCATCGGGACGTGTCGCGTTCAGGGTGAAGCCCGCCCGCCGCACCGCGTACCGCGTCAAGACCAGGTATCACGACGCCGCCGACGGGACGCGGTACGGCTACGGTCTCGGCGCCGTCATGACGATCTCGCCCAAGGCGTACCTCACCATCGAGTCCGCCCCGGCGCGCGCGACCGCAGGGCGCCGGTTCAGCGTCGCCGGCCGGCTCAAGCCGTCGCATGCGGCTTCCAAACGTCACGTGCTCGTCGAGGCGCGGTGGCGGCGCTCGAAGACGGACCGGTGGCGCTCCGTCGACGCGTTCCCGGCGCGGAACGATCTGACGCGCTGGAACGCATCGCTCGTCTTGACGCGGCGAGCCACGTGGCAGGTCCGGGTCCGTGTGCCCGCGGATGCGCTCCACGCCCAGACCGCGTCGTCGTGGCGCACGGTGAGGGTGCGGTAGCGCGGATGGGGCGACGCCCACACCCCGCTCGGCGTGTCATGGGCACCGCGCTGTGCGTGTGGGTCGCCGTTGCGCTCGTGGTTTTCGCGCGCGTCGAGTCCGTGGTCGCTACAACGGACCCTGAAGCGCCTGTGGCGGAGGCCACCGGCCGCGTGGTCGTGGGCTACCGCGTGGGTGAGGTGGGGGCGGCGCGTGGTGCCGTGACTAGGCGGGGCGCGGCCGTCGTAGCAGAGCGGGCCGAAGGTCGCTACCTTGTGGTTCGTCCGCAGCTGGGCCAGAGCGCCGCCGCGCTTGCACAGCGTCTGGCGCGCTCCCCGGGTGTCCGCTACGCGCAGCCCGAGCTCGTCGCGCGCGCTCTCTTCACGCCCAACGACCCTCAGTATTCGAGCCAGTCGAACTTGCACGCGGTCGGTGCGAGCTCGGCGTGGGACATCGAGCGTGGCGCACCGTCTGTGGTCGTGGCGGTCGTCGACTCCGGCGTCGACCCCGGGCATCCGGACCTTGCGGGGCGCGTCGACGCCGCACGCGGCTACGACTTCATCGGTCGCGATCCGGTCGCCAACGACGCGTTCGGCCACGGCACGCACGTCGCCGGCGTCATCGCCGCCGCGACCGACAACCGGCGCGACGTAGCGGGGCTTGCCCATCGCTGCACGATCCTGCCGGTGCGCGTCCTGAACGCGCAGGGTGTCGGTTCGGACACAGCGGTCGCCGACGGCATCCGGCACGCGGTCAAACAGGGCGCGGACGTCATCAACCTGAGTCTCGGGATCGCGGACCCGTCGCGTGTGCTGGAGGACGCCATCGAGTACGCGCACGCACGCGACGTCGTTATCGTGGCCGCGGCGGGGAACGACGGCACGCCCGGCCTGGACTATCCTGCGGCCTACACCGACGTCGTGGCGGTGGGCGCGCTCGACACACGCGGCCTGAGGTGGGTCGGCTCCCAGTACGGCGCCGGTCTCGACCTCGTGGCGCCTGGCGTGAACGTGCTCTCGCTCTGGCCGTTGAGCGGACCTGTGGCCGCAGCTTCGGTGGGCCGGATCACCGGTACGTCCGCGGCGTCGCCTCACGTTGCCGGAGCTGCGGCGTTGCTGCGATCCGCACACCCCTCATGGCCGGCGGGGCGCGTCGCGGCACGTCTCCGCGCGACCGCGCAGGACTTGGGCGATCCGGGCCCTGATATCGAGTACGGGCATGGTCTGGTCCGCGCGGACCTTGCGCTCAGCGTGCCGGACGACGTTACCGATGACGATCTTCCGGGAGTCCCGTTGCCCGGCTCGCTCGCGACAGGCGCTCTCGACGCGGGCGATGACGTGCGGGACGTCTTCGTTGTGGCGGTCAACGGAGGGCATCGGCTGCGCGTGACGCTGACCGGTTCCTCCGGAGCGCTCACCGAGGTGCGGCTCATTGAGCCGGGCTCCTCCTCGCTCGATGCGCCGCCGGTGGCGACAGCGTCCAGCACGGGAATGCCCACGACGCTCACGTACGACGCCCCCTCCGGCCAGGGAGGACTTCACCATCTAATCGTCACCGTGCATGAGGGATCGGGCGAGTATCGGCTCGCATGGCAGCGCGGGTACGGCACGCAGCTCACGCTCAGCGCGACGCCGTACCCGCGCTGGGGCGGCAGCGCCTCCGTGCGAGGCCGGTTGCTGAGCATCGACGACGAACCGGTGCCCGGGATGCGCGTCACGCTCGACGCGCGCCCGTCGGGGGTTTCGGCGTGGAAGACCGGGGTGGCGAGTGTGCGCACCGGCTCGGACGGCGCCTATCGCTTCTCGGTCCACCCGACGCGCAAGACGGAGTATCGCGTGCGGTTCGCCGGAGCGCCGGGCGAGATGGCGTCGTCGAGCCGCACTGCGGTGGTCTGGCCGAAGGCGGCTCTCGCCGCTCCGTTTCCCGTGAGCCGTGTCCGCGGTTCGGGCTCGTATGCGTTCGCCGGCACGCTGCGCCCGAAGCACCCGGCAGGGGCAAGGACGGTGCGGGTGACGGTCTACCGGCTCGATCCTGGCACGGGCGTCTGGATCGAGGGCGCCACGGTGCGGATGGTGAACCGGAGCCGAGACGGCTACACGCGCTACGCCGGGTCGATAAGGCTTCCGCGCGGGAAGCTCAGGCTTGTCGCGCGCGTGGGGGGAGACGACGTACACGCCCCAGCGTCGGCGACCACGCTCATCACGGTCCCATAAGGCGCCAGCCCCGCGGGTTCAGCGGCGGGCGATGCGTGAGGACTTCGCGCGCGCGCCGAACGCCGCGCGTGTCGGGCGCTTCGCCGGTCTCCCCTCGAAGGGGACGATGCGGCCGTCGCGATAGGGGAATCCGTCGACGTCGTGCACCGGCAGCACCGTGCCGAGCAGGTATTCTATCTCGCGCAGCTGTGTGATCTCGTCGGGACCCACCATTGTGAGCGCGTAGCCGCTCGCTCCAGCCCTGCCGGTGCGCCCGATGCGGTGGACGTAGTCGTCGGGATTCTCCGGGACATCGTAGTTCACCACGTGGTCGATGTCGGAGATGTCGATGCCGCGCGCGATTATGTCGGTCGCGACGAGGACGTCCACCCTGCCTGCGCGGAAGCGCTCGAGCGCCTTGTCGCGCTGCTGCTGAGAGCGGTCCGCGTGCATCACGGCCACGCGCAGCCCCTTGCGGTCGAGAATCGTGCGTACGAGGTCGGCGCGAGCCTTCGTCTTCGTGAACACGAGGACGCGGTCCGCGCCGCGCTCCTCGATGAGCGCGGCGAGCAGGTCGGGCTTCTGCGACTGTTCGACGGGCATGATGGCCTGCTCGATGCCTTCGGCGGTCGTGCCCTTGCGGGCCACCTCGACGAACACAGGGTCGCGCAACATGTTGCTGACGATCTGCGTGATCTCAGGAGAGATGGTCGCCGAGAAGAGCAGGTTCTGACGGGTCTTGGGCAGGAAGCTCAGGATCTTGCGCACGCTCGGCCAGAAGCCCATGTCGAGCATGCGGTCGGCCTCGTCGAGTATGAGCACCTCGACGCCGCGCAGATCGACGTCGCCACGATCGACGAGGTCGATGAGGCGACCGGGCGTCGCGACGAGCAGCTCCACCCCACGCCTCACGCGCGTGACCTGAGGTCCGTACTTGACGCCGCCCACAACGCAGGCGACGCGCTGGGCCGTATGTACGGACACGGCGCCGGCGACGCCGTCGATCTGCGCCGCGAGCTCACGGGTGGGGGTGACGACGAGCGCGAGCGGCCGTCCGTCGCCGGAGCCGATGCGCTGCAGGACGGGCAGCGTGAATGCGGCCGTCTTGCCGGTGCCGGTCTGGGCGGCGCCTACCACGTCGCGGCCGTTCAAGACGAGCGGTATCGCACGCTCCTGGATGGGGGTCGGCTCTTCGTAGCCAAGCGCGGCCACCGCCGCGAGGATCTCGTCGGAGAGTCCCAGTTCTGCGAAAGTCATGCTGGCAGTATACGCCGCGCGCGCCCGTGTCGTCTCGCACCTGCGGGAAGGGTACGATGGAGTCGTGCTGTACGACCTTGTGCTCCCAGTCATCGTCGTCTACTCGGTCGTGGTCATCGTCGCGCTCATCTACGAGGAACGCGATCCTTCGACCACACTCGCGTGGATCCTCGTGCTCCTGCTCATGCCGGGTGCCGGTATCGTGCTCTACCTCATGTTCGGACGCGATCTGAGCCGTACGGCGCACCGCGACCGCCGTCGATCCGAAGGCGCGGCGCTGGCGGCGAACACGATGCAGGCGCTTCGCGCGCGCTACTCGTTCGATGCGACGGCGAACGTCGAGGACCCTCTCTACCGCCTCGTCTCGCGCGCGATCCGCCGGATGTGCGGCACGACACCGCTGCCCTGCGCCGACCTCGAGATCTTCTCGACCGGCGAGGAGAAGTTCTCGCGCCTGCTCAACGACATCGACAACGCGAGCCGCTTCGTTCACCTCCAGTACTTCATCTGGGAGGCCGACGAGCTCACCGCGCGCGTCTGCGAGTTGCTTGCGCGCAAGGTCGCCGAGGGCGTCGAGGTGCGCGTCCTCTACGACTGGGTGGGGTCGGCGTTCTACAGCAAGCGCCAGCTCAAGGCGCTGGTAGCCGCAGGAGCGCAGGTGCGACCCGACCGCGCGGACTGGCGCAAGCTCAACTACCGGAGCCACCGAAAGTGCGCCGTCATCGACGGCCGGGTAGGCTACACGGGCGGCATGAACATGGGGCTAGAGTACGCGGACGGCGGACGGCGGTTCGCCGAGTGGCGCGACACGCATCTCCGCTTCACCGGACCGCTCGTGCACGACGTCCACGCACTGTTCTGCTCGCGCTGGTACCGGGTCACCGGGGAGAGCCTCTTCGACGAGACGCGCTTCCCGGAGCTAGAGCCGCTCGTCGACGGCCGTTGGGTGTGGGCTCAACTCGCGTTCTCCGGGCCGGAGTCCCCGCGGCAGGCCGTCCGGCACGTTCTGCATCTCGCGATTGGGCAGGCGAACCGCTCAGTTCGGGTGCAGTCGCCCTACTACGTCCCCGACCAGACGGTCGAAGACACGCTCGCGGCGAGTGCGTCGGCGGGCGTGCACGTGAGCCTCATGATGGCCGGGGTGCACGACAAGCGGCTGCCATGGTGGGCGGCGTTCAGCTACCTCGATGAGCTCGTCGACTCAGGCGCGAGGGTCTACCAGTACGAGGCTGGCTTCATGCACGCGAAAGCCGTCACGATCGACGGGCGGCTCGCCTCGATGGGGACGACCAACTTCGATGTGCGCAGCTTCCTGCTCCACGACGAACTCCAGGTGTTCTTCTACGACGCCGGTGTGGCACAGCGCCAGGACGCGCTCTTCGACGCCGACCTCGCTGCGTGCCTGGAGGTCACGCTCGACTCACTCGCCGAGATCGGCTCCCTGGAGCGCTTCCGAAACGCCGTGGCGCGGCTGTTCTCACGCGCGCTCTGAGCTCACTTCCGCGCGATGCGCGCGAGGCGGTTCGTGGTCGCAGCCGTCTTCGCGAACACCGCCTCCTCCTCGGTCACGCGTCCTCCACGGGCTCGAACCGCGCCACGTCGAGTCCGTTCTCACAATCGGCCCAGCGTCCGGTGATACCGGCTGCGTATGCTGCGACCTCGGCGTGCAACATGGCGATCCCGCAGTCCAGAGCGCGCGTGACACGCGGCGCCTCACGGCGCGAGTCGCGCGCAATGACAAGCGCCCCGTGCTCCATGCGCAACCGCCACGGCTGCCGGTTCATCGCTGAGGGGGCTACCCGTACCGCTTCGGCCGCCGCCAGTGCCCAAGCGGGCCAGCCGGCCCGCGATCCGGGAGCGATCACGTCGAGCGGCTTTCGCTCGTGCGAACCCGCGAGGCGACGGAAGACACGCTCGCTCCCTGACGGTGCTTCGGTGGCATGGCCGATCGGGGAGGCCGCGACCACGGCTTCGCCCGGCTCCAACTCGACGAGCGCTCTGGCTCTATGCCGGTCGAAGAAACCGCCGATCCAGCAGGTGTCCAGACCTGCGGACGTCGCCTCGAGTATCACGGCCTCGCCGGTGTAGCCCGCGTGCGTCTGGGCCCCCGGCGAACCGGACGCCGCGATGACGAGCAGGGCGTGCGGCGCTCCGGTGACCTTGGCGTAGGAGCCGACGATGCCGCGGAACAGGTCGCCGGGAGCGCTGCCAACGAGAACGACACGGGCGTCAGGGTACGGCCGGAACCCGGCACGGAGCCCTTCGAGTGCGCGAAGGGCCTCGTGGGGTGCGGGTGTGCCATCGAACGAACGTCGCGAGTGACGTGTCGGAATCGCTCGTGCCCATGTCGCGGCTCGCTGTGCGAGCATGTCGTATGCTCTGCCAGCGTGACACTCGTCGTGGCCATCGAACTGGAGACCCATGGATCCTGCCGGTTTCTTCATCGACCTCTTCCTGAATCTCGACGTTGTCTTGAAGGAGTGGGTCACCACCTACGGTGTGTGGATCTACGCGATGCTGTTCCTCATCATCTTCCTTGAGACAGGTATCGTCGTCACGCCGTTCCTACCCGGCGACTCGCTGCTGTTCGCCGCGGGTGCCCTCGCGGCGATC
The DNA here is from genome assembly GCA_037445775.1 of Actinomycetota bacterium. Taxonomy (GTDB): domain Bacteria; phylum Actinomycetota; class Coriobacteriia; order Anaerosomatales; family PHET01; genus JBBUX01. Next base: position 11,319 of record JBBIJX010000036.1, read on the forward strand.
GCCAACGGGGGGCTCAACGTCTGGGTGCTCTGGGTCGTGCTGTTCGTGGCGGCTGTGCTTGGTGACGCCTGCAACTACGCCATCGGACGGCACTGGGGGCGCGGCATACTCGACTCCGGACGGTTCTCGCGTGTCATCACGGATGCGCACATCGCCGAAACCGAGGCGTTCTTCCGCAGACATGGGGGTAAGACGATCGTGTTGGCCCGTTTCTTCCCATTCATCCGCACATTCGCGCCGTTCGTCGCGGGGCTGAGTCACATGGACTACCCGCGGTTCGCGCGCTACAACGTCTTCGGCGCCGGGGTGTGGATCACGCTGTTCGTTGGCGCGGGCTACTTCTTCGGCAACATTCCGTTCGTCGCCCATAACCTCGAGTACCTCATCATCGGCATCGTCCTGGTGAGCGTAACCCCCGGTATCTGGCATTGGGTGCAGGGGCGGCTCAAGGCGCGCAAGAAGGCCGCCGTGCCCTCGAGCGATACGGAGTGAAGCCAGTCGCCCGTCGCTTCGGGCGGTGACGGCCGCCTACGTCCTTGGGCCGCCGACGCCGCTAGTAGCGCATCACAGCCGCGACACCCTTCACCGGCGGATCTTCGCCCGAGAACGCCACGATGCTCCCGCCGTGCAGCGCGGTCTCGGCGGCAGCGAGGTCGACGAGGTCCCACCCGCGCTCGGACCGGAGCGCGTCCTCTCCGTCCTCGCTCCCGTGCTCGCGCAGCAGCCGCGGCGCGGCGTCGCACACCAGGTCGACGTGGAGACGCTCGCGGTCGAACCTGCCGAACGGTCCGACGCTGTCATCGAAGTAGAGCGTCTTGACGCGGCCGGTTGCCGCAGCGGCGACGATTGCGGCCGGGTCGCGCGACGCGAGCGAGGTGCCCTCCTTCTCGGCGAGCTCCGCGACGTCAGCGTCGAGCAGCGCCCGGAAGTGCGGCTCCAGCGCTTTGCTCGCCCTCTCTGCGACCGCCTGAGGCGAGAGTTCGTCCGTCGCGCCGGTGACGTGGGCGTCGACAAGCGCCGGCGAAGTGTTCAAAGAGCGGTAGAGCGCGATCTCGTAGTCGACTCCGAGCAGTAAGAGCGGCACCCCCGGCTCAAGCGACGCAACGTCCGATGCTGCGGACTCGATCTTGCGCAGGTAACGCTCGAGGTTGTTCTTGTCTGCGTCTTTCTCGCCGCCGTGGCCGTGGAAGACCGCCCCGGTGGGGCGACCTCCGCCGGCTGCGCGGCCCGGCGCGGGCACGCTCGAATACTGCACGGCGGGCTGCACCTCGTCGTAGCGCAACTCGTCGGCGAGGGAGGCGGGCACGCCTTCGAGCGTCACCTCATCGATGGCTCCGTCGATCCCGCGGAAGAGGCGGCATCCGTTGCGGTCTAGTGCGAGAGCGAAGTAGGGGCGTTCACCGCGGTCCGCGGCGATCAGCGGCCTCAGGTAGAAGCGATCGCCCACTACGACAGACTCGGGCAACGGCAGGCCGGTCAGCACCGTCTGCGTCGTAGTGGCGGAGTGGAAGACTGCGAGCCCGTGCGCCGTCGACCGCCAGAATGTCGCGTCCTCGAGCAGCGACTGGATCGGAGCGCAGAACGCTGGCACATCGGACTCCCGCATCCCCTCATACACGAGGCGCTCGCACGCCTCCTTGAGCAGGTTCTTCAGGCGGATACGGTCCTGTTCCTTCGCCGGTCCCGCGATGTGCGTGGGAAGGTAGAGCGTGATCGAGGGCCAGCTGCGCTCCGACGCCAGGCTGATGAGCTTCTCGCGGTCGAGTGTCGCCATCGACGAGCCTCCTTCACGAGACAACAGAACGCGGGTACGCGGTTCTGGCGAATCGCGTCCCGTAGTGAGTCTGTTCCCTCGCAGCGGGCGAACGCACCCGGCGGGTTGACGGACGGACACCCGTGCGAGGCGAGCGGGCCTCGTGAGCGGTCTTGTGAGTGGCGCCCTCCAGAGGGGTCGCGCGGGTGACTCTGTGCGCGGCTGCGCGTATACTGTGCCCTCGCGCGCCAAGCGCGCCGAGCGGGTTCGGACGGCGGCATGTCTCGAACCTGGTCAGGGCCGGGAGGCAGCAGCCATAAGGGGCCTCTGCCGAGCGTCCGGGCCCGCTCGGCGCGCTAGCGGCGCCGCACGTACCCTACATCGCATGTCCGTGGGCGGCGGTATACTCCACGGCAGCAGCGTCCACCCGTCCCAAGGGCATCCGGATCCTATGACGCACCAGTCGCTCTACCGAAAATATCGCCCGGCCACGTTCGACGACGTCGTAGGCCAGCAGCACGTGGAGCGCACGTTGCGAAACGCGGTCGCCGAGAGCAAGGTGGCCCACGCTTACCTTTTCACCGGCCCGCGCGGGACCGGCAAGACGACGACCGCCCGACTGCTCGCCAAGGCGCTGTTGTGCGAGCGTGGCCCGGGCGGAGAGCCGGATGGCACGTGTGCGAGCTGCGCCGACGTCGCCGAAGGCACCCATCCCGACGTGCTCGAGATCGACGCTGCGTCGAACACCGGCGTCGATCTTATCCGTGCCAACGTCATCGACCGGGTCAAGTACGCGCCGACGCGCGGCCAGTACAAGGTCTACATCATCGACGAGGTGCACATGCTGTCGAGCGCCTCGTTCAACGCGATTCTCAAGACGCTCGAGGAGCCGCCCTCGCATGTCGTCTTCGTGCTCTGCACGACGCATCCCCAGAAGGTGCCTGAGACCATTCACTCGCGCTGTCAGCGATTCGACTTCCACCGAATAAGCGTCGAGGAGATAGCCGATCATCTGCGCTACATCTGCGAGTCGGAGGGCTTCCGCGTCGACAAGGGCGCGATCACACTCATTGCGAAGCATGCCGACGGCGGGATGCGTGACGCGATCACCGTACTCGAGCAGCTCGCCGCTTTCACCGGCGGCGAGATCACCGTCGATGACGTCGAGGGTCTCGTGGGCGAGGTCGACTCCGCTCAGCTGTTCGCGGCGGCGGGTCTCGTTGCGCGACGAGACATCGCAGGGTGCTTCCGCTGGGTGGCCGAGACGGTCGAGACAGGGACCGACCTCTCCGAACTCGTTCGCGCCCTGACGGGGCACGTGCGCGACCTCTACGTAGTAGCGTCGACACAGGATGCGACGGGGGTGATCGACCGTCCCGGCGACGAGATGGCGTTGCTCAGCGCGCAGGCCTCCGAGTTCGGCGGCCCCGACCGCATCGGACGCCTCCTGTCGGTGCTCGGAGAACTCGCGAGCGAGATGCGGTGGTCGAGCGACCCGCGGCTCTCACTCGAGGTCGCCCTCACGCGCATGGCCAACCCGCGCGGCGAGATGACGATCGAGGCTCTCGCCGAGCGTATCGAAGCGTTGGAGCGCGGCCTGCCCGCCTCTCCAGAAGCGCCGGCGGTGCGGGAGGCGCCTGCGACGGCAGCCCCGGCGGTGTCTTCTGAGCCCCAGGAAGACGAGGATGCCGCCGAGCCCGTCGTCAAGCCGGTATCGAGCACCGGGCCGCTCGATCGGGGAACCGCGAAGCGGAGCTGGCTGGCCGTGCTCGCGGAGCTCAGACGGCGCAAGTCGACGCGTGCGCACACGTTCGCTCAGGTCGAGGTAGACGTCGACGAGGATGGGCGCACGCTGGTCATCGAGTTCCCGGACGATCAGGAGTTCTCGCTGAAGCTAGCCGAGGAACCCGAGATGCGTGAGCTGCTGCGCAGCGGACTGGCCGCCGTGTTTGGGACCGCCCCGCCCTTCCGCTACCAGCTCGGACGCGGCGCGATCCGGCCCGGGACCGAGGCGTCCGCGCCCGATGCGGCGTCGTGCGTTGACTTCGAGCCGGTGGTACAGCCCGATGCGCAGCCCCCCAGCGACGACCTGATGAGCGTGCTCGAAGGCCGCTTGGGAGCCACGATCGTCGCGGAGCACCCTGCCACGCCGGACGGAGAGGACATGTAGATGAACTTCAGCAAGATGATGAAGCAGGTGCAGCAGGCACAGGCCAAGATGGCCGAGGTCCAGGAGGAGCTCAAGCACGAGGTGGTCGAGGCATCCGCCGGAGGCGGCACGGTTCGCGTGGTCATGACCGGCGACCTGAGGGTTCGCGAAGTGGTGCTGGACCCCGCCGCAGTCGATCCCCAGGACGTCGAACTGTTGCAGGACATGGTGACCGCCGCCATGAACGAGGCGCTTCGTTCGGCGCAGGAACTCGCCAACGCCAAGATGGCCGCGATCACGGGCGGGATGAACGTCCCGGGACTCATGTAGGTGCGCTATCCGGTCGCGATACAGCGCCTCCTCGAGGAGCTCGAGCGCCTTCCTGGCGTCGGGCCTAAGAGCGCTCAGCGCATCGCGTACTGGCTTCTGACCGCGGACGCGACCGACGCCGACCGTCTCGCATCGGCTATCAGCGACGTGAAAAGGGCGATCCATTTCTGCCCGCGCTGCTTCGACTTCGCGGAGGGCGAGCTGTGCCGGGTGTGCGCCGACCAGGAGCGCGACGGGACGATCGTGTGTGTGGTCGAAGAGCCTCGCGACGTCGCCGCGATTGAGCGCACCCATGAGTTCGGGGGCGTCTACCACGTGCTCCACGGAGCCATCTCACCTATAGACGGGGTCGGCCCGGAGCAACTCAGGGTCCGCGAGCTCATCGACCGGGTGGGCGCGGGCTCCCTCACCGAAGTGGTGCTCGCCACCAACCCGAACGTAGAGGGCGAGACGACGGCGCTCTACTTGGCGCGGCTCATCAAGCCGTTGGGCGTGCGCGTCACCCGGATCGCGAGCGGGCTGCCCGTGGGCGGCGACCTCGAGTTCGCCGATGAGGTCACGCTGGGGCGTGCGCTCGAGTGCCGCAGGGAGATGTGAGGGTCTCCGCAGCCATTCTCTAGGCCGAGTTCCTTACGTCGGTCACCTCGGTGACGCGACTCCCGCCGCGCGTCGCGGCCCCATCCTCCTGCGCAACGCCTTCTCGGCGGTGATGACTGGCAGGATGATCGCGCCGGCCGCGACACTCAACAGTATGTCTGCCCACGAGAGCGGCGCCGAGCCGAAAAGCGCGCGCATGAACGGTGCGTAGATGAAGAGGGCCTGAAGCGTCACGACGGCCGCGATCCCGAAGAAGATGGAGCGGTTCGAGTAGACGCCGATGGAGAGGATCGAGTCGTTGAGAGAACGGCAGTTCAGCAGATAGAAGATCTGGAACATGATGACCGTGGTCACCGCCATCGTCTGGGCGTTGGCCAGAGCGCCGGACTCACCGGGCAG
>JBBIJX010000037.1:0-16145 GCA_037445775.1 Actinomycetota bacterium
GAACACGCCGCCACCACGTTCGCGGTCCTGTCGCGGCCGCGCCGGTCCAACACCTTCGCGTCACCTGAGAGTACTTGCTGTCCGGTTCCGGTGAGGTGGATGGGCGCGCGAGGCACGCCAAGCCCTGCGAGGCACTCAGGACAGACCGGCGTGAAGACGAAGTCGCTCTTCTCTCGTCCCAGAAGGCCGAACGCATCGAACGCGCGCCCGTTGTAGCGCACGGGGCAGTCGTAGATGCACGCGCTGACGCCGATGTTCACCTTCGCGGTTATGATCTCGGCCACACGGTCCCCTCTCATCGGCTGTGGGGAACATACCCGAGCGAAGGCGCGGGCTTCGACGCGCGCCCCTCACCGCCCCGACCGCCCGGCCCTCGGAGGCCACGTGGCCGCTCGCATCGTCTGGTTCCGCCGCGATCTGCGCCTCGCCGACAACGCCGCGCTGAGCGCCGCTGTGGCATCCGGCGACGAGGTCGTGGCGGTGGCACTCGCCCGGGGCGCCTATGCGGACGCGGACGCGTCCGACGCGTGGCGGCGCCTCTCGCTCGCGTCGCTCGCACGCTCGCTCGAGGAACGCGGCGGGACGCTGGCCGTGTGCGACGGCAAAGCTGAAAGCGTAGTGTGCGACGCGGCCGTGAATGTGGGTGCGCGCGTCGCGCACTGCACGCGCGACTGGACGCCGGGAGGCCGGCGCGAGGAGGTTGCGGTCCGCGACGCGCTCGGGGCGCACGGCATCACGCTCCAGGTGAGCGAGGGCCAGCTGCTCGTCCCCCCCGACGCTCTCGCGACAGCATCTGGCGACCCCTACCGCGTCTTCACGCCGTACTTCCGAAGGTGGCTCGATGCACTCGAACTCACGTCGCCGCTCCCCGCACCCGCGCGGGTTCCCGGCCCGCGAGCGGTAGCGGTCCCCGCCGCGGCCGGCACCACGCCGCCTCCGCACGGTGACGTCCCGCCCGCACCCCCCGTCGCCGACCCCATCGACGTCGCCGCCTGGTGGCGAGTGGGCGAGGTCGCCGCCCGTGAACGCCTCGCCGAGTTCGTGGCCGAGACGCTCGCAGACTACGACGCGCTGCGCGACCGGCCGGCGCTGCGCGGCACGAGCGAACTCTCGCCCCGTCTGGCCTCAGGCGAGCTCTCTCCGGCGCAGGTGCTCGCCACGCTCCCCTACCTGGACGGCGAGGAGGCGCGCCCGTTCGTCAGGCAGCTCGCCTGGCGCGAGTTCGCCTACCACGTGGCGCACCACTTTCCCGAGTGCGAGACACGCCCCCTGCGGCCCGAGTTCGAGGCGTTCCCGTGGCGTGACGACCCGGCAGCGTTCGAAGCCTGGCAAACGGGTTCCACCGGCTACGCGCTCGTCGACGCGGGGATGCGGCAGCTGAGCGCTACCGGATGGATGCACAACCGGGCGCGCCTCGTCTGCGGCTCGTTCCTGACGAAGGACCTGCTCATTCCGTGGCAGTCTGGCGAGGCGCACTTCAGGCGTCTGCTCGTCGACTACGATCCGGCGCTCAACGCGTTCAACTGGCAGTGGGTGGCCGGCTCCGGAGCTGACGCGGCGCCGTACTTCCGCATCTTCAACCCCGAGATCCAGCGGACTCGCTTCGACGCCGACGGCGCGTACTCGAGGCGGTGGCTGGGAAGTACTGCGGAGCCCCCGGACGGCCGCATCGTCGAGCACGCCCTTGCGCGGGAGAGGGCGCTCGCCGCCTACGCCGCCATCAAGCCGGCGGCGCAGCGCTGATGAGGTTCACGCGCGAACGACGCCTGCGGATGGTCTAGCTAGCAGAACCGATCACGTACTCGATTAGCACCGCGCCTTCGCCTTCGGTGACGGTCACGATCCCCCCGCCCGCGGCGCCCGACACCGTCAAGACCGTCGCACGTGGCGAGGCGCTCGCCGTGCCGGCCTCTGAGCCCTCGTCGCCCGCGAGTTCCTCCATGACCTCCCACCCGGCGCGCTCGAAGCCGGCCGCCAGACCCGGCACAACGTCGTCGAACTTCTCGGTCGTCACGAGAGCGAGTGTGTAGGCGTCGCTCGCGGCGGTGGAGCTGCGCACGTCGGCACCCGGCCACAGCGGCAGGTCTGCGGGCAGGCCCTCGGCGAGTTCGCCGTTGACGTCGGCGCCCGGAACCGCCTGTGTGGCCTCGATCGTGACGACCGTGGGCTCGGGCGCGAGCGCCTGTTCGACGCGAGCACAGCCCGTGACGGCGATGGCGAACGCCACCGATGCCGCGGCGAACAACAGACGTGCGAGCATGCGACCACTCCCGTTCCTGCGACTGCGTGCCCCGCGCGGAGCGGGTAGTTGAGATGCGGCTGGCGGAGCCGTGTGCGAATCGAACACACCCGGGACGCTCTTCACGCCCCACTACGGTTTTGAAGACCGCGGACCCCACCAGGGACCATCCGGCTCCGTCGGCAGATTGTCTGAGGGTCGCTCCCGCGTGTCAAACCGTGAGGGGCGACTACTTCACCACGATGTACTTCCACGCGGACTTGTACGCCGGATAGCCCGAGCGCGCGGCGACGTTGGTGCGCAACCGGTACGAACCCTTCGGCAGAGAACCCGTGCCCGCGTAGCTGTACGTCGCCGTCGACGTCTTCGTCCTCGTCGAAAGGTACAACGTCCGGCCCGCAGCCTTGTACGACGTGCCCGACTTCACCTGCACCTCGACGACAGGGCTGACGAACGAGTGGCCGGGACGGAGCGTCCCTGTCATCTTGAAGGACGTGTTCGGCTTGGCGGTCTCTGGCACGGACAGCGTCGCCTTGGCGGCGAGGGCGCCGGGCGATACCTTAGCGGTCACGTCGGTCCACGTCTTGCCGGCATCGGCCGAATAGAGCATCCAGCCGCCGCCCATCGGGCCCTTCTCGCCACCGATGACGCCCTGAGTGGACGTGCCGAACGCGATGTCGCGGAACTTGCGATCGCCGTATGCGTATGCGGTCGGAGACTTGTACTGCACCTTCCACGACGGATCGGTCGCCGTGGGCGTCGAGGTGTAGAGCACGGCGGGGTAGTAGTCCAGCGAGGACCCCTTCGGAATGTTGCCCGCCATCCAGCCCACCGTGCCGCTCGCACCGGGGCGCAGTGCGATGCTGTACGTAAACATGGAGACGGAGAAGGGCTTCCACGCGCCCGCGACGTCCTTGCGGTAGTACCACGTGAGGTAGTTGTTCATGATGTTGGAGCCGTAGCTCCACACGACGTTTGTAGGCCCTTGGGCGAGCCGGAAGCCGCCCGTCCCCGTCTTGGTCGCTGACACGCCGTCGGTCGTCGTGTAGAGCTGACCGTTCTCCGCCGCGATCCACGCCGTACTGCCCACGAACACGACGTCGTTGAGCTGCTGGTCCCACACGCCGCCCGCGGCGCGCTTCCAGGTCTTGCCGCCGTCAGCGGATCGATACACGACGCCCTGATAGGCGCGCTTGCCGGCGTCCCAGTAGCCGCCAACGCCCAGCATGAGACCCTGACTGATCGCACACGCTTGGAGTTCGTCGGTGGCCGTCTGCGGGACCGACCGGACCCACGTGGAGCCGCTGTCGTTGCTCACGAGAACGGTCCCGTAGTTCCCCACGACGAGGCCCTCGGCACCGCTCAGTGCGATGTCGCGAAGCACGTAGTAGCTCCCCACCGGTATCCCCGGATCGCGGTACGACCACGTCTTGCCGCCATCGGTGCTGCGCAGGATCTTCGACCCGTTGCCCACGCCAAAAGCCGTGGTCGAATTCAGGTACGTGACCGCATTGATGTAGTTCATCTGGTAGATGGCGTCGAGCGCGTGCGCCTGAGCCGCAACCAGGAACGAAAGGGCCGCTGCCAGCGTGACAATGACGATGCGACGCATGAGCAGGTACACCTCCAAGAGCGCGGCCCCTCCGCCTCCTACCCGCTGAGCATACCACGCCGAACGCCGCTGGACTCTTCCGCTAGCCCGCCCGCAGTATCCGCACATCGCCTAGGCGCTTCGTCACCCCGTGTGCGTCGAAGTACTCGAGGAGCGGGATCGCGTACTTGCGGCTCAGGCCGAGCGCGTCCCGGAGCTCACTCGCCGTCGCGCCATCCCGATGCTCGCGCAGATGGGCTTCGAGCAACGCACGCAACGCAGCGAGTGCGTCCGGTGAGAAGTGAAAGTCACTCGAGACCCGGACAACGCGATCGCTCGCTACGAGCGCAGCGAGCGCTTTGCGGGCCACACCAGCGTCAAGGCCGGTCGCCACGAGCGCTTCGGCGAGTGTGGGCGGTGTCGGACCCGCGTCCTCGATGAGCCTGCTGAGCGCCTCGGCGGCCGCCGCCTCCTCGGCGAGCGCCGAGACCGCCGCCCGGGGGTGGCGGACCGACCCCTTCTCAACGACGGCCACCTCACGCGCGGATGCGACCTCGAGGACGGCGTCGAAGACGCGCGGAGCAAGACGCCGGTCGACCCGGTCGCGCAGCGCGGCGGTCGAGAAGCCCGTCGCTTTCGGCTCCGCGTCGTGGAAGAGCAACAGCTCCCGTTCGACGTGCATGACGAGCGCGTCGAGCGCTGGACGGGTGACGAAGTATGTGTCAGTGCCCGCCTTGAGGCGCTCGAGGTCCGCCTTGTTGAGCTCGTCGGCGACCCGCGCACGCGGGACGCCGAGCGCCGAGGCGACCTCTGCGCTCGTCATCGGCATCGCGCGGGCGGCGAGCAGGCCGGTGCTCGCCGACGTGAGATCGTGCGCGAGGAGCGCCTCGAGGAGCGAGCGCTCGTGGTCCTTGAGCGTGGTTCGCCGCGGCGGCAGCGCGTCGAGCACGACCCCGCCGCCCACGGTGTAGACCGGCGAATAGCTGCGGATGATGAAGCGGTCGTCGTAGCGCGGGACGAGCGGCTCCTCGAGCCTGATCTGAGCGAACCCGCTTTGGCCCGGTGAGAGCTCCACCGCGTCCATGAGCAGCACACGCCCGAGCACCTCGCGCGTGCCGTGGTGAACGTGCACGCGCGAGCCCGACGCGAGCGGCCGCTCCTCGCCGGGCACGCCGAGGTAGGTGACGTGACCGTCGAAGCGGTCCGTGACGGTCAGTGACCCGGGTGCTGCGATAACGTCGCCGCGCGCGATCTCGTCGCGCTCAACGCCCGAGACGTTCATCGCGACGCGCTGCCCGGCCACGGCCTTCTCGACCGTCGCGCCGTGAACCTGGACACCGCGCACGCGCGCTTCGGTGCCCGACGGGTAGATCTCGACCGCGTCGTCTCTTGCCGCGCCGCCAGACCACATCGTGCCGGTGACGACGGTGCCCGCGCCCGCGATGGTGAAGACCCGGTCCACCGGCAGGCGCATGGGCAGGTCGGCGTGCTTGCTGGTTGTCTCACTCGCCTTGTCGTCCAGCACCCGCACCAGCTCGGGCAGCCCCTCGCCAGTGCGCGCCGACACCGGCACGACGGGCGCGCTCGCAAGCGACGTCGAAGCGAGCAGTGCGCGAACGTCCTCAGCGACGAGCGCCGCCCATTCCGCGTCGACAAGGTCGGTCTTGGTCAGGGCGACGACGCCGCGGTCGATGCCGAGCAGCTCGACGATGGCGAGGTGCTCCCGGGTCTGGGGCATGACGCCATCATCGGCCGCGATGCACAGGAGCACGACGTCGATACCGGTGGCGCCGGCGACCATCTGCCGGACGAACCGTTCGTGGCCCGGCACGTCGACGACGCCCATCGAACGGCCACTCGGCAGCTCGAGGCGTGCGAACCCGAGCTCGATGGTGATACCCCGGTCTTTCTCCTCCTTGAGACGGTCGGGGTCGGTCCCGGTGAGCGCCGTGATGAGTGAGGACTTGCCGTGGTCGATATGCCCGGCGGTTCCGAGCACGAGGGAAGGTTCGCTCACGGCGTCACGCACCGCTCATGGCGTCAGGCACCGCACACGGCGCGCCGGAGCGCGTCGACGACCTCGGCCTCCTCGGCGACCGAGAGCGTGCGCGGGTCGAGGAGCAGGCGCCCATCGGCGATGCGAGCGATGACAGACGGCTCCCCGTGCCGAAGTGTTGCCTCCAGGCTGACGACGCTCATCGCAGTGGGCTCGACCGTGGCACAGACCGTGGGGATGTCGGCGAGCGGCAGCGCTCCGCCTCCAGCACGGCTCACGTCGTCACGCGTTCCGGTTCGCACGCGGTCGCCGCAGGCGTGCGCGACCTGGCTCGCGAGACCCGACGCGCGTTCGGCCATCTCGTCGCGGGAGGCGGAGAGCATCCTGAGCGTGGGTATCCGCTCGCGTGCGCGGTCAGGATCGAGGTAAATGCGAAGGGTCACCTCAAGCGCCGCGAGCGTCATCTTGTCGAGCCGCATCGCGCGGGCGAGGGGGTGCCTCTTGAGGAGCGCGATCGCATCCGCCCGTCCAGCGATGATGCCGGCCTGGGGGCCGCCGAGCAGCTTGTCTCCCGAACAGGTGACTACGTCGGCCCCCGCGAGGATGCTCTCTGCCACCGTCGGTTCATACGGAAGCCCCCACTGCCGAACGTCAACGAGCACGCCGGATCCCTGGTCTTCGAGTACGGGGATGTTGTGCCGCGCGCCGAGAGCGACGAGGTCCGCGAGGTCGACCTCTTGCGTGAAGCCCACAACGCGGTAGTTGCTCGTATGGACCTTCAGAAGCAGACCCGTGCGCGGTGTCAGTGCCGCCTCGTAGTCTCTCAGGTGCGTCTTGTTGGTCGTGCCCACCTCGACCATCGTCGCACCCGATTCGGCCATCACGTCCGGCACGCGGAAGGAGCCGCCTATTTCGACGAGCTGACCCCTGCTGACTACGGCCTCCTTGCCGCGCGCGAGCGCGGCGATGGCCATCATCACGGCCGCGGCGTTGTTGTTGACCGCCATCGCGGCCTCGGCACCCGTGAGCCGACGGATGAGCGACTCGACGTGTGTGTGCCGGCTGCCACGCTCGCCGCTCTCGACGTCGTACTCAAGCGTCGAGTAGCCGCGCGCGACCTCGGTGACCGCGTCGACAGCCTCGTCCGCAAGCGGTGAGCGGCCGAGGTTCGTGTGCACGACGATGCCGGTCGCGTTGATCACGCGGCGGAGGCTGCGGCGCGCCGCGCGCTGTGCCAGCGCGATAGCATGTGCGGCTACCGCGTCGGGAGACGGATCGGCGTCGCCGCCTGTCACAATCACCGAGCGAGTCTCGTCGATCGCCGAGCGCACGGCGTCAAGCACGAGCACGCGCGGCACCGTCGCAGCAAGCGCGGCGACATCGTCGCGCTCGAGCATCGCGTCGACCTTCGGCAACTGGCGGAGCAGCGCGTTCACGTCCATGGTGCCGATTGTAGCCGAGCAGCCGCCGAAGCGATGGCTCTCGCTCACCACCCGCCGACCTAGACCGTATAGACGCCCCGCAGGCTCCTCGCGCGCACCCGTCAGCGGATCGTGACGGCCCCGGGGGTCCCGGACGCGAAGCGCCCAACGCGGTGCGCTGCGACCCCGCGGACCTCGAGTGCGACCTGGAGACGGTCGGCGTCGTCACTGGCCACGGCGATCAGGAGACCGCCACTCGTCTGCGGGTCGCACAGCACGCGCATCCAGAGTTCACGCTCGTCAGCGTGATGCCAGCGCGCGAAACCGTTCGCCCACGCGACGATCTCGGCGGTTCGGCCCGGCACGACACGCTCCGTGGCCAACTCGACCACGCGAGAGAAGAGCGGCACGTGTCCAAGGTCCAGATGCGCCTCGCACCCGCTGGCGAGCGCCATCTCGTGCACGTGGCCCACAAGCCCGAAGCCGGTGATGTCGGTTGCGGCGTGCACGCCGGTCTCCACCATCGCCTCGCACGCGTTGCGGTTGAGCGCGGCCATCGTCTCGATGACGTCGCGCGCCTCGTCCTCATCCACGAGCCCCTGCTTGAGGGCCGTCCCCCACAGGCCGGTGCCGATCGGCTTGGTCAGGAATGCAACGTCGCCGGGGCGCGCGCCGCGGTTGCGCACGACGTCGTCCGGGTGCACGACGCCCAGAACTGACAGCCCGTACTTCGGCTCGGCGTCGTCGATGGTATGGCCACCCACGGTCACTGCCCCGGCCGCCATCACCCGCTCGGCGCCCCCGCGCACGACCTCACCAACAACCTCGGGGCCTAGCGAGCAGGGAAAGGCGAGCAGATTGAGCGCCGTGAGCGGCTTGCCGCCCATCGCGTAGATGTCGGAGAGTGCGTTCGCCGCCGTGATACGGCCAAAGTCGTACGGGTCGTCGACGATGGGCGTGAAGAAGTCGACCGTGAGCAGGGCGGCGACGTCGTCGCTCATACGGTAGACCGCAGCGTCGTCACTCGTCTCGAAGCCCAGCACAAGTTCTTCGGATATGCCCGGTGCGATTCGGGCGAGCACGGCCTGGAGGTCCGCCGGACCCCACTTCGCAGCTCAACCAGCCTTGCTCGAAAGCTGCGTGAGCCGGATTCGCTCGCCCTCGGTCACGCGCCGCTCTTCGCGTGCAGGTGCGCGGGGTACTCCTCATCAGGGAGGATCTCGGGCAACGGCTTCGCGAGCAGGAAGCCCTGCCCATACGGAACGCCGATGTCGCGCAGCTTCTCTAGCTCAGCGACCGTCTCGATGCCCTCGGCGATGAGCTTCGCCCCCACGCGGTTCGCGAACGCCACGAGCGATTCGACGAGCGTGGCGCGCACGCTGTCGGTGTCGCAGCCGCGCACGAGGCTTATGTCGACCTTCAGCCACTCAGGCTGAACCTCAGCGAGACACTGCAGCGACCCGTAGCCTGCGCCGGCGTCATCGACTGCGATGCCGAACCCGAGCGCCCTTACGTAGTCGAGCGTCGCGCGGAACTGCCCGAAGTCCGCGATCGCGGCACGTTCTGTCAACTCGAGCACCACCGACGACGGCTTGACTGTGGCGTCCGCAAGAACCTCCGATGTCAGCGCATCGCGCAACTGCGGGTCGCCTACGGATTCCGGCTCCACGTTGAGGAAGAGCAGCCGGCCCTCGGGCATGGACTCCGCCATCTTGAGCGCCTTCTTGCGGCACACGCGTTCGAGCCGCATCACGAGATCGGCGTCGTACGCGACGGCAAAAAGCTTGTCGGGGCGCTCGAACTCCGAGCCTTTAGGCCCGCGCGACAGCGCCTCGTAGCCAACGACCGCCATCGAATCGAGTTCGAAAACGGGGTGGATGAGGGTGTGGATCTGCTCGGAAACGAGGATCTCGCGCAGGCGGGCGACCCTCTCGGACGCATCGGCGGCAACGCGCTGGTGGCTGTCTTCGAGAGCGCGCTCGAGAGCGTCGTAGATGAGGCGCTCCATACGCATGGTCTCGTCCTGGCACGCCGTGGCGGCACCGACGTAGCAGCCGAACTTGTGATAGAGCGCGGGCTCGAGACGCTGAGCGAGCTTCTCGCGCAGTCCTGATTCGACGCGACGGGCTACGGCAAGCCGCGACGACGGATCGATGCACGCGGTGGTTCGGGGCGGCGAGAGCACGATGACGAACGCGTTGCCCGAGTTCATGAGCTCGGCGATCACGTCGGCGTCGCGCAGCGCCTCACCGGCGATCTCGTCCAGGACATCGGTGACATGGCGCATTACCTCATCGAACGCCTGCCAGCCGTAGATCTCCTCGATACGCGAGTAGCGCACGATGCTCACGCACAGAAGCGTGACCTCGCCGCGCTCCGAAAGCAACGACCCGATGCGCGGGAAGAGCAGGGGTGTCGTGGGCAGGCCGGTGACCGGGTCGAACAACAGCTTCTTGAGCTCCGGCTGTCTGAGCACGACCTCTCCGAAATCCAGCCAGGACTCGAGGAGATAGCGCGAGCCTCTTTGGCCGGTCGTGTCTTCCATTTGTCTCCCCCGTTCCGACGGTTCGGACAGGATAGCACCATCGTTGCGTCCCGAGATGTGACGCGCTCCCTTGTCAGTAGGCGAGCCTGAGCGTGCTGACACCGTTCGGTTCCAGCGTGATGTCGAACGCCGTTCCGCCCACCGCCACCGCCGCCCCGCCGCGCACATCGGTCACCGATGCCACGCGGCGGTCCATCGACAGGTGAGCGCTGAGCTTCTCAGGCCGATGATTCAATGCGACAAGCACGTCTTCCGCGTCTCCCTGGAAGAGCGCGAGCTCGACGTCGGGCGAGCTGCAACGGACCGGTGCGCCGCATCCGGCCGCGCGCGCAACCGCACCGTAGACCTCGCGTACGGCATGGCTCACCGGCTCCGGAGTCGCCCAAGGGTCGCCTTGCGCAATGGCTCGCTCGAACGGCACGGCAACGTACACGCCTCGCCCCTGACCCACCTGATTCACGGTCATGAGCGGGCTCCCGGTAGCGTCGGTCGCGACGACCGTCGCCGTACCAGGCGCGAGCAGGGCGTGGTTCGGCACTTCGAAGCGCACGTCGAAACTCTCGATAGCACCGAGCACATCTTCCTGCGCGACGCGGCAACTCAACTCCGAGCGCGGTCCGGCGTCGCCCAAAAACTCGACGCCGAACAGGTCACGGAGCGCCGGGTGCGCATCGCCTCCGCCATAGGAGAGCAGGACAGTGCCGCCAGTCTGTACGAACGCCGCGAGTCGCTCCCAAGTCTCATCGAGCAGGTGGAAAGCGCTCGGGACGACCAGCACCATCAGATCATCGTAGGCGTCAGTCTCGTGGATGACGGTGACCGGCGCGTGAGTCTGCTTCGCGATGATGAACGACTGCAAACAGGCGCGCGGGTCGTAGAGGCCCGCGAGCGACGGAAGCGGGCTGAAGCGCTCCGCAGGGACGACGACCGCCGTTCGCTCGGCTATCAGTGCGAAACGCGACAAGTCGATGCGCGCGGCCGTTTTGGCGAACCGTCGCATCTCAGCCCACGCGGTCTTCGGAGCGCCGTCAGCGTCCGCGATACCCACAAGCGTCTCGAACGGGTCGAGGAAGTACGGCTCTCTGCGTTCGGTCCGCATGTCGCGCAGACGACGGGCCATGAGCCCGCCGGCACGGTTCATGAGCCCGGACCACAACACCGTTCGCAGGTACGCCGCCTCCTCGGCCGGTGAGTGATCGAGCGCGTGCGGTCCTACTTCGTCCATGAGAACGGGACGGCCCCTGTGCGCGTTCCTGAGCAGGAACGCGTCAAGGTAGGTGGCCGGCCCGCTTGTGAGGGGGCCCTCCGCCGCGTACGCGCGGTACGCCGAGGTCGCGTGCGTAACGGTGAACTCGCACGTTGCCAACGTGGCTCGCGCGTCCACGCCCGTCGAGCGAGAGAGCGTCTCCGGGTCCGCGCCAAGCCCGATGGGCCGCTCCGGGTCGAGCTCACGGATCGCCTCGCGCATCGTCGCGGTCCAGTTCGCGAGGTCTTCTGAGGATTCGAAGCGCGAGAGGAACGCCTCGTTGCCGAGCTGCCACGCGAGGACGCCCGGGTCGTTGCGCAGCCGTCCGACGACGCGCTGTACTAGCGCCGCTTCGCGCTGGACGAGATAGCCGTCCGTGCGCGGGTCGCGCCGCTGCGCCCACGTGACCTCGGAGAGCTCGGCGTGACGGTCGTCGGCGAAGAAGCAGACGATCGACTGCATCTTGCGCTCCCGCGCCGACGCCACGAGAGCACCGAGACGCCCGAGCGCCTCCTCGTCATACTGCCCGACCTGGGGCTCAAGGAGCCGCCAGCTCACGAAGTAGCGAACGAGTCCCGAGCGGGCTTCGGCCAGCAGGTCGAGATCGGCGTCGAGGTCGCGTCCATACGCCGCTTCCGGACCGGCGGACTCGTCGTCGAGAGCATAGAGTGACGCACCCGCGAGGAAGAGCGGATTGCGCAGCGGATGGATCTCGCTCGCCTCCTGCTGGCCGGGCGCCTGTTCGGCAACGGGGGCGACGGCCGCCGGACGTTCGCGCGCCTCACGCGCCGCTTCCTTCTTGGTGGGCACGTCACTCCCTCCCTTCGGCGTAGGCGTCGTAGACCTGCCAGAACAACTTCTGTCTCCGCGTGTCGTGGTACGCGGCGCGTCGGATCTCGTGGTGCGCCAACGCATGTTCGCCTTCGGTCAGGAGCACGGCCGCGAGCCCGAACCGAGCCCGCACGAACGTGGGATCGAGCCCGAGAGCGCGCTGGTACGACTGCTTCGCCTGCCCGTAACGCTGCACGCCCAGGAGCGACTCCGCCAGCAGCACGTGGGGCATCGGCAGTCGCGGCTCGGCCTTGGCCAGCGCGCCGAACACCCTGACCGCGTTGCGGTTGAGCCCGGGACGCTTCGCGAAGGCCGCACCCAGCACGTAGACTGCGGTCGGCGTGCGAGTCGAGATGGCGAGCGCGCGCAACGCGACGGACATCGCCTCGTTGACCGCCTCCTGCTTGAGGTATAGGTAGCCCGCGAGCGCAAGCGTCTCAGCATCATCAGCGGCCTCGTCGAGGACGAGGCGGATGAGACCGGTCGCCGCGAAGAAATCCTCCTCGAACGCGAGTGCGTAGGCCGCGGCAAGGCGGCTGTCGCGCCCTGGTGCCACGTTCGCGGGGTCTGGCGCCGGCGTGCCGTCATCGTAGACACCGGCGAGCGAGAAGAAGAAGTCGTCCTGGCTGGGGTCGAGTTCGCCGGCCTTGCGGAATCCCGGCAGCGCCGTCGCCATGCCCTCGCGCTTGAGCGCGGCGACGGCCAGGTTGTACATCGCCCGCGCCTCGTGCGGGTCGAGCTCGAGAGCGGCGCGCCACGCGTCGATCGCCTCTTCCTCGAAGGCGGCCGCCGCGAACGCCTCTCCGAGCTGCACGTGCGCCACTACCAGCTCGGGAGCGACTTCGGCGAGCTCGTGCCAGACGAGAACGGACTGGTCCCACATGCCGCCGCGCCGATCGTAGGCGAGTCCGAGCGACAGGTACGCGGGCGCGCACCCGGCGTCTAGCTCGATGGCGCGGCTCGCCGCGCGGATAGCTTCGTCGTAGAAGTCCCCTGTCAAGAACAGATCGGACAACAGCGCGTGCACAAGCGGGTCCGACGCATCGTGCGCGAGCGCGTCGTAGCACGCCTCAACGGCAGGAGCGACGTGTCCCTGACGAGCGAGCCCTTCGGCCAGGAGCACGTGTCGTGCACGCGGACTCACGCCCCGCCTGCCTTCGCCGCGCGCTCCTCGAGGGCCCGGGCCGCCTTGGCAACCAGCTTGAGCGCGCTCTCCGCGCCGCGCACCACACCATTCGCGCCCACCCGCTTCGCGAGCCCCACGTCAGCGGCGAACGGACCGCCCGAGACGAACAGCACGACGTTCGTGCGCCCGTTCGCCGTGAACATCTCCCTGACGCGCACGACGCTCTCGGCGGTCGCGCGCATCTGCGCAAAGACTATGAGCATGCGCGCGCCTGTCTCTTCGGCACGCTCGAGGAACTCGGCGGGGCGCACGTCGACGCCGAGGTCGATGACGCGGTGCCCGGCCTCGCGAAGCGCCGCCGCCGCGATGTCCTTGTCGATCGTGTGCAGGTCTCGATGCATGGTGCCCACGAGTACTGTGATGCCTGTGTCCTGCGCGGTGGTCGGCGGCGTCACGAAGCTCGTGATCTGCTCGGCGACGACCGCAGCCTGCGTGAACGTGTACTCATCGATCGTCCCGCTCGCCCACGCGCCACCCAGAAGCGACATCGCAGGGGCGAAGAGCTGGTCGAAGAGCTGGACCTGCGCGGTACCTGCCCGCTTAGCGCGCTCGATCACATCGATCGCGGCGGCGGCATCCTGGCTCACGAAGGCCTGATAGAGGCGCGCGGCGGCATCATCTGCCATGGAATCGCCGCGCCTCCCTTCGCCAATGCCCTCGCCCCGCGCGAGGCCCGTCCGTCCAGTATCGCACTCGCGGCGTCATGGCTCCATCGAAAGAATCGCCTCGCACTACCCTGCGGGCGGTGTGGTGGCGGCGGTGGGATTCGAACCCACAAACCCTGACGGGCCAGCGGATTTTAAGTCCGCCTCCTGTGCCAATTCGGATACGCCGCCCCGCCGGACCCCGATTCTTGCAGGTCGCGATAGGTGTCTCTCAGTATCCCATAGAGAATGTCATGCTCGCTCACGATGAGACCATCGAGCCCGGCGAGCGCGAGGACCGTCTCGAGGATGAGCGCGCCGGCCACGATCACGCCGGCTCGATCGGGATGCAGGCCGACCACCTCGCGACGGCGCGTCAGCGGGAGTGCTGCGAGCATCTCGAGCAGGTCGGACAGGTCGGCCCCCGACAGCGCGAACCCGTGCACGAGTTCGGCGTCGTATGCAGCCAGCTGCTGCTTGACCGCCGCGAGTGTGGTGGCCGTGCCCGCGAGCGCGAGCATGACTGAGGGGCGCCGGTCCAGCTGCTCGAAGTACGCCCGGAATTCGCCTGCCGCCCATGCGCGCGCAGCCTCGAGTTCGGAAGACGCCGGCGGGTCGGTTGCGAAGAAGAGCTCCGTCATGCGACGCGACCCGACGTCGACCGACCTCATGGTGTCGACGCGCACCTCGCGCGCGCCGTCGAGAACGAACGCGTCACCGAGCACGAGTTCGGTCGATCCGCCGCCGCAGTCGACCACGAGCATCCCCTCACCGCTGAAGCGTTCAGTGGCGCCAAGGAAGGCGAGTTCGGCCTCTCGCGCGCCGTCGATCACGAGCGGTTCCACGCCGAAGCCAGCGAGCCGCGCCCGGAACGCCTCGGCGTTCTCTGCATCGCGACTGGCACTCGTCGCGACGGCGGCGGCCGCCTCGACCCCAAGGGCGTCGATGCGCTCGGCGTAGCGCGCTACGCAGGCGGCGACGCGTGCCATGGCGGCGTCGGTGAGCCGACCGCTCAGGGTGAGCCCGGCGCCCAGGTGCGTGATGTCAGTGGAGCGCTCCACCTCGACGATGTTTCCGGCCGAGACGTCGGCGATGAGCAGGCGTGTCGTGACCGTGCCGATGTCGATGGCGGCGAGCCGCCTGGGGTCGTCCACGCCCGCTCCTTCGCCGCTGTTCATCGCAACCGCTCGCATCGCCGGTCGCTGCACGCACGCCCGACGTCTTCGAGTATCGCGCATCCCACTGGATCGTCGAGGCCCGCGAGCGAGTACGCAACGTGTGCGTGAAGGCACTTCACGCCGAGCGGGTCGCGCTGCCCCGCAACTCCGACGTCCGCACACACGTCCTCGCCACCACCCTCGCGAGCCCGCCTCCGCCGCACCTCAGCGTCGAGCGCCTCCAGCCGGGCGGCCAGATCCGGGTCGCCCGAGGCGCGCGCTGCCCATGCGGACGTGTCGCCACGCGACTCCATGAGCGCGACCTCGCGTGAGAGGTAGGGACACGTGAGCCAGAGCCACGTGGGAAAACGGACGCCGTCATCGAGCAAAGGTGGCGATGCGATCGCGGAGGGACGGCCGAACGGGCACCGCACCGCGACGCGCCAAGGGTCGCGGGGAGTGCGGCCGATCTGCGCGGACACGAGCGCACGGTCATCATGCACGGGACGCGTCACTCCACGTCGAAGACGAAGTCGAGCAACGCTGTCCATGGATCTCCGGACTCGCGCGGGGTGTTGTCCGAGTCGACTTCGGGCACCGCTGAGATCGCGGGCCGCTTGCCGGGCGAGGACGGATCGCGGACCACGACGAAGGTCTCGCCGCGCTTCACAAGCCCGAGCTGCGTCCTCGCGTAGTCCTCGACGCCCTCCGGCGTGCGGAGCCGAGCGACCTGCGCCTCGAGCCGTGCGTTGCGCGCCTCGATCATGTCGAGCTCGGCACGCAGCTGGGCCCGGTCGCGATACTCGCGGTACTGCACCCGCAGCACCGGGTAGTAGGCCATGCCGAAGACAGCAACGACGAGCACACCGGCGAGCGGCGTTGTCCACCACGTGAAGCGAGGCACCCCACGACCGCCGCCGCGCCGAGCGCGCGCAACCGACGTCGCGGTCGGCCCGGACTTCGGTCCGGTCCGTCGCGCCGCCGCTGAAGCCCCGTTCCGCGTGTCTCGTGGTGCCATGCGCCAGAGATGTCCTGTGAGAAGGCCAGCGTGTCGTACGGCTCCCTCGGCCGCACTTCGGCCTCGATGGTACCACCGAAGACGCGCACTGTCGCCTAGGGGTCTACTTGAGGTCAAGGGTTACGAACAGGTGTTCGTGCTCGTACGCGACGTGTGCGGACCCGCTCAGGCCGTACGCACGTGCACGAAGTCCGTCCCGCCCGGCGTACTCGACGCAAGCCCGGCGGTGATCGCGATCTTCTCGCCGCGCGCGGCGAACCCGGCCTCGCAC
>JBBIJX010000038.1:0-16123 GCA_037445775.1 Actinomycetota bacterium
GGATACCCGGGGCGATTCATCGTGCCCATTCTTCCCGTAGCTCCTCGACCACTTCGACGCTATAGGTGAACTTGCACTCTGGGTAACCCGAACAGCCCCAGAACATCTCGCCGCTTGTCCGGTTGCGGCGCTGTCGCATCGGCTTCCCGCACTCTGGGCAAGTCAGTTTGAATGCATCAGCGCCTTGCATGCCCACCCCCCAACGCGGCCAACTACCGTCGCCCCACTTCTCGCATCCCCTCGGAATTCGATCTGCCGTCCATCAATCCCCAATCAGGCCAGACTCCGTACTCACGGCGATGAAGATGTCGACAGGCCTCTGCTAACAGCGAAGCAGTGACCCCCGACATGCAACAACCGTCGAAAGGTGGTCCAGTACTGAAGACCTGTGCTACCGCTGCGTCCCTAGGTGCCTGTCAAGCGTCGCCGAGAGATTCTTGAGTGCTGATTCGTAGGTCCTGGGATCGTCAGTACGAGACCTGCCTAGATGCGCAAAGGCCGATATTGCGCTGGTGTCACTCTGGTAGTCGCGTGATCTGTAGCGTCGAATATCGTCTTCGTAGGTCGATGGGTTGAGTAGCCATGCCTCATAGAGATCTCTGATCTTCTCCACCTGGTTGATCTCTTCTCCGCCAAGCGCAATCTCGTCGAATTCCTCTTGTATCTCCGCCAGTGTCTCCATCATGTGAATCATGTAGGTCTGATATCCACGAATGTAGCCTCTAAGTAGTCTGCCTTCTTGCTCGGAATAGGCGCTCACGATCTTCTCAACTACAGACTCTGTCCGTGAGTTCAGACAATGAGTAACCATCATTCCCAGGGTCAACTTGCCCTGTGTGTCGGTCGGGTCAACTAGGTACTCGGCGATGCGACAATGACCATCCAGTACCGCCATCTTCTCGGATTCCGATGACGCAAACAGAAAGAACACGTTTGGGATACAGGTGTGAAAGCTGGAAAGGCAATCACTGGCGCCATCAAAGATGTATTTCATTGACTCTGACGGATCAGGCAAGCCATTCAGTCGGTTCTTGCGACCAAATCCAAAAATCCCCATAACCGTCTCCCCCCGCAAGGCTCATGGTCATTGAAACACTCCGGTTCTCACGTC
Organism: Actinomycetota bacterium; assembly: GCA_037445775.1. Lineage (GTDB taxonomy): Bacteria > Actinomycetota > Coriobacteriia > Anaerosomatales > PHET01 > JBBUX01. The sequence continues at coordinate 1,112 of JBBIJX010000038.1, forward strand.
GCCTCATCACGCGGAAACCACGAGTGCCGTGGTGCCTTATTGATTGTAGCGGTCCAGCATCTGCAGTGGTGAGAGCCGCCCTTACATAGCCGTCCTGAAGCCGCGTTCGAGTGTTCAATCTCACAAGGAAGCGCAGACCGGAGCCGAACACCTTCTGGTGACTGCTCGCTGAGTTGGCGACCTGCCTGGATGCAGTGATGTATCACTGGCTCGACGGGCCAGAGGTCATGTACCCCTGACCTGCGACTCCATCATCCGGTGTCATCTGGAATCCATGGACGTCCCTTTGCCAGTCTGCCGATTGCCGTGTGCGCCTGTCTCTCTCCCTTACAGCCCGGCTGCAACCAGACGGCGCAGGAGCTCCGCGCCCACCATGATCCGGTTCTCAGTATCGACGAGGTGGCCATCGACTTCGACCTGCTGTATCGCGATGATGCCGTCCTCACCCATTCCCATCGCCCCACATACTTCTTCGAACCGCTCGGTGTCATACGCGTCTGGCGGCGCCAGTAGCTTCCATCCTGTCGGCACGCACCTGACGGCGGTCTGGCTTGCCGCCAGCCCCAGCAGACGTTCCTTGTCCTCGTAGCCGTAAAACAGCTGGTAGTCTACGGCGTCCCAGTCGCCGAATTCGTGGCAAAGCGCAAGCAGGTAGGGGTCGTGATGTAGGCTACCGAGGCTCTTCTTTCCTGCGACCAGCATGCACAACGAGTACCCCATGGCGAGCCTGTCGGCGTCCGTCATTCGTTCAGCGTAGTACGTATGCGATCCGTTCTCGCGCATGCTGGTGTACTTCACCATGTAGTAGCGCCAGTCAAATCGCTGCTTCTCTTCACACATCGCCAGGTAGTCGGCGGTGATGTCCCGCATTGCCTCGTCCAGTGCTGACTCCAACGAAGCCGCCGATACTCTTCCCAGTATGGCAGCAGAGACTAATGAACTTGCGCGGCTGCGGGTATCGAGCGAGGAAGTTGGCGGCAATATCTGCACCAGACTCTCGCTGACCGCAAGAAAAGATCAAGTTTCCGTCCGCGCCATGGCCGATGATTACAAAGTGTGTGAACGACGGTGCCAGCAACTCGTACAGCGCGTAGAGCTCCTGTGTTGTGCGAAGCGGGATGTAGTTGACCTGATCATCTGGAACAAGGAGTCGTAAGTACTGAAGCACTGATTTCGCAATCGGGTTCAGGAGCGTGTCCTCTGTCTCCATGTCTCCAATACGAAGAACGCATACGCCCACGTCCTTGTGGATGAGTGAGCTGGCTACCGTGACTTGGCCAATACCGTACGGGAGGTCAACGACGACGGATCGATCGAGCGTTTCCACAACTGAGCCGCGGACCAGTGCGAACGGGGTGTTTGGCTCCGCGTCGATTCTTGCGACTGGAACGTACACCTGCTCACCGACATTGGCGCTTGGCATCACATCCCCCCTCTCACACAACTGCGGTCCGCGCATTCTCGCATGTCATCCGTGCGCTTCAGTATACGTCGCGCCCATGCAGGCACCGCGTACGGATGGCTAAGTGCCGCCACCGATATGTGGTGCTGATTTGGGCAGCCGCGCAGGTGGCTCAGCTGGTTGGAGTGCTGGCCAATGGAAAGCCCCGCACGCGGCTCAGAAGTCGGGCATGCTACACGGTTTCTGTAGCATGCCGTGTAGCATGCAGCCGTTTGTCGAGCCGCTAATCAAAGAGGTCAGAGCGGTTTCCCGGCTCTGACCTCGTGCAACCTTATGGCGGGAGTGACGGGGCTCGAACCCGCGACCTCTGGCTTGACAGGCCAGCGCTCTAACCGGACTGAGCTACACCCCCGCGTGGGGCGCCTCCGCCGAAGCGGACAGCGAACGGGATTCTACCGAGGGGTGCGCCCGTTGTCCATACACGGGAGCGGGATGGGGTGTTGCCTGGGGTGTTGGGGTGTTTGTGGCACCGCGCTCCGCATCATCGGACTATGCGCCGAGATCCCCGATCCGGTCCGTGACCTCCGCAATGGCGCGCTGCAGCACCGCCGGTCCGCTTCGCACCCAGCTTCTCGCCTCGCCAGTCTCGACCTCGAACCCCTGCGCACGCAGCGCCGGCTCGTTCTTGTCGAGCGCCTGGTAGATCCGCAGCCAGCGCGCCTCCGCGCTGATATCGGCCGGACGCAAACTCTCGAGCAACGCCACCAGCGCGGGCCAGACGGTTACCCAGTCGACGTACAGCGGCGGCTCCTCCGCCGCGCCCCGCAGCGCCTCGCAGAGCCGGTAGAGGATGCGTCGGCCCTCGACACGGCGCTCTGCCAAGCCGCCCTGGGCGAGTACGGAAAGGTACTCGGCCACGGGAGCCTGTCCGTACGCTGATCGGGCGGCGATCTCCCGACCGTGCGCCCACTCGTGCGTCCAGAGGTACGTGAGCACCTCAGCTCGCGCTCCGATGCCCACGAGCGCCCGGGCGCGGAAGCGCAAGCACGCCGGAAGCGCCACATCAGGCGTGCGCGACAAGGCGCGCAGCTCGACCGGGACTCTGAGATAACCGGCCTCCCTGAACAACGGATCGTTCGGCTGCCCCGGCAGGAGCAGCGGTTGGCCCTCACTCGACGTGAAGAGCGTCTGCTCGCCGTAGTCGGCGGAGGACTCCCGCGCGATGAAGTCCTCATCCGGCAACCGCCGCAGCGTCGGTCCAGCCCCATGGAGGCCAGCCAGCCGGGCTGCGACTCCGAGCAGCCGACGCTGATGGCTAGTCCCAACCCTCGCGAGCCGGCGGAGGCGAGCTACGTCGATGAGCGAAGAGTTGCTGGTGAGCCAGTCGAGGGCCTCGTCGAACAACCGTGCGTCCGAACGAGCGACCTCGAAAGTGGCGAGCGCCAGCGCCTCGGGGTCAACAAGCACCGAGCGGCTCGCACGCGTCCCCGCAAGACCGATGGCCGTCCACTGGCGCCACGCCAGCTCCAGTAGCCGGTCGAGAAGACAGGCGTGGAGGACGCTAGGATCCACAGGGCAGCACCTCCTCGTCGGAGTCGCACCCGAAATGCTGCAGCAACGCGAGCAGCATCGAGCCGAATTCGTCGGACGCGTCGTGCGTACGCGCCCATCGCACCCCGTCGAGCAGCTCCTGGCAGGTCGGGCTCATCGCGCGGAGATCTTCGCTGTGACGCCCGGGTCCCATGTCGGCGGTCGCGTACACTTTGAGGCAGATGAGGTCCTCGCGGGCTGGCAGCAGGACGTTCAGCCGGGCACCGTACGAGCGGATCGACAACCGGTCGGCGAACCCTTCGGGCAGACCCCAGTCCAACAGACGCGCAGGCCCGATGTTCAGCCAGTCAGGATCCAGTCCAAGGAGATCGGCGACCGCGGCGGCGGCCGAAGCCAGCGGCTCAGGCAGCGACAGGTACTTGACGAGCACGCGTGTGTTGTCCTCTCCGCTCTCGGCAAGCCCAAGTACGTCCACATCCTTCGTGGGACGGACGCGGATGCCAAGTACACTCAGCGCGGCACCGCCGATCACCACGACCTGTGTCGGCTCGGCATCTCTGGCCTCGAGCATAGCCGCAAGCAGCGACAGTGCTCGATCGATGGCGTCTGCATCAGCGAGGTTCATGACCTTCAGCACTCCGACCGTGTGGGTCGCTACTCGATGACATTTTCTTCAGGTCATTATGTCTGTTTCTAACGGTCATTACAAGTCAAGCGGTCGAATGCGGCACCCCAGCGGTGCTACCCTGTCTTCCCGAGGGGGTCGGCGAGACGATGACGGAGCAACCACCGATGGACCCGATGCGCCAGATGGGAGTCGCGCTGCTCGCGCTCGGCGTGTTGCTCGCGCTCGTCGGCGCGGCGTTCCTCTTCGGCGGGAAGCTCGGTCTCGGCCGACTGCCGGGCGACGTGCGCTTCGGCGGCGAGAGCTGGGGTTGCTTCGTGCCGATCACGACGATGATCCTGCTGTCGCTGCTGCTGACGATCGTGCTCAACCTCGTGGCGCGGTGGTGGAAGTAGGGACTCCCCTTCCGTGAGGTCGCCCACACCGCAGCGTCGAAGCCGGTCCTCGAAGGCGCCGGGGTGCGGCTGCGCCGCGCGTTCGGCTACGGCGAGCACCTGCGCTTCGACCCGTTCCTCATGCTCGAAGGCGAGGTCGAGCACGCCGATTCGATGGGCAACCACTGCATCATCCGCGCCGGCGAGATGCAGTGAAGAGCAGCGTGCTGCGCGTAGACCACGACGGGGACACTCAACCCCGCGGACCTGAGGAGGCAAATCGGCGGACTCCAAGACGAGCTCTACAAGCTTAGAGCCCGCAAGAATCCGAGGTGGAAAGAGGAGGTGGAGGCATCCGATCTCGAGTACCTACTATTCTGAGGCATCACGTACACGACCTCAGGAGTGACGCGAGGTCGAACCCCTCGACGAACGGATTCACGAATCGCACCGGCCCGAGGTGCATCCCGTCGACGAAATCCTCAGACAGCACGACCTCTACGCCGGCAAGCGCAGCGGTCGCCCAGATCTGCGCGTCGTAGTACGACAGCTTCCAACGCGCACGCGCCTGCAGAGCCTTCACGACGGTCTCGGGGGTCACCGGCACGACCGTGAAGGTCTCAGCGAAGTCGCTGACCGTACCAGCGATGACATCGTGGTCCAGCGCCATCTTGCCGGGGTGGGTGGTGACGTTCGCGTACTCCGAGAGAACCTGTCCGGACAGCACGACCGACCCAGTTGGAACTGCGGCGATCAGGCGCTTGGCGACGTCATGCCTCTTCCCGGCCGCTCGATCCGCCGAGTAGATCAGCACGTTCGCGTCCAAGAGTAGAACCGCGCTCCTCATAGAGACTCTCCCGTGTCCACGTGCGGTTCCCATCCTCGTCGACCGTACCCAGCGGCAGACCCTCTTCGAAGAACGCCATGAGCCTGGCGTGTGCTGCGGCGCGTCGTTGCTCCTTCTCTTCGCTCTCCCGCTCGGCAGCGATCATCTCATCGATCGCCCGCCGGATCAGCTCGGACTGAGACGTCCCCCGCTCCTTGGCGAGCCGAGCCAGCAGTTCCTCGCGTTCGGCGTCTATGACGATCTGCTTCCTGATCATGCGCGCCATGCTGACACCCCGGCCTTTCCGATATCCGACCGCTCTCTGACTCGAGCGTGTCTGCCAGTCACACAAGAGTGTGTATAGGATGTGTATACCACACCCTAGTCAGCGTCAGCCTTGGGAATCGTCAGTCCTCGTCGGTAGCCGCCATCGCCGGGTTCTTCGGCAACATCGCCCTGAGTACCCGTCCCTTGAGCGCCTCGAGCAGGTCGTAGACGACCGGAACGACGACGAGCGTGAGGACGGTCGAGGTAGCGAGCCCGCCCACCACGACGATCGCGAGCGACTGCGACATGAGCGCGCCGGCCTTGAATCCGCTCGCCATGGGAACGAGCGCCATGATCGTAGTGAGCGCCGTCATCAGAATGGGCCGCATGCGGTTCGCACCCGCGTCAAGGAGCGCCTCCCGCCGCTCGAAGCCCTCAGCGAGGCGCTGGTGCACGCGTTCGACGAACATGATCGCGTTGGTGGTCACGATGCCGATGAGCATGAGCACACCGATCATCGCGGGCATGTCGAGCGGGATGCCGGCTATGAAGAGGCCGAGCACACCGCCTATGACCGCGAGCGGCAGTGAGAACATGATCGCGAGCGGCGCGATAGCCTCGCCGAACGTGAGCACCATGACGATATAGACCGCGAACACCGCCACGATCATCGCGATGCCGAGCTGCCGGAAGCTGTCGCTCATCATCTGGGCTACGCCAGCGACGTCGACTTCAACGCCGGACGGCAGGTCGAGCCCGTCGATCCGCTCCTCGGCCGCCTTGATGACTGAACTCGTGTCACGCTCCGTGATCGCGCCGGTGACCGACGCGTACTCGTTGGTGTCATAGGACCGGATCGAAACCGGTGTGCTGACCTGCCGCACGTCGGCAACGTCCGAGATCGCGATACGCTCGCCAAGCGGCGTCGTGAGCTTCTTCGCGCCGAGGTCGTCTGCCGTGCGGACCGCTGCGAGCTTGGTACGGTAGAGAATCTCGACGGTGTCCCCGTCAATCTTGGTGGTGCCCGCGCTCTGGTCGGCCACATACCCTCGAACGGCGCCGGCGACCATCGCCGCATTGAGCCCGTGAGACGCGGCAGCGGCCTGATCGACGTCGACCGTGACCTGCGGTCGCTTCTCTGCGAGGTTGCTCGTCACGTTCTCAAGTCCGGGCACGCCCTCGAGCGCTTCGACGATGAGCGGCACGCTCGATTCGATCTGCTCCATCGGGCCCGTCACAACGATGTCGAGCGCGTTCGCCGAGGCCCCTGACATGTCCACCTGCGAGACCACCACGCGCGCGCCGTCCGCAGTGAACGGCCTTCCGATGCGTCGCAGCTCCTCCATAGTGGCGTCGAGGTCGCCGTCCGCCTCAAGCCGCGCGAAGACCCGCCCCTTGTTGCCGCTCGTCACGCCGCCCTTCTGCATGTTGAAGCCGGTCTCCTCGTCGACGGTCGCCGTGTAGAACTCGACGTCGTCGCGCGCGGCCAGACGCGCCTCCATGAGCCTGAGTACCGCGTCCACGTCCGTAGGGCTCTTCTCGGGCGGGAACTCGACCTCGACGTTGATGAACTTCTCGGTCGCAGGCGGCATGAAGCCGGTCCCTATCACGGGGATGAGCGCAAGCGAGCCGGCGAACAACAGCGTCGCGCTGATCACGACCACGCCGGGATGGTCGAGCGACCACGCGAGCAATCGCCGGTAGAAGACGCCGGTCCGGGTGGCCTGTTCGTCACGCTCCCGCACCTTCGCGTTGAGCAGCCACCACTTCGCGAGCAGTGGCACGATGGTGAGCGACACCAGCAGCGAGGCCAGCAGCGCCACGGCCACGGTGAGGGCGAACGGCGTGAATATCTTGCCCACGATGCCGCTCACGAGCAGCATCGGGGCGAAGACGGCCACGGTGGTGAGCGTCGACGACGTGATGGCGCCGGCCACCTCGGATGTCGCAGCCCGCACGAGATCGACCGTGCGCTCTGAGCCCCGCTGCAGGTGGTTGAAGATGTTCTCGATGACGACGATCGAGTCATCCACGACGCGGCCGATCGCTACGGTGAGCCCACCGAGCGTCATGACGTTCATCGTGACGCCGGCGAAGCGCATGAACAGCAGAGCGAGCACGATCGAGAGCGGGATCGAGATGGCCGCGATCAGGGTAGAGCGGATGTTCCGCAGGAAGACGAGGATGACGATGAACGCGAAGAGCGCGCCGAGCAGGCCCTCCTGGACCATGTCAGAGATCGAGCGGTTGATGTTGATGGCCCCGTCGTAGGTGTAGGTTGCCGTGGCGCCACCCGGAAGCACAGGAAGCGCCTCTTCGACCGCCTCGCGTACCGCATTCGAGACGTCGACGGTGTTGGCGTCCTGTGTCTTGACCACCTCGACGAGCACTGCAGGCTCGCCCTTGGCCCGGGAGAACACGCCGTCCGTCTGAGCTGTGTAGCGCACCTTGGCCACGTCGCCGAGGAGCACCGTCGAGATCTCAGGCTCACCGATATCGACGGCGCCCGCGGAGGGCGCGCGCATCGAACCGCCCGATGAGGACTGCACCCGTGGCGCCGCCTGTGGCGCGCCAGCGTTCGCGGCCGCCGTCTGCGCCGCCTTGAGCTGCGCGGAGAGTGACGCGGCCGCGTCGTTCAGGGCTGCGATTGCACCGCTGAGCTGCGCGGAGCCCGCCTGAGCCTGCTGGTAGGCGGGCGTGTCGGTGGCGCCAGCGCTCTCGAGGTCGCGCATCGTCGACTGCAGCGACGAGAGCCCGATCTTCGCCTCGAGGGACTGTGCCTGGACCTCTTGGAGCGCAGCCGTAAGCCCGATCTGCATGCCGAGCGACCGGCCCATCCCGCCTACACCGGCGCCGAGCTGTCCCACGGCGCCGCCCAGCTGCCCGACCGCACCGCCGAGCCGGCCCATGCCCTGGCCAAGCTGTCCCATACCCTGGCCGATCGCCGCAAAGGCCTCTCCCATCAGCTTGTTGCTGTCCGGGTAGACTGCGACCTGGAAATCGCGCAGTTCCTCGACGGATTCGAACGAGCCGCTAACGCGCACCGGCTCCTCGGCCGAGCCCACGGCGACCTCGCCCACGGGGAACGACAGGTTGGCAGCGCGCAGCTGCTGGATGACGCCCTCGGCGGTAAGCCCTTCCCTCCTGAGCTTCTTCTCGTCGAAGACGATCTTGACCTTGTCGTCACGTTCGTCTGAGACGCTGACCTCGCCAACGCCGTCGACCGCCTCGATCGCGGGCACGAGTTCGTCGCGAACGGCCTCCTGGATCGCCTCGGGAGTGGCGGCGGAGGCCACGGCGAAGCGCAGGATGGGCGACGACCCCATACTCACGCGCTTGGTGGTGGGCTCGAGCGCCGTCTCGGGGAGCTCCACGGACTTAGCGGCCGCCAGCACGTCCGCCTCCGCCTTGTCCATGTCGGCCGAGTATCCGAACTCCGCCACGATGACCGAGACGGAGTCGCTTGATACCGAGTTCGTGTGCTTGATCCCGTCGACACGCGAGATCGCCTGCTCGAAGGGCTCGCTGATCTTGTCGTGGACGTCGGCGGGCGCCGCGCCGGGATATGGCGTGATGACCGCGACGATGGGTATCGAGACGTCCGGCATCGTCTCGCGCTTGAGCTCGCTCGCCGAATACAGGCCGCCCACGACGACGAGCAGCGACGCGATGATGATGACAGCCGAGTTCTTGAGGCTGAATCGCGTGAGATGGTTCACTTGGTGTCCTCCTATGCGGTATCCGCGTCGGCGGTCATCGAGGCGCACATCGCGTCTAGGACGCGCACGAGCGCTTCGAGGTCTTCGGGAGCGAGCCGGGACGTGATGCGGCGCAGAAACGCGCGCCGGTAGACCTCCGCGTGGGCGAGGCGCTCTGCGCCAGTCGCCGTCATCGACACCATGACGACTCGGTTGTCCGCGTCGTCGTGGCGCCGCTCTATGAGCCCCTCGGACTCAAGCTGCTGAACAAGCATGGACGCCGCGGGGTTCTTGACGCCGAGCAGCTGCGCGACCTCGGAGACACGCAGTGGGCCCTCGCATGCAATAGCCTTCAGCATCATGAAATGGTGCGTGGGAATGCCGGAGGCTTGCTGGAACTCCGCGTGGCGCGACGCCATGAGACGGCCGACGCGATGCATCATGCCGTCGATGTCGGCGAGCAGGGCCTCAACGGACGCACCGGTGCCTGCAGCGGGTTCGGGGCGGAGATCGCGTGGTTCGCCCGACCTTAGTTCAACAGTTGAATCATTCATCGGATGAACTGTATGCACCGCCACGTGCCTTGTCAACCGCGCTCGACAGCAAAGCGTTCGGGTACCTACTCTGCGACATCTCATCCCGAGGAGCCCCTGTGAGCGAACCTTCCGCTGTCGCACTGCGCCGCGAGATTGAAGACCGCATCGCCGCCCGAGACCGTGCCGGCGCTGTAGCGGCCGTCCGCAGCGCGGTCGGCGACGGCCGCCTTGAGCTCGACGCGCTCTACACCGGCGTGCTCACGCCGCTGCTCGTCGACACCGGCGCCAGATGGCAGGCCGGCACGACGCGCGTCTGGGAGGAGCACTACACGACGTCTGTGGTGCGCACCATCATCGAAGCGCTCAGCGTCGAGGTCGCGCAGGCGGCCTCGCGCGTCGAGAGCCGCGGCAAGACCGCGCTCTTCGCATGCCCGAGCGGCGAGCAGCACGACTTGGGGCTCCGGATGCTTGCGGACCGCGCGGCGCTGCGCGGGTGGAACGCCCACTTCCTGGGGGCCGACACACCGGCAGCAGAGGTGATCGCCGCGACGAAGGCCCTTGACGCGGATCTGGTCGCGCTGTCTGCGGCGACCCACTACAACCTCGTGCTGCTGCGCTCGTTCGTCGACGAGGTCAAGGCCGGTCTGCCCGGTGTTCGCGTGGGCGTGGGAGGTCCCGCGTTTGCGTGCAACCACCAGTGGGAGCCCGAGGACCTGCTCACCCCCGACGAGCTCGGACTCGACGACGAGCCGTCGGGCTTCTGCCACCTCCAGGGACCGGGAGGGTAGCGCGGTGCTGTCACTGCGCATCGCGTGGCGCTTCCTGCGCTCGAGCCCCGTGCAGTCCGCTCTGATTATCGGCGGCATCGCGGTTGGCATCGCGGTGCAGGTCTTCGTGGGCTCGCTCATCACGAGTCTGCAGGCGTCGCTCGTCGACCAGACCATCGGCTCGGCGCCGCAAGTCACGCTCCGCGACCCCGACGACGGCGACCCGGTGGTCTTCTCGGACCGCGTGAAGAGCGCCCTCGAGTCCGAACCGCAGATCCGCCGCGGGACCGTGGTCCCCGTACGGCTGGCGACGGGACTCTACACGAAGGGCAGCGACAGCGGACCGCTCAACCTCATTGGCGGAGAACTCAAGGCCCTCGATGGCATTTACAGGCTCACCGACCGCACCGAAGCGGGCACCGCCTCGCTCCGAAGCGACGAGATCATGGTGGGAACGGAGTTCGCGAAGAAGTTCGACCTCGCGCCCGGCGACTCTGTCGCGATCGCGCTGCAGGGCGGCGGAAGCGTGCCTCTCACGATCTCTGGCGTGTTCGACCTCGGTTCGGCGGCGTTCAACGAGCGCCAGGCGTTCGTCGACGGATCGGTCCCGCAGAGCGTGCTGGGCTGGTCGAGCTCGCAGTTCTCGTCGATCCAGATGCAGCTCGATGAACCGTTCTCGTCAGCCGAGGTCGCCTCGTCACTGCGTACGAAGCTTCCGGGCGTCGAGGTAAGCGAGTGGCAAGCCGAGAACGCTGACCTGCTCGTCGCATTGCAGAGCCAAGGCTCTTCGAGTTACATCATCCAGACGTTCGTGCTCGTCGCCATCGCGCTCGGGATCGCTTCCACGCTCGCCATCGCGGCGGTGCAGAAGACCCGTCAGATCGGCATCCTCAAAGCGATGGGCCTCTCCGACGCGCGCGCCGGCCGCATCTTCCTCCTGCAGGCGCTCATCCTGGGCGGCTCGGGCTCGGCGGCCGGTGTCGGCCTCGCGTACTTCCTCTTGTTCGGCTTCTCGTTTTCAGGAGCAACCTTCCAGATCGAGCCCCGCGTGCCGTTCGTATTGGGATCGGCCGCCATTGGCGTGCTCGTCGCGCTGGGCAGCTCGATCATCCCCACGCGCCGGACGAGCAAGCTCGACCCGATCGAGGTGATCCAGGGTGGCTGACCGCCTGCTCGTCGCCGAAGCGCTCGACAAGGTCTACGGCGAAGGCGCCGCCGCGACCCACGCGCTCCGAGGCGTGAGCTTCGAGGTCGAGGAAGGCGAGTTCGCCGCGATCATCGGCCAGTCGGGATCGGGCAAGTCGACGCTCCTGAACCTGCTGGGGCTGCTCGACACGCCCTCCGGCGGCGGCGTTCTGCACCGCGGCATCGACTCGCTGTCGCTCGACAAGAAGGGGCGGGCGCGCCTGCGCAACGAGCTCATCGGCTTCGTCTTCCAGTTCCACTACCTGCTGCCCGAGTTCAGCGTATTCGAGAACGTCGCGATGCCCGCGCTCATCGCGGGCGAGATGGAGCCCAGCGCGATCCGCACGCGCGCGGTCGAGGCGCTCGCCCTGCTTGGGCTTGAAGGCCTCGAGGACAAGAACGCCAACCAGCTCTCGGGTGGGCAGAAGCAGCGCGTCGCCATCGCGCGGGCACTGATGAACCGCCCGGCGCTCGTGCTCGCCGACGAGCCCACCGGCAACCTCGACACGGTGAACACGAACCTCGTCTACGACCTCTTCCGAACGATCAGCATCGAGACGGGCACCGCGTTCCTCATCGTGACGCACGACCGCAACGTCGCGCAGCGCACGGACCGCATCCTCGAGATCAGCGACGGCGAACTCGTGCAGGACGTGCGAACGAACGCCTGAGGTGTGACCCCTACGCGCCCGGCGGCGCTCACGAACCGTGGCCAGCTTGACGCAGCGTCCGTCGGGTTAACGACCCCAAGAGGAGGTGGCAAGCCGCCTACTCCTCTTCGAACCCCTGCTGCTCGAACTTGAGCGTACGCGCGTTCTCTGAGACGGTGCGCACCACGTTCTCCGGTACACCTGCGGGAATCTCAGCCGCAATCTCCAGCTGCACTGTGACCTTCGCCCCCGGCAGTGCCTGCAGATGGCCCACCACCTCCTGCGCAATCTGACCCGCGTCCCGTCCGAGCCGCTCGGAGTCTACCGTGACAACTCCGAAGAAGCGCTTGGGAAGGTAAGCGCCAGAAGGCGTGGGTCCGGTCGGCTCGGGGGTGCCCGGTCGCGGCTCAGGCCCGGGCGATGGCGGCACCGTGCCCGTCTCAGTGCCCGGCTCCACCTCCACCGCGTGCTCGGGATGCACGACTAGGCCGGTCGCATGAACGCTCGTCATCTCGCTGCACTTCAGGCCTTGATAGCGCCCACTTGTCTCGTCGTATGCCTCTGCGTACGCGAACGTGTCCTGCTGCCAGCCGGTGTCCATGACACCCGACTGGATCGCTCCGCTGAGCACGCCCACATCCTTCAATCGCGGCAGGTAAAGGTACTGTGCGAAGTGCTGCCACAGCTGCTTCACGGCGATGTGACCCGTGTCGGCCGGCCACAGTGGTATACGGTCCATCTCGTGCCTCAGCAGCACGCCAGCCCACTCGCTCAGCAACTGCTCTTCGTGCTTCAGCTTGCGGGCGACCCGTTCAGGCAGCTGTCCCTCTGCGGCCGCCTTGACCTGACGCCACTCCGCACCGCCCCGCGGATCGGGCTGTGATGGAACAATCACCCACTGGAACGTCTCGTAGACACGATGCTGGGCGGCCTCCTTGGCTTGCTGCAGCTTGCTGATCGCCTGGCTGCTCTGGAAGGCATCGAGGTTCAGTGCGCCGGAGTCGCGCACGATCGATTCCCACGCCATGGTGAGCCGCACCGCCGTGTCCAACGCATCGAGAGCCGTGCGATCCGGAGCAAGGAACACGACCATGTTTCGGAACCGGCGCGGCGCCGGGCCTTTGCTCTCCAAGATCTCCTGCGCTCGCTTCGTGGCCTCGGAGAGCTGCACCTTCGGCGAGTGCGGGAATCGCGGCCCAAGCACCACCAGCCGGACTTCGTCTTCATCAGGCACGTCGCCAGGCGAATCCGGCGCCACATGCACCGCGCAGAAATCAGAGCGCTGCGCGCACTCCGCACGCACGAGCCTCACCATCTCGGCGTGCACATCAGCTTCTGGCAGTTGCTCGGCGCGTTCCTGCGCCAGACGCGTGACGCTTGGCTGCGTGGCGAACCAGTAACGCGCGCCATCCGTGTACAGGTGTGTCGCCTTGTCCGAGAGGTGACGGAGCGCGTCTCCAAACACTGCGGGGGTCTCGCCGGGCTGCGTGCAGCCCAGCTTGATTCGCTTGTCCTCGAGCCCGGGGTGCGTCGTTCCCGCAGTGGGCGCCGAGCCCATGTACACCGTGCGAGCGACACGGCGCGCGGCCGAATACCTGCCAAGGTTCGGGTTCTCCTTGTCGAGGGCAACGGGTTGCGACGCGGGCCCGTCGACATCACGCTCGATGACCGGCTTCCACGTGTCTTCGACGTAACGCGTGAGCTCGAAGCGCACGTCCGAATCGTCGATGGGGATGGTGCCCGGAAGGATCAGCAGCCCCGCGTCCTCGCGCACCCACAGCGCATGGATGACCGCCGCCATCAGACGCAGCACGCCGCGGGTACGTTGGAACCGCTCGAGCGTCGACCAGTCCGAGTACAGACGCTGGAAGACCTCCGGGTGGATCGGATACGCCGACTCCAACCGGCGGCGGTATTCGGTCTCGCGGCACTCGCCCGGGAAATCGCCGGTCTGCGTACGGTACAGGTTCATGAACGCTTCGATGACCGCATCGCGTGCGGCGAATGCGTCCGGATCGGTCATCTCCTCGAACAAGCGTCTGCGTACGATCTCGTACGCCTCGTCGGCACTCGCGGGCTGCCACTGCGCCGCTACGCGCTCGACGACCGCCTTCAGGCGACGCAACGCTTCGACGCCACCCTCGCCGCCCACCTCGATAGCGCTCACGTCGCCCGATGCACCCTCCACCACGCGCACCTTGTCGCTCGCCGGAATGCTCACGACTAGCAGCGCGCTCGGCACGGCCGAAGCGGCCTCGGTGAGCGCTTGGGCGAACGTGAAGTGTGTGTCGAACGTCCCTGCGGGCAACTCACTGTTGGCGTAGAGCTGGCGGGCGTAGGCGACCCACTCGTCGATGAGCACCAAGCACGGCGAGTACGCGCGCAGCAGGTCATTCAGCTTGGTTCCCGGGTTCGTGCCGGTCCGGTCGGCCTCGGCGACGATCGCGTACCCGTCCGCGCCACCAAGCTGCCACGCCATCTCGCCCCAGAGAGTGCGGACCTCAGTGCCGTCGGCCTTCACGTCCGGCTGTCCCGGAGAGATCGCAGTACCCACCAACACGGCGCGGTTGACCGCGGGCACACCCTTTGCGTCCGCATCCTTCAAGACTCCGTCGGCCCCAGCGAGCGTGGCGGGGTCGGCGCCTGACACGAGGTGGTAGAGCGCAAGCAGCGAGTGCGTCTTGCCGCCACCGAAGTTGGTCTGGAGCTCGATGACCGGGTCGCCGCCGGTGTCTGTGAGGCGCTTGAGTGCGCGAACCAGCAGCGAACGCAATCCGTCGGTCATATACGTGCGCCGGAAGAACTCCCGCGGCTCGCGGTACTCGTCGCTTCCTTCGCCGCGATGTACTTGCCCGAGGTCAGCTGCGAACTCGGCGGTCTGATAGTGCCCCGTGCTCACGTCGGTGTGGGGCTTGATCACCATGCGCCACGACTTGAGCCCCGCCATGGGCATGCCCTCAATCGCTGTCTGAGCAGCACGCTTAGTCTCCTTCTTGGCCGACTCCGCGAAGCGCACTCGCAGAATCTCCTGCTTCATGTGGTCCGCCTCGACCGCCTCCTGGGCCGAGACCGCCTGCAGAAGCCGGTGCACGCTGTCGAGCGCCCGATACGCGTCGTCCGCCGAGAACGGC
>JBBIJX010000039.1:0-15827 GCA_037445775.1 Actinomycetota bacterium
GGCCCACACGAGCTCCGTCATGATGTTGAAGACGCCGCCCACCAGAGTGCCCGAGAGCCCCAGAGCCGGCAGACGCAGGTACGACAACATGTCGCCCACGAAACCCGTGAGGCCGTAGACGTTGTAAGCCCCCGCGAGCACGCCCACCACGCCCCGGCGAACAGCTCGCGAGACGACCAGCCCTACAGCGGAGATCCCGAGCGCCGCCCACAGCACCGTGAGAGAGCCGCCGAACGCGTACGTCACCAGACCGCTCAGGAAGACGGCTACCCAGATGACACCGAAGACGCGATCCCACGGGGCGACGCCGTCGGCGCGCACCGCTGCCTGTACCGCCCGCCCCTGCATGAGTATCGCTCCAACGACCCCGATGACCAGCGCGGCACGCACCGCATCAGAGTTGCCCACTGTACCGGCGACGACCGTCGCACCGAGCATGAGGAAGAGGAAGACGATCGAGAGCTTGTCGAAGACCGCGGACTCGGCGTCGCCCCGCTTGAACGCCGCCCACGCTGCGATGAACACACCGAAGAACACCTGCACCACGCCCACGCAGAGCGCGAACACGAGGAACTGCTGGATGTCTAGGACCGGGTCGAGCACCTGGAGCGCCCGCAAAGGCTCTGGCAGCGACTGAACCGGCAGCGCGAGGTAGCTTCCGAGCAGAACGCCGACGACCATCGAGGCCGCACCGCCCGTGACGAGCAGATCCATGAATCGCTTCACACCGTCCGTGACGTCGAGCCGGTGCTTGATCACGAGCGCCCCGGCGATGAGCATCGCGCCGTAGCCGACGTCGCCGATGCAGAGCGCGAAAAAGAAGATGAAGAACGGCGCGAGCAGCGGCGTAGGATCGATGCCGCCGTAGTGCGGTCGGCCGTAGAGGTCCGTCAGGAGCTCGAAGGGCCTCACCCACCCCCGGTTGGCGAGCGCGACCGGCGGCTCCTCTCCCTCCACCGCTTCGGCAAAGGTCAGGTCGAGCGCCTCACCATACGGCGAGAGCGCCTCCTCGAGCCCTGCCACAGATGACTCGTCCACCCACCCGGTCATGACGAACGTCCGCTCGGTCCTCACGATGTCTTTGTGCACAAGGACAGCGTCGCGGCCAGACTCGCACGCCTGCACGAGCGCGACCGCCGGGTGATAGTGCTTGCGTGCGAGCTCCTCGGCGAGTTCCGTGAGCCGCTCCCGGGCCTCGGCGAGCTCAGCCATGCGGGCGTTCGCCCGCTCGATCTCCTCTGCGGGATAGTCCTCTAGGCCCGGGAATGCGACCTCGCTGAAGTCCGAGGCCGCAAGCGTGGCTCGGACCTCATCGGCGGCCGCGCGGCTCGCAATGACGAGCCACGCCTCGCGGTCGGCGACCGGGCCGACCTCATCGACGGAAGCCTCAGCGACGGCGTCGCGCAGCCGCTGACGGATGGCGGGGCCGGCCGCTGCGGGCACTGTACCTGTCAGGACGACGGTGTGTTCGGTGTCGACCCACCGGCCAATCTGCAGCCGGCACGACCGCCACGGCGTGAGGTCGTTCACCAGGCGCGCGAGGCGCTCGTGTTCCCGCTCACCAGTGGCGAGATCGTCGGCGATAGCGACACACTCGCGGTAGAGTCTGCGGGCGGCGGGGTCGAACCGCAGCTCGTGGAAGCGCTCCGGCGACAGGTGCACCTTCTCGCTCACGAACGTCGAAAGCGGCGCTTCGGAAGTGTGGTACCGAGCGAGGAAATCGCGCACGAAGACCGCGTCAGCAAGGCGTTCCTCCGCGTTGAGCCGACGGGCGTCCGTAAGCCCGATCTCCTCTGACTCGAGGTCAAGCTCGGTCGCGACCACTTCGAGCGCGCCGACGCGCTGCAACGTCTTGAGCACCTCCGGCATCACCGGCCGGTGTCCCATGACGGTCACCTTGAGCATGCGGGCCAGTGCCATGTGCTCAGCCCACCAGCTCCCGCGTGACCCGCGCGACCGCCGCGTTGAGCCGGGCGCGCGCAGACGACAGCGTCGCGACGAGCGTCGCCGCAGCCTCATCGGAGATCCGGCGCGCCTCGTCGTCGGCTTCGAGCAGCAGTGCGGCGCGCGCTTGTTCGGCGTTCTCGCTTGCGCATGCCCGTGCTTCCAGCCTGCGGGTGCGGGCCTCGTCGCGTGCGGTCCGCAGTATGTGGTCGGCACGCTCGCGAGCGGTCGCGACGACGTGTCGCGCGGCTTCCTCCGCGCGCAGAACCTCTTCGAGTTTGTGCACGCAGACCCCCCTGAATGGCGCCCCAAGAGCGGACCGGCTTCCGGCCCCGGTACCGCGCTAGTATAGCGCTCCACCCGCGTGCGTCGCGTCGCAGCGCCGCTATACTGCCGAACAGAAGAACGAAGCCGCGACACACCATCGGCCCGCACCGGACGAATGCCATACGACAATCCGCCATCACCGCGCCGCGCATCCCGGCCGCGCCCCTACGCAGACGCCCATCAACCCGGCGTCACTCAACGCGCGTCCGAACGCGAGGACTACGAGGAGTGGCGACGGAGTGGCCGGACGCTGCTGCCGGCCCGCGACACTGGGCTCGCTGCGGAACGGCGCCTCGCACGCGAGAAACGGCAGCGTCACCGTCGCAGCCGTCAGCGCGCGGTCATCGCCGCAGTGATGATCGTCGCGCTAGCGCTTGCGATCGCGGGATGGCGCTCAGCCTCCGGCCGGCGCGCGGAGCCCTACGATCCCGCGGCGCCACGCACGGATTCCGCCCCGGTCCAACGATCCTCAGAGCCAGCCGAGGGCGTCGTCGAGATCAGGGCGGGGCTGCGCCTGCCCGACCCGACGCCCATCATCGCCTCGCGAGGCAAGCTCGACGTTCGTCTGCCGGTCCGCCTCGAGGACCTGACAGAGCTCGGCTTCCACCAAGCGTCGCACGACTACGCGCTGTCCCTTCGCACACCGCTGCCGTTCGCCGACATGAAGGCCGCCAAGCGCGACAAGTCGACCCATCGCGACCTCTCGAAGCAGAAGACCGGGCCGACAGCGGCGTTGACCGGCAAGGCGCTCGTCATGTGGCGAAGCCGTCCCGGCAAGCCCGACACTGCGGTCGACGTGGGCGCGAAGCCCGGATCGGACGTCCTCGCACCGGTCACCGGCACAGTCGTCAAGGTCAAGCGCTACAAGCTCTACGGCAAGCACACGGACTTTGAGATCCACATCCGCCCCACAGGGTACGACCGGATCGACTGCGTGATGATACACATCGAGGACGTGTCGGTGGTGCCGGGTGACGTGGTGCGCGCAGGAGTGTCGAGGATCGGCGCGATTCGCAAACTCTCAGACCGAGAGCGCCTGCAGCTGGGATCCTACACGCGCGACGGTGGCGACCACACCCACGTCCAGCTGAACGACGTCGCCCATCCTAGCTACAAGGGGCTGGACGGCGCCCTCTCGCTTGAAGGTTCGTGACCTTCCGAAGTGCGGTGGTCCTCACCCGCGCGGCTTGCGAATCCCCGGAAACGCCGGTCGAACTCGTAGCGCTCGAGCATCACGGAACGTCCGCAGCCGCGGCACGCCAGGCGAATGTCAGCCCCCACCCGCCTGACCTCCCACTCGTTCGCGCCGCACGGATGCGGCTTCTTCAGCCTGACGACGTCTCCGAGCGAGACGGGTGTGATAGGCACTGCCACGGGACACTCCCTGCGCGATGCGGAGGCTGCTGAGGTATAAGGGAGTATACGCGCCCGGCCGACACGTGAGCCGGGGCCGGACCAAGGGGGCATGAGGATGCGCACGCCAGCCATCCTGTCGGTACTCGGAGAGGACCGCGTGGGCATCGTAGCGGCGGTCTCGAAGGTGCTCGCGGAGTCACACGCCAACATCGAGGACATACGCCAGTCCATCATAGGCGGCATCTTCTCGATGACGATGCTCGTGACCGTTGACGAGGAGCAGGCATCCTTCGAGGAGCTGCAGCGGCGACTCGACGCAGTAGCCGCTGAGATCGGACTGCAAATCACGCTGCAGCGCGAAGACCTCTTCCGCTACATGCACAGGATCTGACGCCCCCGAGTCACGCCTGTAGCACCTCCCACTACCTGAGGATACTGCCTGATGCAGATCACCCCTGAAGAGATAGTCGAGACGCTGCTCATGGTGCAGCAGCAGAACCTCGACATCCGTACAGTGACGCTCGGCCTGAGTCTGCGCGGATGTACCCACGCCGACGTCGATACGGCTGCGGAACGCATCTACGAACGCGTCACCTCGGCTGCATCAGAACTCGTGCCGGTAACGCGAAGGGTCGAGAGCGAGTTCGGCATCCCCATCATCAACCGCCGAATCGCCGTCACCCCGCTCTCGGAGATCGCGGCGGCCTGCACTGACGAGGACATGACACCGCTTGCTGACGCACTCGATCGCGCGGCTCGCGAGGTAGGTGTCGACTTCATTGGCGGCTTCTCTGCGCTGGTGCACAAAGGATTCGGCGAAGGCGATCGCAAGATCATCGCGGCGATGCCGCAGGCGCTCGCCACTACCGAGCGGGTGTGCGCATCCGCAAACGTCGCGAGTACGCGGGCGGGCATCAACATGGACGCGGTCTTGTTGATGGCCAAGACCATGCGCGCAGCGGCCGAAGCTACCGCGGACAGAGACTCAATCGGATGCGCCAAGCTCGTCGTGTTCGCCAACATGGTCGAGGACAATCCGTTCATGGCCGGCGCGGTGCACGGGAGCGGCGAGCCCGACGCCGTCGTCAACGTGGGGATCTCCGGCCCGGGCGTCGTGCGGGCAGTCGTGTCCTCCCTATCACCCGACGCAGACCTCACCACGGTCGCCGAGGCGATCAAGGCCACCGCCTTCAAGATCACGCGCGCTGGCGAACTCATCGCGCGCGAGACCGCACGCAGGATGGGCGTCGACATGGGCATCGTCGACCTCTCGCTGGCTCCGACTCCCGCGGAAGGCGACTCGGTCGCAGAGATCATCGAGGCGATGGGCGTGGGCCGATGCGGGGGTCCGGGCACCACTGCGGCGCTCGCGCTCCTGAACGACGCCGTCAAGAAGGGCGGCGCGATGGGGACCTCAAGCACCGGCGGGCTTTCCGGCGCCTTCATCCCGGTGTCTGAAGATGCCGGCATGATCCGTGCGGCAAGCAGTGGCGCGCTCACCATCGAGAAGCTCGAGGCGATGACGGCGGTGTGTTCGGTTGGGCTGGACATGATCGCGATCCCCGGTGACACCACGGTCGAGACGATCGCGGGCATCATCGCAGACGAGTGCGCCATCGGCGTTGTGAACAGCAAGACGACCGCCGTACGCCTGATCCCCGCGATCGGCAAGGGCGTTGGCGATTTCGTGCGGTTCGGAGGGCTTCTGGGTGAGGCGCCCGTGATGCCTGTCAATCAGTGGGCAGGGAGCACGTTCGCTCGGCGCGGCGGCAGGATGCCCGCGCCGCTGCAATCGCTGAGGAACTGACAGGCCACTCCGCCGCCGGGTACCGCCGCACGGCGTCAGCGTAGATGAGACGTCATTAAGCACTCATTGAGTGCCGTTTGTCGCCTCCTGCGACCGTTCATCCGCTACCCCTCATGTCCGCAGGTCAGGACGCCGAATACCTATATGGTAGTTCCGAAGTGACCTTTGAGGATGACGAGGAGGACGACATGAGGAGAGTGGCTCTCGCCAGCGCACTCGTGCTGGCACTTGTGTTCGGCACGGCAGTGAATGCGTACGCCGCGAACGAAAGTGGGACCACGGTGATCCAGGCTGCGGTCAACTCGCGGCTCGTTCTCACCGTACCCGGCAACCACAACTTCGGCACATTCAACCCGGACGCCGCCGCACCGGCCCCATACTCCGCGAACGTCAATGTCCGGTCGAACGTCGACTTCACGCTCGTTCGCACGAACCCCACAAACACGTTCCCGACGGGCATGCTGTCGGTGCCGCTTGCGACGGGCATGGACGGGTCAAACCAGAACAAGGCCCCGGGGATCAACGGGCGCAACTACGCCCAAGTGTTCACGCTCACGCTGGCTCCGAGCGACGTTTGGGCCGATCCTGGCAACTACAGCAGCTCGTATCTGTACACCGCGACGTACTGACGTCCGCACGCATCGAAGCGTTCAGGCGAAGGCCCCGGCTACAAGCCGGGGCCTTCGCCGTTGCGCTGCCGGGCGCGTTCGGCACGGTCGATTGCCCTCTGCGCCCGTCGCGTCCGCGCGTCCGCGCGCGCCTGGTGCACGGCCTCACGCTTCGCCGAGCGGCCAGACACGGCCCGCACCCCAAGGACCGCGACTCCGAGCACGAGCGCCGCTGCCACCCATGGCAACCATGCTGGGATGAGCCACACCGAGCGCGTCTGCTCGGCCGACTTCGTGAGCCCGGTGGACTGGGGCGCCTGCGCGAGATAGCTCGCCGTGAGCCTCACGCGCATCGGACCGAACCGGGTGCCCGCAGCCTCGACCTCACCGGCGCGGTCGAGACCGGTCCCGGCGAACAACCTCGTCTGTGTCGCGATGATGCTTGACGCGACTTCGCCGCCGGAACGATCCAGCTCCCTGACCGCAACATCGACGCGCTGGTCGACGTTACCGCGGTTGTTGAGCCGGTACTCGAAGGGCACGCGAGAACCCAGCACCCACTGCGGAACCGCGAAGGGCTCGATCGAGATGTCGTCGACGACCTCGCCCTCGACACGGGCCTTGACCCGTGTGCCCAACCGTCCGAACGAGCGGGCTGTCCCACCGGCGGCTCCGCGTGTGGGATCGAACATCTCGAAGAAAAGCATGATGTTGTGGTCGCCGGGGACTGCCGTGGCCGGAATGTCCACCCGGAACGTGACCTTGACGCGCTCCCCGGGCCCGATATCGACGTAGGGGATGTTGCCGAGCGCCTTCGCATCTCGAGGGAGCGTGATAGTCATCCACGACGCGGGGCTCTGGAGCGGGTTCGCGTCCAACCCCGGCGCAGCGTAGGACACCTCCCCTGCCGAGTCGACGACCTGATCGGCGGAGTAGACGCGCACCGAGAGCTGCTCGTCCCCCTCGTTGCTCACCCACACCTTGCCCACTCCGGCCTTGCCGGCAGCGGCCGTGAAGTCGAAGCTCGCAGCCGACACGCCAATCGAGCGCTCAGCGAGAGCTGGTGCGGGAACCACAAGGAGCGTGCTCACCGCGAGCAGCGCCGCACCGATCGCACGGCACACACCGTGGCGCGTCATCAGATGCCCACGGCCTCGCGGAACCGGCGAACCTGCCGCCGGGCCACCGGGATGTGCGTCTCGTCGCGATCCGATGCGACGACAGCGTACCCGCCGTCGACGCGCAGGATCTCCTTGACCTTGTTCAGGTTCACGAGGTAGCTGCGGTGCACCCGAACGAACGATTCACGCGCAAGCTTCTCCTCGAGGTCGGTCAGCGTGAGGTCCACGAGGTACTGGTTCTCGTACGTGTGCGCGTACGTCGACTTGTTGCGCGCGGACAGGTAGATGATGTCGTCGATGCTCAGCAGCACCGTCCGGCCGCCCTTGCGGACCGCGAGCTTGCGGAACTCACCGTCGAGGGGGACTTTGGGCTCACCATCGTGCCGACGCCTTCCGCGGGCGAGGCTCTCGACGCGCGCGAAGAGCTCGAGGATGTTGAACGGCTTGGTCACATACTGCTGGACCCCCTGCTTGAACGCGAGGATCTTCGCCAGGTCCTGCGTCTTGGCGGTGAGCATGATGACCGGCGTTTCAGCCGTAGCGGGGTTGTTGCGGATGTCCATGAGTGCCATCCAGCCGTCGACACGCGGCATCATGATGTCGAGCACGACCACGTCGATCCGCTCATGGCCGAGCACCTCGATACCGGCCGCACCGTCTCCGGCGCCGAAGATGCGCATGCCGTTCGCTTCGAGCCCCGTCCTGATCATCTCGACCGTGGGCTCGTCGTCGTCGATGACGAGCACGTTGATGGTGTCGTCAGGCACCGCTCGCACTCCTCTTCGCGCCGATGAGAGGCCTGATAGAGCCGACGAACGCCCGTGGTTGCGCGTTCGTCGATTCTGGGATTCTACCCCACCGCGCGTCGGATGTCGCACCGCTCAGCGAAGCGGAGCGATCGGCGACGCGACCGCTCGCCCCAGACTCAGCGCTTCGCGCGCCTGAGCCATCGGTCCATGGCCTGAGCGGCCTTCTTGCCCGCGCCCATCGCCAATATGACCGTAGCGGCGCCCGACACGATGTCGCCGCCGGCGAACACACCGTCGATGTTCGTCTGCCCCTCTTCGCCTGCGATGATGTAGCCTCGCGGGGTCAGCTCGAGGCCGGGAGCGGCATCTCGGAGGAGCGGGTTCGCGCCCGTCCCGGCGGCGATGACGACGGTGTCGCACTCGATCTCGAACTCCGACCCGAGCACACATACGGGCGCCCTGCGCCCGCTTTGATCGGGCTCGCCGAGCTCCATCCGGGTGGCCACGAGGCCCGTCACGAATCCGTCGCGGCCGCGGATCTCGACGGGTGAGCACAGCAGTCTGAAGTCGACACCCTCCTCCTTCGCGTGGTGCACCTCCTCGAGCCTCGCGGGCATCTCGTCTTCCGTCCGCCGGTACACAAGAAACACCTCGTCCGCGCCCAAGCGTAGCGCCGTACGCGCGGCGTCCATCGCAACGTTGCCGCCGCCTACCACCGCGACCTTCCTGCCTCGCCAGACCGGGGTGTCGGCGCGCGATGGGAAGTCGTAGGCGCGCATGAGGTTCACACGCGTCAAGAACTCGTTCGCCGAATAGACGCCGTTGAGGTTCTCGCCCGGGATCCCGAGGAACGCCGGCAGCCCCGCGCCCGATCCGATGAAGACCGCGTCGAAGCCGTCGACGGTCATGAGCTCCTCAACCGTGGCGATCCGCCCTACAACCTCACTGCAACGGATCTCGACACCGATCTCCTCGAGCACGCCCACCTCGGCATCGAGAATCGACTTCGGAAGCCGGAACTCGGGGATGCCGTAGGTCAGCACGCCGCCTGGGGAGTGCAGCGACTCGAAGATCGTGACCGCGTGTCCTAGGCGCCTGAGCTCGCCCGCGCACGCCAGGCCTGCGGGGCCTGAGCCCACGATCGCGCACCGGAAGCCGCTGTCTGCTCCGACGTCCGGCACGCAGCGATGCTCGAGCTCGCACGCGAGGTCATAGTCCCCCAAGTAGCGCTCGAGTCTGCCGATAGCGACCGGGTCACCCTTCTTCGCGAGCACGCAGGCCGCCTCGCACTGCTCCTCCTGCGGGCAGACGCGCCCGCAGACGGCCGGCAGAGCATTGCGTTCCTTGAGCACAGCGACTCCGGCCACCGGCTCGCCGGTGATGATCGCGCCGATGAACTCGCGGATGCGGATGCTGACGGGACATCCCGCTTCGCAAGTGGGGTTCGCGCACTGTAGGCAGCGCATAGCCTCGGTGTGTGCCTCGGTGTCCGAGTAGCCGAACGCGACCTCGTCGAAGGTGGTGCGGCGCTCTGAGGCATCCCTCTCTCGCATCGGGGTGCGCGGCGCACGCGACGGCCGGTGGCGCGTCAGGCCCCCACCGGGAAGGTCACCGCGCCCGCGGTCCTCAAGCTCCGATCTTCCGTCTACAGGTGGCACGTGCAGCCCCGGGAGTACTCGACGTCGGCCTCACGCTCCACGTCGGCGTAGACGCGCTGGCGGCTCATGAGCTCCTCCCAATCGACGCCGTGGCCATCGAAGTCTGGCCCATCGACGCAGCCGAAGCGGGTCTGCCCGAAGACCGAGACCCGGCACGCGCCACACATGCCGGTGCCGTCGACCATGATGGGGTTGAGCGACACGGTCGTCGGCACTCCGAACTCACGCGTTGTGGCGGCGCAGAACTTCATCATGATCGCGGGACCCACCGCGAACGCCCGCCCTATCGCTCCGGATTCGCAGAGGCGCTTGAGCGGAGTGGTCACGAGCCCCTTCTCCCCTGCGCTCCCGTCGTCGGTGACGACCGTGAGCTCGACGCCCGGGAGTGCCGAAATCTCGTTCTCGAGCACGAGGAGGTCTCTGGTGCGCGCACCGAGAATCACCGTCACCTGCTCGCCCGCCTGGCGCATCGCCCGTGCGACGGGGTAGGCCACCGCGGCGCCCACCCCGCCCCCTACGACGGCGACCCGGCCCGTGCCTTCGACGCGCGTCGGGACACCCAAGGGGCCCACGACGTCGGCGAGCACGTCGCCGGCCTTCAGGTGAGAGAGCTCGTGCGTGGTCTTGCCCACGCGCATGAAGATGAAGCGGATCCAGCCCTCGTCGGCCGACCAGTCACTGAACGTGAGCGGGATGCGCTCGCCGCGCTCGGTGGTCCGGACCATGAGGAACTGCCCGGCGCGTACCTTCGCCGCGACGCGCGATGCCTCGACACCCATTTCAAACACGGCGTCGGAGAGTCTCCTCGTATGTACGATGCGGTACACGGCTTCCTCCGGCCGGCTCGGTCGCCACGGCGTCCGAACAGTATATACGTCACTGCACGACCGGTTGAGTGCATTGAGTGCTGGGGCTGGTGCTGGTATGATCTGCTTCGTAGTGCGCCTTCCGGCGGATCCACCACGACAACGCAGCCCACCGGAGGAATCCTCGCAGCATGCATCGCAGCCGCGCATACCTCGCTCTCGCCCTCTCCGTCACGTTGGTGGTCGGCCTCGTCGCTCCCGCCGTCAGTGCCGCGACCACCCGCTCGGAGATGGAGGCGCACCAGAAGAAAGCCGCCGCCGCACGCAAGAAGGCCGCCGCCGCCGAGAAGCTTGCCAAGAAGCTAGCCGGCGAGGTTGCCGCTCTCGACGGCGAGATAGAGTCGTTCCAGCAGCAGGCCGAGGCGCTCGGCCCGCGCATCGCAGAGGCCACGAAGCGGAACTCCACCCTCAGACTCGAGGTCGCCGACTTGCACGCCGAGGCCGCCCGTCTTGAGGTGGAAGTCGAGGAGACGCGGGCAGCGCTGGAGACGCAGAAGGCTTTGCTCGCCGAGCGGGTCGAGGCGACCTACAAGCGCGGCAACTGGTTCTACATAGACGTGTTGTTGGGCTCGCAGGACTTCAGGGACCTCATCGCGCGAACTGAGCTCGTGTCGCGCGTCATCGAGTCGAACAACGCCGTGGCGACCGAACTCGGACGCACCAAGACCGCGCTCGACAAGACACAGAAGAAGCTACAGCGCTCGCTCGACAACGCCCGGCTCAAACAGCGCGAGGCCGAGGCCGTCGAGAACCGGTTGCGCGACCTGAGACGCCAGCGGTCGCAGGCAGCCGCGAGGCGCGAAGCGGTGCAGCAGCAGAAGGCGGAACTGATGGCCGACAGCCGCAAGAACGCGGCGCGGCTGCGCGCGCTCGCCGAGGAGGAAGAAGCAGAGTCCGAGCGCATCGCCGCAGAACTCGCCGGCTCCGGCTCCGGTCAGTTCGCAGGGACGATGGCGTGGCCGGTTCCCGCGTCGCGTCGCATCACGTCCCCGTTCGGCCCGCGTATCTGCCCCTTCCACGGCAAGGAGCTCCATGCCGGCATCGACATCGGGCGCCCAAGTGCGGGCGCCGACTGGCCCCAGAGCGCCCGAGCCATCATCGCAGCTGGCAGCGGTACCGTGATCTCCGCCGGGTATCGTGGTGGATACGGCAACACCGTGATCATCGACCACGGCGACGGCGTCACCACCCTCTACGCCCACTTGGCGAGCGGCGGTATCCGCGTGTCCGTAGGCGAACACGTCTCGAAGGGCGACCACATCGGCACCGTGGGCAGCACCGGCAACTCCACCGGGCCTCACCTGCACTTCGAGGTGCGCATCAACGGAGTGCCAAAGAACCCGATGGCGTACTTCTGAGCCCTTCGGAGCGCACTGACGCCTCACGGAACAAACGGCCGCATGAACCGCTACTCGACGTTGTACTCGCGCATCGCCGCGTCGATGCCGTGCTCGACGATCGCGAGCACGGCTTGGGCGGCCGTAGGTATCGTGTCCTGAAGCGCCTCAAGAGCGTCGCTGCGCAGCGGCTGCAGCACCCAGTCAGCCGGATCCATCCTCCCGGGCGGACGACCCACCCCCACGCGCACGCGCAGATAGGCGTCTGAGGCCAGCTTCTCGTGCAGCGAGCGCAGACCGTTGTGGCCGCCGTGCCCTCCGCCGCGCTTGCACAGCACCCGCCCGGGGGCCAGGTCGATGTCGTCATGCACGACAACGAGATCCTCGGGTGTCGCGCCGTAGAGATCAGCCAGCTTCCTCACCGGTCCGCCCGACACGTTCATGAACGACTGCGGCTTGGCGAGCACGACGTCCTCATCGCCCACACGCACCATCGCGACCTGCGAGCCCGCCTCGTCCTTCCAGTACGAGGCCCTCAGGTTCTCACCGAGCAGCTCCACGGTCAGGAACCCGGCGTTGTGGCGCGTCAGGGCATACTCGGACCCGGGATTGCCGAGCCCAATCACCACGCGTGTCATGCCGCGCGTCTCCGATCGTCACGCGTCACAGGCGGCCCTACTCGCCGTCCTCGGCCTTCGCTCCGATGACCTCCGGCTCGACGGCCTCCTCGACGCCGGCTTCCTCGACCTCGACGCGCGGGGCCTGGACGGATGCGATGATCGTGTCCGGGTCGTCCAGAAACGTCACGGCGTTCGGCGCTACGATGTCGCCCAAGTGCAATGAGTCTCCCACCTGCAGCGGCGTGACGTCCCACTCGACAGCTTCAGGGAGGTCCTTCGGCAGCGCCTCGATGTTGATCTCGTGCGCATTCACCGTCAGGACACCGCCCGCCTTGACCCCCTCGGGGTCGTTCACGAGGTGGAGAGGGACGCTCGCATGGATGGGCTTGTCCATCGCCACGGCGAGGAAGTCGACATGGGTGATCTGGCCCTTGACGGCCGAGCGCTGGATCTCGCGCACCACGGTGTCGATCGGCTTCTTCTCCCCTTCAAGTTTCAGCTGCACCACTCCCGCACCCGCGGCGTGGTGCGCGGCCCACAGCTCGAAGTCGTGCCGGTCGACCGCGATGGTTGCCGCCTCGCGGCCGTACCCGTAGAGCACGGCCGGGATCTGGCCCTCTCGCGCCAGCCTGCGGCCCGCTTTTCCGATCACGGTGCGAGGCGTGGCGGTCAGTTCGTTCGATGCGGTCATGCGATGCTCCTTGTCAGGCGGTCAGGTGCTTCGTCCAGTCAGTTCCTACCCTTGCCGAGTGCAAATGTCAGAGGGCGAAGTCCGGGTCGAACAGCTCTGAGACGCTCTCGTCGTTGAACACGTTGTCGATGGAGGCCGCAATGAGCGGCGCGACAGAGAGCACCCGGATCTTGCCATGGCGCCGCTCTCCGGGCACGGGGACGGTATTGGTCACGACGACCTCGATCACCGGCGAGGCCTCGATACGCTCGTACGCCGGCGGCGAGAAGACGCCGTGGGTCGCGGTCACGTAGACACCCTTGGCACCGGCGGCCATCAGCGCTTTGGCCCCCTCGGTCACCGAACCCGCTGTGTCGATCATGTCGTCCGCCACGATGCAGGTCTTCCCCTCAACGCTACCTATGACGTGCGTGATCTCCGCGACGTTGTGGTCAGGGCGTCCCTTGTGCATGATCGCGAGCGGCGCGCCGAGCATGTCCGCGAGCTTCTTGCACGCCTTGGCGCGCCCGACGTCCGGCGAGACCACGCAGCAGTCCTTGAGCCCAAGGCTCTCGAAGTAGTCTTCCAGGATGGGAAGAGCGGTCAGATGGTTGACCGGCTGGTCGAAGAAGCCCTGAATCTGCCCTTGGTGCAGGTCCATGGTGATCACGCGGTCAACGCCCGCGGTAGTGAGCAGGTCGGCCACGAGCTTCGCGGTGATGGGCTCGCGCGCCGCGCTCTTCTTGTCCTGCCTCGCGTAACCGAAGTGCGGGACGACTGCGGTGATCGTGCAGGCGGACGCGCGCTTGGCGGCATCCACCATGATGAGCAGCTCCATGAGAGTGTCGTTGACCGGGCGCGTGAGTGACTGGATGAGGAACACATGCGCGCCACGCACGCTCTCGAGGAAGCGTACGTAGATCTCGCCGTTGGCGAACTGGCGGATCGTCACGTTGCCGAGTTCGACGCCCAGCGCACGCGAGACATCCTCCGCGAGCTCAGGGTTAGAGGTCCCTGAGAACACCAGCATTCGCTTCGACGTGTCGGTCATGACCCTGCTCGCTCCTTCACATCCGCATCGGACCGCCTGGTACGGGCCCGCTACTGGTCCGGTCCCTTCCGGCGCGCCGCCCAGCCCTCGATGACGCGCTGGTCAGAACGCTCGACGGCCAGCGAACCCGCGGGCACATCGCACGTGATCGTGCTTCCGGCCCCCGTCGCGGCGTCCTTGCCGATCTCGACCGGCGCAACGAGCATCGTATCAGAGCCTATGAACGCGCCGTCGCCGATGACGGTCCGGTGCTTCGCGGTGCCGTCGAAGTTGCAGGTGATCGTGCCGGCACCGACGTTGACATCCTCGCCTATCGTCGTGTCGCCGATGTAGGAGAGGTGAGGCACCTTGCTCCCATCGCCGACGGTCGAGTTCTTGATCTCGACGCAGCTTCCCGCCTTCGCGTTCGCGCCAAGCGTCGTACCGGGCCTCAAGTACGCTGCGGGGCCCACCGTCGCCCCGTCGCCGATAATCGCCCCGACGACCACGCTAGAGTCCACCGTCGCTCGCGCGCCCACACGCGAGTCTGTGACACGTGTGTCCGGACCGATGCTGGCGCCGTCACCGACGCGCGTCGCACCCGCGAGGAAGCTCATGGGCCAGATCTCGACATCGCGACCGATCTCTACTCCGGGGGAGATCCAGACGAGGTCGGGGTCGATCATCGTCACGCCTGCAAGCATGTGCGCCCTGTTAACGCGCCGCTGAAGCACCTTGGTGGCCTCCGCGAGCTGCACCCGCGAGTTCACGCCCAGAGTATCTAGCGGGTCTTCGACGAGCACGGCACTCACAGTGAGGCCCTCGGCCCGAAACACACTGACCATGTCGGTCAGGTAGTACTCGCCCTGCGCGTTATCGTTGGACAAGCGCTCGAGGTGGGCGAAGAGCACCGAGGCGTCGAAGCAGTAGGTGCCGGTGTTGACCTCGGTCAACGCACGCTGCTGCGGTGAGGCGTCCCGATCCTCGACAATCTCCTCGACCTCACCGTCGCGGCTGCGGACGATGCGCCCATAGCCGGTAGGATCAGTGAGCTCGGCCGTGAGCAGCGTCATCGCCGATCCGGAGGACTCGCGCACCGCAATGAGCCCAGCAATCGTCTCCGGTCGCATGAGCGGCGTATCCCCAGAGAGCACCACGAGCGAGCCTCCGACCCCGGCAAGGAGCCCGGCGGCACACTTCACGGCGTGTCCGGTGCCCAGCTGCTCATCCTGCCGGACGACCTCGAAGTCCTCGAGTAACGCCTCGACCGCGTCGGCGCCGTGCCCGGTAACGACGACCACGCGTCCGCACCCCGCGCCGCGCGCCGCGTCAACGACAAGGCGCACCATTGGCACGCCCAGGACGCGGTGGGCCACCTTCGGCGTATCTGACTTCATGCGACTCCCCTCGCCTGCGGCGAGGATGAGGGCGGTTCCACTCATGCGCATACATCCCCTCGGGTCGACGGGCGCGCGGGGTGGCGCGCTGGCTGGGGCACCAGGATTCGAACCTGGATAGCGGGAACCAAAATCCCGAGTCCTGCCATTAGACGATGCCCCAACGCGCCCGAGAAGTGTAGGGAGAGCCCGAAAGCGCCGTCAACCGCGCGCGTTGCCTCAAAAAGAATGTACTCGAAACCGATTCGATGCCTCAGAAAAGAAGGTACTCGAACCGGCCCGTGCCGGATCGACCGGCGAAGGGCCGTACGGATACCGCTTTCGATGGCTGAGAAGA
>JBBIJX010000040.1:0-14776 GCA_037445775.1 Actinomycetota bacterium
GTCTGCACGTCCTCTTCAGCGCTTGATCTCTTCGAGGATCGCCTCGCAGGTACGCCCGCCGCATCCAAGCTCGTGCTCTGCCGCGTGCCGAGCAGCCTGTCGGAGTTCTTCGATGACCTGCGCCACGATGTCTCGCACGTGCTTGCGGGAGCGGAGTATGTGCTCGACTGCTTCGAGAAGTCACTCGACCCCTACTGCGAGACGAGCGATCTTCTGCTCGAGTTCCAGGTGGGCGGCTTGCCAAAGGTGGATCTCGCGCGCTACCCGGAGCTCGCAGCGGCTGTCGACGAGTTCGAGCACGAGCTCTCCACCGAGCTTGCCCCCTACGTTGACGGGGCGCTCGAGGAGCGCAGCGCGGTGGAGTTCGCCCGGCTCGTCACCGGTGATGCCGCGCCGCCGCAGGCGCGAGCGGCGGGTGTCCGATGAGGACCCGGCTGAAGCGCCTCTACGAATGGGTCGTCGCCGTGACCGGCTATGCGATCGCGCTGCCGCGGCGCACGTTCCGCGGCATGGCCCATTACGCGTACGCGCGGCGCGCGGGGCTGGCTCTAGACGAGAAGCTCGTGATGTTCGAGGTCTATCGCGCGGTCAAGATCGGGGACACGCCCTACGCGATGTTCCTCGCGATGCTCGAGGATCCGTTCTACCGCGACTTCCGCTTCATCTGGGCGATCGACGACGGCGATTCGCCGTACAAGAAGCGGTTCGCGGCCGATCCACGCGTGAGTTTCTGTAGGTTCCACAGCCGCGCCTACGCGCGCGCTCTCTACCGGGCGAAGTACGTGGTCAACAACAAGGCGTGGCCTTCGTACTTCATCCGGAGGCCGGGGCAGGTGCATGTGACGACCTGGCACGCGACGGCGTTCAAGGGGCTCGGCAAGGAGCAGGGCGGCACCATCGGGCAGTTCCGCAACGTGACGCGAAACTACCTGCACGCCGACTTCCTCGTCATGCCGAACCGCTTCACCTCCGAGGTCATGCTGCGCTCCAACGACGTCAAAGGCGTCTTCAGCGGCGTCGTCCTCGAGGAGGGCTACCCTCGCAACGACCTCACACTCAACGCGGACCGCGAGACCATGCGGGAGCTTCTGCGCGAAGTATGCGGCGCGGACATCTCGCGAACGGTCGTGCTGTACGCGCCCACGTGGCGGGGCGAGACTGGCGGCTACGAGGACACGACAGACGAGGCGATCGCGAACATCGAGGCGCTGCGGACCGCGTTGCCGGACGACTACGAGCTGCTGCTCAAGGTCCACGATCTCACGTACCGCTACCTTGCGGCGCGTGACGACCTGGGCGGCCTCAGGTGCGTGCCTGACTGGATCGACACGAACGAGTTGCTCGCCGGTGTCGACATCCTTGTCACTGACTACTCGTCGATCTTCTTCGACTTCATGGTTCTCGAGCGCCCGTTCATCTTCTTCGCGTACGACCTGGCCGAGTACACTGCGGACCGCGGCCTCTACTTCGACATGCACGAACTGCCGGGACCCGTCTGTCTGACCGCCAGCGAGGTGGTCGCCGCCATTCTCGACATCGACGCGGTCAAGGAACGCTACGCCGAACGTTACCGGTCGATGCGCGAGGAGTTCTGCGGCAACGACGACGGCCGCGCGTCAGAGCGTGTCTGCGACCGCATCTTCAAGGGCATGCCCGCGCCGAGCGAGTACCGCTCCTTCGACCAGGGGAAGACCCGCATCGTCGCTTTCGGTTGTCCGTTCACGCGCACCAAGCAGACATTCGAGCTCATCAACCTTTCGCGACACCTCGACTACGACTCCTACGACCTCACGGTGGTGCTGGGCGCCGCGGTCACGCCTGAGCGCGAGCGCTACCTGCGCATGCTGGACGGTCGGACGCGGGTGTTCTACTCGTTCGGCTACTGGGACCTGACGTTTGGGGAGCATCTGCGGCGCGAGCGCTTCCGGCGCTTGCCTGCCGCTGCTCGCTGCGAGCCCGGCGAGCTGTCGCGCGTGCGTGACACCTACGAGCGACAGCTTGACCGCATCATGGGTTCGGTGCCGTTCGACATGGCGCTCTGCTTCACCGACGCGCTTACGGACTGGACGCTTGCGATGACGCTTGCGGCGATCCCGAAGCGTGTCATGTGGCTTGTCGACGCCACCGCTGATGTGGACCGGCGGATGCCGGCGGCGTATGTGCGAGAGCACTTCGACGCTGTGTTCGTCACGCCGCCAGCACAGGACTCACGGATCGTCCGGCAGCTGAGTTCGCACGAGAAGGATGCGGGCGCGGACGGTGGCGGCTCGCTTCTGCGGCCGGTCGAGCGGTTCATCGGCTTCGACAACTCGATTGGCGCGATGCACGTCGAGGAGCTCGCACAGCTCTCCGAGCGCACCGCGACGCTCCTGCGAGAGCAGGCCGACCCGTCGAAAGTGGCACACTACCTAGAGGGGCTCGGGCACCTCAACGAGATCATCGCGCACGAAGTGGCCGGTCTGACCGAGGCGATGCGCTCAGACATCGCGGCGCGTCAGGCCCACCACGGAATCAACTTCGTGGAACACAACCGGAAGATCATGACGATGTTCTACGAGACGACAGGCCGGGTCCGCTGACGCGGATCGCGGACCGTCGCCTGTACGTCTCACTCTGACAGGGGGCGATAGCCATCGACATCACACACTTCCTGGAACGCTTCGAGAGCATCGGCATCGACACGTACGCGGGTGTGCCGGACTCACTTCTGGCTGCGCTCGGCGACACGCTGGTCTCGCGCTACGGGGTCAGCGGGCGTCACACAATCACGGCGAACGAAGGTGCTGCGGTCGCGCTCGCGGCAGGCCACTACCTCGCCACGGGCAGGCCGGCGATGGTGTATCTGCAGAACAGCGGAATCGGCAACATCGTGAACCCCGTCTGCTCGCTCATGCACGAGAGGGTGTACGCGATCCCCGTGCTGCTCGTCGTGGGCTGGCGCGGTGAGCCCGGCGTGCGCGACGAACCGCAACACGCCTTCCAGGGCCAGGCGACGCTGCCGTTGCTAGAGGCGCTGGAGCTCGCGACTTTCGTGCTCGATGCCCGGACGAGCGACGCGGAGTTCGATGAGATAGTTGCGGAGTGTGAGCGCGCGTTCGTCGCGGGGCGCGGCGCGGCGATCGTCGTGCGCAAGGACGGGCTCACCGGCGGCGAGCCGGGCGTCTACACGAATATGTACGCGTCCACCCGCGAGGAGATCGTCAACGCGGTCGTGGATGCGCTGGCGCCCTCAGACATCATCGTATCGACCACCGGGAAACTCTCGCGCGAGCTGTTCGAGGCTCGCGAGGCGCGCGGGCAGGGGCACGGCGCGGACTTCCTTACTGTGGGATCGATGGGGCACGCGAGCATGATCGGGCTCGGCGTCGCGCTCGAACGGCCCGGGCGGCGGGTCGTGGTTATGGACGGCGACGGGGCCGCGCTGATGCATGCCGGTTCGCTCGCGACGATCGGCGCAGCCGCGCCGTCGGACTTCGTGCACGTCGTCGTCAACAATGAGTCGCACGAGAGCGTGGGCGGTATGCCCACGGCCGGGGCGACCGTGGACTTCTGCGGCCTCGCGGCTGCATGCGGCTACCGCGCGGTCCACTCCGCGCGCGACACCGATGAGCTCGTTGATGTGCTGGCGGGCATCAAGCCCGGTGCCGGC
This sequence comes from Actinomycetota bacterium, assembly GCA_037445775.1. Lineage (GTDB taxonomy): Bacteria > Actinomycetota > Coriobacteriia > Anaerosomatales > PHET01 > JBBUX01. The sequence continues at coordinate 3,650 of JBBIJX010000040.1, forward strand.
CCTGTGTTCATCGAGGTCAAGTCCTCGATCGGCGCCCGTGCGGACTTGGGCCGGCCCACCACAACGCCCGCCGAGAACCGCGACGCGTTCATGCGCCACGTGCGTGGCGTCTCCGGAGGTGGTTCAGATTAGGGCGCTCCTGCTGAACTCGGGTTTGGGCAAGCGCATGGGAGAGCTCACGCGCGACAAGCCGAAGTGCCTCGTCGAGATCGCCGAGGGCATGACCGTCTTCGACCTGCAGGTCGACAAGCTCCTCGCGTGCGGCGTGAGCGACATCATCGTGACAACGGGCCCGTTCGCCGAGGCGCTCGAAGAGCGGGCCCGCGCGCGCTTCAGTGAGGCGCGGTTCACCTTCGTGAACAACTCGGAGTACGAGACGACGAACTACATCTACTCGATCGCGTTGGCAGAGCACGTCCTGCGCGGCGAGGATCTCGCCATGCTCCACGGTGACCTCGTCTTCGAGCACTCGGTACTCGCCGGCATCCTTGCGAAGGCGGAGAGCTCGGTTGTCGTGGATACTACGCTGCCTCTCCCGGAGAAGGACTTCAAAGCGGTCGTGTCCGACGGCCGCGTCGCGCGGATCGGCGTCGAGTTCTTCGACGACGCGGTCGCATGCCAGCCGCTCTATCGCCTGTGCGCGGACGACTGGCACGCGTGGCTCGACGGGATAGTGCGATACTGCGAGGCAGGCGTCAGAGGCGTCTACGCGGAAGAGGCGCTCAACGAACTCACGGACGGGCTCGTCCTGCGTCCCTTCGACGTCGCCGGTGCCCGATGCGCCGAGGTCGATACCCTCGAGGACCTCGTCGCCGCGCGCGAAGTGGCCGACGCATATCTCGCCCGATAGGAGGGCCCGATGAAGCAGGTATTCCTGTCCATGAGCACCGATGTGATCCACAACGGGCACATCAAGATCATCGCCCGCGCCGCCGAGCTGGGGGAGGTCACCGTTGGCGTGCTGACCGACGAGGCGGTCTCCGAGTACAAGCGCTTTCCGCTCGTGCCATTTGACGAGCGCTGCGAGATCATCAGCAACATCAAGGGAGTCACACGGGTTGTTCGGCAGGAGTCCGTGGACTACGAGCGCGTGTTGCTCGAGCTCAAGCCCGACATCGTCGTGCACGGCGATGACTGGAAGACTGGCTTCCAGGCGCCCATCCGCGAGCGAGCCATCGAGACACTCGCGACGTACGGAGGCGAGCTCGTCGAGTTTCCCTACACCCACGGGGACTCACTCGAGGCGCTCGAGGCGGACGCCCGCCGGGTGCTCTCGCTTCCGGACCGGCGGCGTTCGCGTCTGCGCCAGCTGCTCTCGCTCAAGCCCACCATCAGCGTCATCGAGGCGCACAACGGGCTGACCGGACTCATCGCCGAGACCGCGCGCGTGGAGTGCGACGGCAACGTGTCGCAGTTCGACGCGATGTGGATCTCGAGCCTGTGTGACTCGACCGCGAAGGGCAAGCCGGACACCGAGCTCGTGGACATGACGTCAAGGCTCGACACGATCAACGAGATCCTCGAGGTGACGACGAAGCCCATCATCCTCGACGGTGACTCGGGCGGCCTCGTCGAGCACTTCCAGTTCTTCGTGTCGACGCTCGAGCGCGTGGGCGTCTCTGCGGTGATCATCGAGGACAAGGTGGGCCTCAAGCGCAACTCGCTCTTCGGCGACGTGGGCCAGAACCAGGACTCGATCGAGAACTTCAGCGAGAAGATCGCAGCAGGCAAGTCCGTGCTCAAGACGCGCGAGTTCATGATCATCGCCCGCATCGAGAGCCTTATCCTCGATCAGCCCATGGACGATGCGCTCGCGCGAGCGCGGGCCTACGTCGCGGCGGGCGCGGACGGCATCATGATCCACTCGCGCAAGAAGAGTCCATCTGAGATCTTCGAGTTCTGTGAGCGGTTCCGCTCCGGGGATGTGAGCACGCCCATCGTCGTGGTGCCCACGACGTTCAACGAGGTCACTGAGGCCGAGTGGGCCGAACGCGGGGTCAACATCGTCATCTACGCGAACCAGCTCATCCGCTCGGCGTTCCCGGCCATGATGCGCACCGCCGAGATGATCCTCGAGAACGGACGGTGCAAGGAAGCCGATCAGCAGATGTGCATGCCCATTGGCGATATCCTCACGCTCATCCCCGAGGCGAGCCAGTGACACCGCGTGACGCGCTCTGCCCCGTCGCGGTCGAGTTCGTGTCGCTCGGCGATGTGCGGGACGCGGTAGCCGAGGGCCTGCCGGGGGCGAAGGTGGTACTCGTCGCATCGCGTGGCACGGTCGCGCGATTGGGGCTCGAGACGGCGGTGGAGCGCCTCGCCGCGGCGAGCGAGCTCGTTTGGCTGGACGGCTCATACGCGAACCCGACGCAGGCCGACGCCGCCACCGCGCTCGCGCGCGTCGGCACGACGAAGCCGGAGCGCATCCTCTGCATAGGCGGAGGCAGCGCGATCGACCTGGGCAAAGCGGTGAGCGCGCTGTGGCAGCTGGCTGGCAGCCCGGTCGCCGAGGTGGCAGAGGCCATCGCGTCGAAGTCGTACATGAGCACTCTCCGCCCCGTCGAGATCGTCGCCGTGCCCACCACCGCGGGCACCGGATCGGAGTTCACCCGGTGGGCGACGGTCTGGGACGTCGACGGGCAGGCGAAGTACTCGATCGATGACGCCCGCCTCTATCCGGCGCGCGCACTGGTCTGCGCCGAGGCGACCATGACCATGCCGCCGCGCCTCACGCTGGCGACGGGCCTCGACGCGCTGTCCCACGCCATGGAGGCGTTCTGGGCGAGGGCGACCGACCCGCTCGTGCAGGCGCTCGCACTCGACGCGGTGCGCCACATCCACGCGAACCTGGGCGCCGCGCTCGCGGGACCTGAGTCACTGCCGGCGCGTGAGGGCATGGTGCTCGGCTCGGCGCTGGCGGGCGTCGCGTTCTCGAACACGCGGACCACCGCGAGCCACTCTATCTCGTACCCTCTCACGATGCGCCACGGGGTCGATCACGGGTTTGCGGCCGCGCTCACGCTGGCCGAGGTCGCGCGTGCGAACGCCGCGGCGGTGCCTCGGATCGCAGACCTGCTCGCGCCCTTCGAGGCAGACGGCGGGTTTGACGCGTGGCTCGACGCGCTCTGTGACGGAGTCCACCCGCTGCGGCTCTCCGCGTTCGGAGTCGGCGAAGCAGACATCCCGGGTATCGCGGAGCTGTCCTTCACCGCGGGGCGCATGGACAACAACCCGGTCGAGATCACGCCGGTCCAGGTCGAGGCGATGCTGCGCGCGCGGCTGTAGCGGCCTCAGTCGCGAGCGCCTGAGCCACGCCAGGTTCTGCGGGTGTGACTGGCGTCAGTCCTTGTGGCACACGCCGCAGTCGAAGTTCGACAGTTCGCCGTTGATGTCTGTCGCGGTGGGGGTCGACGGCGTGAGGTCAACGCCTGCGGCTGGGCTGCCGTAGAACGACGGCTTGTGGAGAGGGCCGTCGAAGCGCACGTGGTAGCTGCCGAACGGCAGGAGCGGACTCTCGTAGTCCACGAAGAACCCCGGTCCTTCGACATCGACGACAGCGACCGGCGTCGGGTTCCAGCCGGCGCCTGTCACCGCGTGGAAGCTGACTGTGGCTTTGCTGATTCCGGTGGATACCCAGTGTTCCTCGCGACTAAGAGAGACCACACCGCGGATGGTCGCGCACCACTTCTGGAGCGAAACGTCGACAGCGGGGATTCTCGAGCCCTTGACGGAGAACGCGACGTCGCGCCCGTTGTATCCCTCGGCGGCCACAGCGAGGACGTAATCTCCGGTGCCACGCGTGGCGACAGAGTAGCGGCCGAACGCGTCCGTCACGGTCGACGCGATCGCGGCTAGCCCTCCGCGCCTGTCTGCGCGCTGCAACGTCACGTGCGCGTTGCTGAGGGCGATGCCGTCGTGGTCGCTAACGATGCCGGCGACGGCGGGAGCGGTCTTCGCCGTCACCCTCGCGTCGGTGCTCGCCTCCTCGACGGCGAACGAGCTGGGCGAGATCGCGAGCGCCGTGACGAGTGCGAAGCCGAGCGCGACGACGCGCTTGACGTGGTTCATGACGAGCCTCCAACCCCGCATGCGGCGACGCCCCTTGTCGCCGTCCCCATGCGTACCATACACGAAGGTTCGGCCACATGAGCCGCGTGAGACCCGGCATTCCGCGAGCGGTCACATTCTGGCGGCATATGCGGGTATGCTCTCCGTGGTCTGCACGAAGGCCCACGGCATCGGCGGATTGGGCTGGTACGAGAGAGGGGAGGCGGGATGCGCCTGAAGCGCGCGTGCTTACTTGCAGCGCTGACCGCGGCGCTGCTCGCGGGTCTTGCGGTGGCGTCGCCGGCGGACGACCCTGCTGTGCCTTACGGCAAGTACTCTGGGTCGGCGACAGGTGGCTCGGGCAACAAGACGATCGATGCGATCGTCTACCTTGAGCCCTCAGTCGGCGACGGGGTGAAGGTCACCTTCGTGACCAGCAAGCTGCCTTTCCCGGTGAGCGTGGTAGGAACTGCGCAGCGGACCGGCACTGGCTACAACATCCCGGTGGAGGTCTCGATGCCTGCCGTCCGGCTGAACGGCAGCGGGGTACTGCGAGTGCGTCCCGCGGGTGAGAGTTGGATGATGTATGGGACGGGGTCTGGCACGTTCCGCAAGTGGAGCGGTTCAGGGCGCGGATCGGGAAAGCTCGTGTCGCAGGAGGCGGGTCTTGGCGAGCAGGTGAGCCAGGCGCTGCGGGGGTTCTTGAGTTTCGGAGGCGATGATGCCAAGCCTCCGTCCGTTGAGGAGTTCGACGAGGCGCAGCTAGATGCGGAGCCAGCTGCCGCTGATGGGTCGGCTACCGCCGAGGAGCCATCGGATGCCTCGCCGGAAGGCGCGGGGCCTACGGCGGCGGCGGTCGCCCCTCCTGATGCGGCCGAGCAACTCTCGATCATCGGGCTCTTCCTGTTTCTACTCTCCCTAGGTGTCTTCCTGTAGGAGGTGGATCACGTGGACGATGTGGGGACGCTTTCCTACTGGGTGCGCTTCGGTCTCGTGGTGCCTGTCGCGGTCGTATCGATCATCTACGCGGTGCGCCGGACGCGTTCGCGTGTCCCGCGGAGCGATCTCGTGATGGGCGCTTTGGGCTTGGCGCTCTCGCTCGGGATCGCCCTGTTCACAGGTCTCCCCCTCGACGCGGCCATCACTGGCGTCCTCGTGGTGGTCGGGCTCGCGCTCGGTTGGTTCGCCGGAGGGGCACGGGCGCTCATTGCATGGATGACCGCCCTGACCTTCGCCTTCGCGGCCATCATGCTGCTGTTCGGACTGGCGGAAGCCGCCGCGCTCGGCGCGTCCGTGCTCGCGTTGGGGCTCGCCGCGCCGCTCGGTCAGGGTGCGCGCGGGTTCGTCAGCGCCAGGCGCGAGGCGAGAGACGCTCCCGCGGCTGTCGCGTAGTCACTCGCTTCGGCCACAGCCGAGTAGCATCGTTCTGACGAAATGAGGCAATCCCGACGGAAATCCCGACCACTCTCGGGTGATCGGGACTGCGGGCGTTCGGGGGATACTCTCTCTGAGGCACTCACCGGTGCGGTGCCGAGGGGAGCCGCGGTGTCACACCGCATGGGGTTCTACGCGCGTTACGCATGGCGTTTCGCTGTGCTGCGGCGCCCCGTGCCGCTCATCTACGGCGTTGCGCTCTCGGACCGCTGCAACTTTTCGTGCGCGGGCTGCGCGGTTGCGAACACCGGCCGTCCGGACATGACCTACGACGAGCTCGTGCGTCGCGTACGCGGCGCGTATGAGAGGGGCTTCCGGGAGGTCTACTTCACCGGCGGCGAACCGACGCTGTGGACCGACGGGGCCAGGACGCTCTCGGACGCGATCGCCGCCGTTCGCGAAGTCGGCTTCTTCCACGTGCACATCTACACCAATGGGAGCTGTGGGCTCGACTGGCCGGTCGACCTCGTCTGGGTGAGCATGGACGGGCTGCGCGACACCTTCACGCGTCGGCGCGGCGACCACTTCGCCGAGGTGGAGCGAGCTGTTCGCGAGACGGCGCACCCGCGGGTCGCGGTCATCTACACGATCGACCGCACTACCGAGCCGGGCATCGAGGAGTTCCTCCATTGGGTCAGAGACACCCGCTTCCCGATCATCGGCGTCATGTTCTACTTCCACACTCCTTACTACGGCGTCGACGGACTCTTTCTCGACGCTACCGAACGTGCGGCGGTTATCGAGCGGCTGCAGGACTGCATCCGCGACGGACTTCCGGTGCTGAACTCGCATGCGGGGCTCTCAGCGCTCGCGAGCGGCAAGTGGAAGCGCCGAACGCCCGCTGCGGTCGTCGCGGACGTCGATGGCGAGTCCGTCTGCTGCAGGGCGCCCGATTGGGTCTGCGAGGAGTGCGGCTACGCGGCGTGCACGGAGATCGTGCAGGCGCAACGGTTGCGCCCGAGTGCCGTGCTGGCGATGGCGAGGTACTGGTGAGCGCTCCGGGTGCAGGCGTCTCACGCATCGCGACACGCGCCGTCCGGCGCCACCTCGTGGGGAGCGAGCAACGTTGGGTGTTCGAGCGCCCAGAGCCTGGCTGGACGCCTCCGTCGGTCGAGCGCACCTCGCTTTACCTGCACGTGCCGTTCTGCAGGAACGCCTGCCCGTACTGCCCTATACGAAGGTGCCCGTATCACCCCGAGCTCGTCGGCGCCTACACAGCCGCCGCGCTCAGGGAGGTCGACGCCTGGGCGGATGCCGTGGGGCGCGCCGAGGTGACGAGTGTGTATGTCGGCGGGGGCACGCCTACGCTTGCTCCGGAGGCCGTCGGTGCGGTGCTCGTGCGCATGCGCGAGCGGTTCGACGTGACCGGTGACGTCTGCATCGAGACGAGCCCGTCCGACGTGGACACCGATATCGTGGCGCGCCTGCGCGACGCGGGCGTGCGCCTCGTGTCGCTGGGGGTGCAGTCGTTTCGCCCCGAGAGCCTCGACGCGATTGGCAGGCGCTACGCCCCCGATGTGGCCGAGCGTGCGCTCGCGCTGCTCGCCGGCTCGGGGTTCGCGTCGGTCAACGCCGACATCATGTTCGCGCTGCCGGGGCAGTCCGCCGCCGACGTCGTTGCGGATCTTGAGCGTGCCGCCGAACTCGGTGCGGACCAGATAACCACGTACCCCCTGTTCACGTTCCCCTATACGGCGGTAGGCGAGTATCTGCGACTCTCCGAGGTGCGTCTGCCCGACCTCCGGGCACGGCACGAGCACTATGACGCGATCTCGCGGTGGTGCTCCGAGCACGGTTTCGAGCGCGTCTCGGTATGGGGGTTCAAGCGCGGCGGCGTGCCGCGCTACTCGTCGGTCACGCGTGACGGCTACATCGGCATCGGACCGGGGTCGGGCTCGCACCTGCCCGACGGGTTCACTCTGAACACGTTCGACCTGGGCGAGTGGGAGCGGGTCTGCGGGGAGCGCCGCCTGCCGGTCGCGCTCAGGATGCCGTTTCAGGCGGACATGGGCGGCTGGTGGTGGTTGTATTGGCGCTTCTACGACACGCGCATCCCTCTGTCCGCGCTCGATGAGGAGCTCAGACACGACGCAGCCAAGGCCAGACGCTGGCTCGCAGCCGCCTCGGCGCTCGGGTTCGCCGAGCGGACGAACGGGACGCTCGAACTCACGGAGCGAGGCGCGTTCTGGCTACACCTCGCGCAGAACCACTTCGCGCTCTCCTACGTGAACACGCTGTGGACCGCCGCGCGGCGTGAGCCGTGGCCGGAGTCGGTCAGCCTGTGAGGCGGGTACGAACGCCGGGGAGGACCGATGCGCGCCATCGAGACAGAGCGGGTGCCCATCCTCGTCTGGGGCGAGATGCCTGACGAACCTACGCTCGCTCAGACGCGCAACTTGGCGAACCTGCCGTTCGCCGCAGGGCACATCGCGCTGATGCCCGACGCTCACGTGGGTTTCGGCATGCCCATTGGCGGTGTGCTCGCGGCAGACGGTCAGGTGATTCCTCATGCGGTCGGCCTCGACATCGGGTGCGGCGTGCGCGCATGGGACACGGGGATCGCCGCGGCCGACTTCGGCCCGGTGCGCGACGCGGTGCTTGCCGACACCCAACGCAGCGTGCCCCAAGGCTTCCACTGGCACGACCGCAGCCAGGCGGACAGGACGGAGCTCTTCGACGATGTGCCGGACGTCGCGGCGCTCAAGGAGCAGGCCGACCGCGCCGCGCGCCAGCTGGGCACCCTGGGAGGCGGCAACCACTTCATCGAGTTCGGATGTGACTCGGACGGGTCCGTCTGGATCCTCATCCACACTGGCTCGCGCAACGTGGGCAAGCAGATGGCCGAACACTACGACGCACTCGCGCGCGGCGAGAACCGGGCGCGTGGCTCCGGTGTGCCGCTCGAGTGGGGGCTCGCGCACCTCGACATCGGAAGCGGGCTGGGTTCGGAGTACCTGGAAGTCATGCGGTGGTGCCTGCGGTTCGCCGAGGAGAACCGCCGCCTCATCGCCGAGGACGTGCAGCGCGTCGTCGCCCGGCATGTGCCGCAGGCTCCGGAGGCCGGCGAACCCATCGACGTGCATCACAACTACGCGGCAATCGAGGAGCACGGAGGCCGCAGCGTGGTCGTACATCGCAAGGGGGCGGTCAGGGCCTGCGGAACGGTGCTCGTGCCGGGTTCGATGGGGACGGCGTCATACGTGGGTGAGGGGCTTATGAACCCCGATTCGTTCGAGTCGTGCAGTCATGGGGCGGGCCGGGCGATGGGCCGGCGCGCAGCCAGGCGAGCGCTGAACCGGGCGGACGTCGTAGCGGGGCTCGAGGAGCGGGGCGTGCGGCTCGTCACCGCCGACAAGGGCACTATCGCCGAGGAGGCGCCGGAGGCGTACAAGGACATCGAGCGCGTGATGCGATCGCAGGCCGACCTCGTCAGTCCGCGCGTCCGGCTCGTGCCGCACGGCGTCGTCAAGGGCTGAGCGGTGGCGTCTCGCTACTCGTAGCGCAGTGCGCGTATCACGTCGAGGCGCGCGGCCTGCCGCGCGGGAAGCAGGGCGGCCAGAGCGGCGAACAGCATTCCGATAGTAGCGGTGACCAGCAGACCGGCCCACGGGAAGACAAAATCGAACTCGAGGCCCACCACCCCGATCGACTGTACGATGACGTAACCGAGCGGCAGGCCGGCGACGAGTCCCGCCGCCGTCCCCACGCTCGCGAGCAGGAACGATTCCGCGAGCACCATGCGCTTGACCTGCCGGCGCGTCGCGCCCACCGCCCGCAGCATCCCGATCTCGCGCGTGCGTGCGAGCACGCCGATCGCGAGCGTGTTCAAGAGCGCGAGGAGCGATGGAATCGCGAGCAGCATCGCGAGGAAGTTGTAGACCACGTTGAGCTGTCCGAACAGGTCTCGCTGCACCTGCTGCCATGCGAGGGCGTCGTAGAGCTTGAAGGCGGGAAACTCGGCGACCGTCTCCTTCATCGTCTTGAGCACCGCCGCCTTGTCGGCGCCGGGCAACGCGTTCGCGAGCACCATCACGTCGGAGCTGACTCCCCAGTAGTGCTCGAGCGTGTCCTGCGAGACGTACATCGTCGGCAGCTTCGCGTTGATGTAGTCGTTGCCGCCGCCCACCACCTTGAAGCGCCGCCGCCCGTTCGGTGTGGTGATGGCGACGGTCCCGCCCTTCGCGGCGCCGGTCTGCCCGCGGAACGACGCGTTGGCGAGCAGCGTGTCCTTGCGAGCGAGCGCAGCGATGTCGGCGTCCGAGCTACCCTCGGAGAACCGGAAGCTCGCCACCTCCGGGTACTGGATCGGGTCGATGCCCACGACCTGGACTGTGATGTCGCCGACCACGGTCGGCGCGTAGCGCAGCGTCGCGACGTCTCCGACGCCGTGGGTCCGGCGCACCGCGTCGGCGAGCTCGGGTCCGGCTCCCACCGTGCCGCTCGAGAACATGAGATTCTGCGGCAGGATGAGGTAGTCGGTCCCCGTGGCCCGCTCGGCGTACTCCGCGTAGCCCGTCACGACCGCTGCGGTCATGGCCATGATGCCGGTGACGAGCGCGAGGGAGATCATGACGGCCGAGGCCGTGACGCCGGCTCGCCCGGGGTTGCGCTGCAGGTTCGCGCGGGCGAGGAAGCCCTCGCGCCGGTAGACGGACTCGATCGCCGCCGAGAAGACGCCGGACACCGGTCGCATGGCCGCCGACGCCGCGAGCGACATGCCCAGCAGCAGCAGGAGCGAGCCGAGTGCGACGAACGCATAGACCCCCGACACCATGCCGAGCAGTGCGGCGATGATGATCGCGACGCCCACCCATCCGCGTCGCGTCGCAGCTTGTTCGTATACGTCGCCGATCTGAGGGCGCAACGCGTCGAGCGGAGTGATGCGCGATGCGGCGCGTGCGGGCAGCAAGGCCGCGAGCACTGTGACGCTCACACCCAAGCCGATCGCTGCGATCCACGTGCCGAGCGAGAACGACACGGGGCTGGTCTCGAGGTGCATGAGGTCGGCGGCGATGCTGCCCATCGCCTGCGACGCCATGACCGCGAAGCCCCATCCGGCGAGCAGACCGAGCGCGGTACCCAGCACGCCCTGCAGCACGCTCTCGGTCAGGAAGAGGCGCAGCACGAAGCCGCGCGACGCGCCAATCGCGCGCAGCATGCCGATGTCGTGGCGGCGCTCGGCGACGATGGTCCGGAACGTGTTGAGGATGATGAAGCCGCCCATGGCGAAGGCGAACACGCCGATCACGTTGAAGATCGTCTGGGCCGCCGCGAAACCTGCCGCGAGCGTGGACTGTGCCGACACCGCGCCGAGGATGTAGTTGCGTCCCACGGCCCGGCGAACCGCCGCCTCCACGGCCGCGCGGTCCGCTGACGGCGACAACGCGGCCTCGACCGCGGAGATCTCACCCCGGCTGTCCAGGAGGTCCTGCGCGGCGGCGAGCGGTACGTACACCTCGTCGACGGCGGGCGGTGTGGGGGAGTCGAGCGTCCCAACAAGCACGAACTCCGTGACGCCGTCGGCGGAAGGGACGCGCAGTGTCTCGCCTACTCCGAGTCCCATCTTCTCGGCGGTGGTCGCGGGGATCACCATCGCGGGCCGCGTGGCACCCGGCATGTCGTCGCTCTCGCGCAGCATCCTGCCAG
>JBBIJX010000041.1:0-14087 GCA_037445775.1 Actinomycetota bacterium
TCGTGCGCGTTTGGGCGTCTGGAGTGTAGAATCCGGTTCCACGATAGCCAAACTGCGGAGCGAGTACCGAGGAGATCATCACATGGCCGCGTGCTGGGAGCAGCGAGGGTGCGACGACGAAATGCAGGCGACCTGTCCTCATCCGACCACACTCAAAGATCGATGCCCTTCGAAATGCGCGTTCGCCCGGTGCGACCGCCCGTCACGTGAGGTCACGAGCGACCCGGAGCTCATATTCTCCGTAGATATCGACCGGTCTGCCGCGATCAAGGAAGACTGCCTCCACTGTGCGTTCTTCCTGAGGAGCGGTCCGCGCATCCCCTGACGTCCTCGTGGCGTGCGCCCGATTGGGGCATAGACATCTCGGCTGTTGATGCTTTCACGCGGCACGCGTGACGCGGCAGGGAGGGCCCATGGACTACTACACGGACGATCTCACTCTGTACGTGCTTGTGCGAGACCTGTTTCTCGCGAGTTCCATCACATGCTTCCTTTGGGCGCTTCACCGTATTGGCAATGGCGTGTCACTGTCGGGTCGTGTCGCTGTCTACCGCCACCTCGGGGACGCATGCACGCCCGAGGAGCGCGAGCAGTTGATCCACAAGATCAAGTGCGAGACGCTGCGCTACTGAGTGTCCCGCCTCGACGTCGAGAGGCGCCTCGTCACGTTCGGACGTGAGCTGGAGGCGGCTGGCGCGGCGCAGGTCGGAGATTCATTCTCCACCGACGCGACGGCTGATGCGCTGCTGCGTGCCTCTCCCGAGGCGTTCCTGATAGGCGTGCTCTTCACGCAAGGTATCCCTGCCGAACGGGCGTGGGCGGCCCCTGCGTCGCTGCTGGAGCGGATCGGCACACTTGAGCCCGCGTACCTCGCAGCGCACCCGGCTGCGGTGCGGTCGGCGGTGCAACAGCCTCCCATGCTCCATCGGTTCAAGGAGACGCTGCCGCGCTGGATCGTCGCGTGCGCGTGCCGTCTGATCGACGAGTATGACGGGAAGGCGGCCAACATCTGGCCGGAAGGGGCGAGCGTGCTCGACGTGACGTCACGCCTCACGGCATTCGAAGGTATCGGGCGCAAGAAGGCCGTGATGGCCGTTGAGATCCTCACCCGGCACTTCGGCGTCTCCCTCGCGGGGCGGGAGTGTGGGCAAGTCGCCTACGACGTGCACGTGCGCCGCGTGTTCCTGCGCACGGGCCTTGTCGATATCGACACGCCGGAGGCGATCGCGCAGGCGGCCTCGGCCGCGTGTCCCGAAGCGCCAGGAACGCTCGACCTGCCGACATGGCTCGTCGGGCGTCAATGGTGCAGGCCGCGAGCGCCGCTGTGCGACGAGTGCCGGCTTTCCGACGTCTGCCCGCGACTCACGTGCAGGTCCGCTACCGGAGTGGGCGCGCGAACGCCCTCCCGGTAGGTGAGCCAGCTACTCCGCCGAACGCATGACCAGTCCGGACAGGAGCTTCGGGTAGAAGTAGGTGCTCTTCTGCGGCATCATCTCGCCGCTCAGCGCGACAAGGCGCAACTGGTCGAGACCGGTGGGGCGCAGAACGAGAGCGACGTCGTGCTCCGCCGTCGCGGCGAAGGCTACGTGAGCATCCTTCGTGAACGACAGGCGGTCGAGCGTCTCCGCCCGCTCCGGGTGCACCGCCAACAGCGGCCACAGCACGAGCTCCTGCATGATGGAGACGTCGAGCGATTTCCACGCGCTGCCGCGGTCGGCGGTGATTGCGCGGTCGAGGTCCACGTCGGACCTCAACACGGCGAGCTTCGGCCGATCATCGGCGCGGGTCTTCACGAGGAACGCCGCGCGTCTGTGTCCTTCGAGCGCTGACGCAGGGTGTCCTGTAGCCAGCTCGGTGACGTCGAAGTACTCCCGCAGGCGCTCGTAGAACACCTCGGCGTCGAAGGGCTCGGCGGAGTCCGCGACGCGGTGGTAGGGCAGCACGACGAGCTCGGGGTCGTCCATGTTCACGAGCGCCATCATGACGTGGTCGTAGGGCGGGTCCGCCGGCTGTTGACCTTCCTCACGCACGGCTTCTCGCCGCAGGTCGCGGTAGGCGAGCGCTGTGGTGTAGCGGTGATGCCCGTCGGCGATGAAGATGCGCTTGTCGGCCATGAACGCGCGAAGCCGGTCTGCGACGGCGGGGTCGACGCACGTCCATAGCGTGCTGGCTACTCCGTCTGCGTCGCAAGCATGGGCTGCGGGCTCGGTGGCGGTGACGGCGTCGAAGAGCGCGTTGGTCACCGCGCCGGGGTCCTCGTACATGCCGAACACCTGGCTGAAGTTCGCTCCGGTGGCCTTGATGAGCTCGAAGCGGTCGCCGAGCGCCTTGGGGAGCGTCCGCTCGTGCGGAACGACCACCCCAGCGTCGAAAGGCTCGAGCGCGACCTCGGTTATGAACGCCCGGCGCCGGACGGTGCGGCCCCCGAGCTCGAAGCGTTGCTCGAGAACGTAGATCATCGGCATGTCGTCGTGCCTGAGCACGCCGGTGGCGCGCCACGCGTCCCAGGTCGCCTTCCCTGTCGAGTATCGATTGAGTGGATCCGCCGGGTCGAGGACGCCCTCGGGCAACTCCAAGGCGACGATGTTGCGGGGGTCATTCGCCAGCAGTTCGGCACGCTCAGCTTCTGAGACGACGTCATAGGGGGGCGCACACAGCGCCGACAGGTCGGGGTCGGATGAGGCGTAGCGCCAAGCGCGGAAGGGGCGGACGCGGGCCATATGGGAGCTCTCCTAGCGGATGGCGGGCGGGCTTGCGTCTTGGCTGACGACGGCTGCGGGCGCCAGTCTAGCGCACGCGCGACACAGCGGGAAGCCGAGGCGTCAGAAGACCGCCCGTGCCGCGACGAAGCACACGATGCCGGCGAGTGTCGCCCCTAGGAAGCTCTGGGTGAGCCGGAATACGACGGCCGAAGCGATGGCCCCCCATACTCCCGGGTTCGTCAACGGGGGCTGCCAAGTGCCCGCCGGGCGCAGGGTCTCTGAGGCCACGAGCGCGCCCATGACCGAAATGGGCACGAAGGAGAGCCATCTCATGAGCGGCGCTGGGAGCGCGAGGCGCGAGAGCACCGCGATCGGAACGAAGCGCAGGCCGAAGTTGATCACAGCCATGCCGACAATCACGGCTGCTATAGGTCCGGCCGCGAGTTCACTCGTCACGGAACACCGCCCATGCGATCGTTGCGGCCCCAAGCGAAGCGATCACGATGAACCACGAGGGCTCGATCACGACGCCCCGGTCCCGGACGAGCGGCAGCGCGAGCACGATGGCGCCTGCGAGAACGCCGGTGACCACGTGTCGCCGGTCCTCGGCTAGCGCCACGAAGAGCGCGGAGAACATGGCGGCCATGGCGAACTCCAAACCGAGCCTTCCCGGATCGGCTATGAGCCCGGCGCCGGCGGCGCCGACGAGTGTGCCGAGCACCCAGCCCAGCCACGCGACTGCGCCCACTCCCGCCATGCTCGCGGCGCTCGCGGAGCCCTGGCGCTGGTCGGCGATGTTGATCGCGAACGTCTCATCGGTCAGCGTGAAGGCGAGCCAAGTCTGCAAAGGGAGTCCCACACCGCGCAAATGCGGCGAGATCGTGGTAGCGAACAAGACGTACCTGAGGTTGACGACCGCCGTGGCCGCGAGTGTCGCGGCAGCGGTGGTGCCGCTCCCTAGCAGTGACAGCGCGATGAGCTGTCCTGCGCCGGCGAGCGCGGTGGCCGAGCACGTCACGGCACCCGCGATGCCGAACCCGAGTTGCCGTGCGAGTACGCCGAAGGCGGCGCCGACCGGCAGGTAGCCTAGGAAGATCGGTAGCCCGAGTCGTACGCCGCGCGTGAAGCCGTGACCGCCGACGGAGTGTCGCGGCCCGTCTGAGGTCCGGGTCCGAGGCATGCCGCGGATGGTAGCACGGATGGCCTGCTTCTTGCGGCCGGTATCGATGAGTTCCGCGCGAGGCGCGGTGAGTCGCGCTAGAATGGGACTACGGGTACTTCTCAGGAGGCGGCCGCGATGGAGTTCACGATCAATTGCCCGGTGGACGGTCCCGTCGACGTCGGCATCGAGGACATCGACACGGTCGTACTGCGCGAGGCGGAGCGTGCCGACATCACGTTCGTCTGTCCGCACTGCGGTTCGTCGATCTGCGTCAGCGCGATCGTTCCCGCGTTCCTGCTGTCAGCCATCGAGGCGCTCGCCGAGGATGCCGGTCCGGGGCAGCGTGGTGGGTTCGTCGTGGTCGGCACGATGACGGGATCCGTCTTCACTGAGGAAGATGTCCGCGAATCGGACTCGCACGCGGACGCCTACTGCGAGTATTTCCGGCGACAGCTAGAACGGGTGAGCAGCGTCGACGACGCGCTCGCCGAGATCGACTCGTCTCGGACGGTCTGAGGCCCGCGCCGCGGGTGGAGCGGCTCGGTGCCCGGGTGCTACCATGCACGGGCGCCCGAGGCGCGCTGACAAGAGGAGGGCTCTGATGGAGTGGCTCGCATGCACGGGGGTGGGTGTTCTCGTCGCCGGCATCGCGGTGGCCGTCATCGCGCTCTACAACCGGCTCATCGTGCTGCGCAACCGTGTCCAGAACTCGTGGGCGCAGATCGAGGTGCAGCTCAAGCGCCGCTATGATCTGATCCCGAACCTCGTCGAGACGGTGAGGGGCTACGCGTCACATGAGAGCAAGACATTGGAGACTGTCGTTGCGGCACGCAGCGCCGCGATGGCCGCGCAGGGCGGAGTCGCCGCCCAGGGCGAGGCGGAGAACATGCTGACCGGCGCGCTGAAGTCGCTCTTCGCGCTCGCCGAGGCGTATCCGGACCTCAAAGCCAACACGAACTTCCTCGATCTGCAGGAGAAGCTTGCGGACGCCGAGAACAAGATCGCCTACGCGCGCCAGTTCTACAACGACACCGTCATGAGCTTCAACACCGCGATTCAGTCGTTCCCGGCCAACCTGCTCGCGGGGGTCTTCGGTTTCAGCGCACGGGAGTACTTCGAGGCCGAGCCGGCCGCTGATGAGGCGCCGAAGGTGCAGTTCTAGTAGCGCATGGAGGTCGCGGCATTAGTCTACCCGCAGCTGGACCCCGTGGCGTTCCGTATCGGTTCGCTCGCCGTCCACTGGTACGGCTTGGCCTACTTGGCCGCCTTCGCGGTCTGCGCGCTGATGGCCCGGTGGCTCGCGCGCCGCTGGGATCTCAGCGTCTCCGGCGACGACCTGCTGACCATGCTCTTGGGCGCCGTCATCGGCGTGGTGGCGGGGGCTAGGCTCGGCTATGTGCTCTTCTACGGCGTCGAGTCATTCGTACGGCAGCCGGCTCGGATCTTGGCGATCTGGGACGGAGGCATGTCGTTTCACGGGGGGCTCGTCGGCATCCTTGTCGCCGGCGTCGTCGTTGCGCGCTCGCTAAGGATGCCGCTCCTGACGCTCTGGGACCTCGGTGCGGTCGGCGCGCCAACGGGTTTTCTGCTCGGGCGGCTCGCCAACTTCGTGAACGGCGAACTCTGGGGACGCGTGAGCACCGTGCCGTGGGCGATGGTGTTTCCCGGGGCTGGTCCTCAACCGCGCCATCCGTCGCAGCTCTACGAGGCGCTTCTCGAGGGGCTGGTGCTTGGGGTCGTCATGGTCGCGCTTGCCCGACGGCTTCCGCCCCGCCCAAGGGGAGAGCTCGTGGGATGGGTCATCACCATCTACGGAGTCGTACGGATCTTGGCCGAGTTCTTCAGGGAACCCGATCTCCAACTAGGCTTCATCGCGGGCGGGTGGCTCACCATGGGCATGATCCTGAGCGTACCCATGGTCGTTGGTGGCGCGTCGCTCGTCTGGTGGGCGCGCAGGAGTCGTCTTCCGCAGATGGGCCCTCGCTCGCGCGACGATACCTAGGACTCAGGTTCGCAGATGGGCTCAGGCGGTCGCCAGCACGGACCCTCGCGGCCAAGGCATCGTGCGCTCTCCGAGGCCGCAAGACGTCGCGGCGGAGTGCAGTGGGCGCAGAACAACTGCGGGAACTGCCCGACGACGTCCTTGAGATCCTCATCCTCATAGGGTGAGGGGTCCGGCGTCTCGATCATGTGTAGCAGGTAGCAGGTCATCGTCGGGCCACCCTTCGACGGCCCCATGCTACGCCGCATCACAGCGGAGGGGCAACGCGCCCTTGCCGTTCGGCGGCGACAGCAGGTGATTGACGCCACAAGCGCTTCGATTCGGCTAGACTCGGCACGACACTCATACGGAAGGCGGATCTAATTCCATGACCGCGAAGACCCGTGTCATCTGTGCGATCGCGTGCACGCTGGCGGCGCTGGCGCTCACCGCGTGTGGCGAGCGTTCCACACCGGTCGTCACGTCGCCGTGGCCTGTCGCCACCATGGAGCGGGTGGTACCCCGGCCGCCGACACCACCGCGGTGGCCCTACAGCGGGCTGATCGCGAAGAGTGACAAGGCGGTGGGCAAGCGACCACTGTCCATCAAGATCGAGAACTCGTCTGCCTCGCGTCCACAGACCGGTCTCAACTCGGCGGACGTGATATACGAGACGATCACGGAAGGCGGCATCACGCGGTTCAACTGCATCTTCCACAGCAAGCTTCCTGAGACGGTCGGCCCCGTGCGCAGCGCGCGCCTCTCTGACCTCTGGATCGTGCCGCAATACGATGGTCTGTTCTTCTTCTCTGGTGCGAGCTCAAGCGTCGAATCGGCGGTCAACCGCGCCGGTCTCCCGAACCTCTCACAGGACGCCGGGGTCTCTCGTCCGTACTGGCGTGCGGGCGATCGTCGAGCGCCGCACAACCTGATGCTCGACACGAAGAAGGCATGCGCAGAGGCGAAGCGGCGTGGCATCAAGACCACCGCCACGCTCGAGCCGCTGAGGTTCGACCGCAGAACGCTTGAGGCATCACCGAGCGTGAGCGAGATCGACGTCCCGTTCTCGCAGGCGAACCGGGTGCGCTGGGTCTACGATGCGGAGTCGGGCCGCTATCTCAGGTGGAACAATGGAGTGGTACACCGGGACGCACGGACAGGTAAGCAGGTCTGGTCCGACAACGTCGTCGTCTTGTGGGCGAGCTATAGCGTCGCCGACCGGGACATGGTGGGCTCGACGACATACGATGTCGACTTGGGGGGTAAGGGGCGGGTGACCGTGTTCCGGGACGGAACGAGGATCGACGGGACATGGAAGGCTGGACGGGATGCGCCTCCTTCCTTCAAGACGAAGGACGGCGAGTCCATCAAGCTCTCGGCTGGCCGCACGTGGGTGCAGGTCGTGCCGCTCGACGGTCGTGTCACCATGCGCTGAGCGCACGTTGCTTCTTCACGCTTCTGCACCGCCGGACGTGGGTGTACGCTTCCGGACCGCACAGGTACAATCCCTGAATCGTCACCGGCATGTCGCGGACGTGCGGTATCTGCTGCGTTCGCGTTTCGAGAGGAGTAACACCATCCGTGTCTGAGTCGCTGAGGGAGATCGGGACGCTGCGGGTCAAGACGGGCCTTGCCGAGATGCTCAAGGGTGGCGTCATCATGGACGTCGTCAATGTCGAGCAGGCCAAGATCGCCGAGGACGCGGGCGCGGTCGCGGTCATGGCGCTCGAGCGCGTCCCGGCCGACATCCGCGCCGTGGGCGGCGTTGCGCGCATGGCCGACCCCACTATCGTCGAGGCGATCGTGGGCTCCGTGACGATTCCCGTGATGGCTAAGTGCCGTATCGGGCATTTCGTTGAAGCCCAAGTGCTTGAGTCTCTGGGCGTCGACTACATCGATGAATCGGAGGTGCTCACCCCGGCCGATGAAGAGCACCATGTGAACAAGTGGGACTTCACCGTCCCGTTCGTCTGCGGCTGTCGCAACCTGGGAGAGGCGCTCAGGCGCATCGCCGAAGGTGCCGCGATGGTGCGCACCAAAGGGGAGCCCGGCACCGGCAACGTAGTTGAGGCGGTGCGTCACATGCGCACCTTGACCGATGAGATCGCATGGGTCGCCGGAGTTCGCGACGAACAGCTGTTCACTGCGGCGAAGGACCTTCAGGCCCCGTACGAGCTCGTGAGGTGGGTGCACGAGAACGGCAGGTTGCCGGTCGTGAACTTCTCGGCCGGCGGGATCGCCACGCCTGCAGACGCTGCGTTGATGATGCAGCTCGGCTGTGACGGAGTCTTCGTTGGCAGCGGCATCTTCAAGAGCGGGGACCCGGCGAAGCGCGCCCGCGCGATTGTCGAGGCGACTACACACTTCGAGGACGCCGACATCATCGCGCGCGTCTCACGCGACCTAGGCGAGCCGATGGTGGGCATCAACATCTCGGAAATACCCGACGCCGAGCGGATGCAGGAGCGTGGCTGGTAGCGTGAAGATCGGCGTGCTCGCACTGCAGGGCGCGTTTCGGGAGCACATCTACTCGCTCGAGGCGCTCGAAGTGAACGCGGTCGCAGTTCGGCTGCCCAGCCAACTCGCGGACCTGAGCGGCTGCATCATACCCGGCGGCGAGTCCACGGCCATCGCGAAGTTGATGGAGAGCTACGGCTTCTACGAGCCTATCGTCTCGCGCCATCGCGAAGGTATGGCGGTCTGGGGCACTTGTGCCGGAGCCATCATCGTAGCGCGCAGCGTCGTCGACGGTGTGGAAGGGCAGCGTTCGCTCGGTCTTATCGACATCGAGGTGCGCCGCAATGCTTTCGGTCGCCAAATCGACTCTTTCGAGGTCGAGCTCGACATCGCGCACCTTGACGATCGCTTCCGTGGCGTCTTCATCCGGGCGCCGTGGATCGAGTCGGTTGGAGACGGCGTCGAAGTGCTGTCCAGGCACGACGGTCACATCGTCGCCGCGCGCGATCGCTCGGTGCTCGTCACGGCATTTCACCCCGAACTCACCGGCGACCCGCGGTTGCACCGCTACTTCGTCGAGCACGTGATAGGCGGATAGGGCAGCCGGTTCGTCACTGCGAAGAAGGAGAGGCACGCGATGTCGGGGCATTCGAAGTGGGCGACGACGAAGCATCGTAAGGCGGCGGTCGATGCAAAGCGTTCGGCGCTCTTCAGCAAGCTGGCTCGCATGATCACCGTAGCCGCGAAGGCCGGCGGCGACCCCAGCCCGGAGAACAACGCTTCGCTCGCCGCGGCGGTCGCGAAGGCGAAGAGCTACTCGCTGCCCAAGGACAAGATCCAGTCGGCGATCGACAAGGCGTTCGGCGCGGGAGCCGACGGCGCGGACTTCGAAGAGGTCATCTACGAGGGCTATGGCCCTGCAGGCGTCGCACTCTATGTCGAGGCACTCACAGACAACCGCAACCGGACGGCTGCCGACGTCCGCTCCGCCTTCACAAGGGCAGGTGGCAACCTGGGCACGACGGGTTCGGTCGCCTTCATGTTCACACGGCAGGGCCAGGTCACCGTGGAGAAGGACTCCGGCTTCGATGAGGACGAGTTCATGCTGCTCGTGGCCGACGCAGGAGGGGAGGATCTCGAGGTTGCCGACGACGAAGTGCTCGTCTACACAGCACCCAACGATGTTGCGGCGGTCGCTCACGCACTCGAAGCCGCGGGCGCGCCGGTCAAAGGTTCCGAGCTGGTGATGGAGCCCACGGCGACGACGGTCGTCTCGATCGAGGATGCGAAGAAGGTCCTGCGCCTCATCGACAAGCTCGAGGAGAGCGACGACATACAGAACGTCTATCACACGATGGAGCTCACCGACGAGATCGCGGCGGCTCTCGAGTAGGACACCGACATTCGTGCGGCGGCCTACGGTGCGGCTGCGCGTAACCGGGTCGAGCGCGGACGCTTTACCGTGCCGGTGGCGTGCGATACCCTGAACATATGTTCGATTCCGGCACGGCTGACGCATCGCGGGAAGGCGGATGGTGATCATCCTCGGCATCGACCCTGGGCTCGCGCACACGGGGTGGGGAGTCGTCGAGCGCTCGGGTTCGCGGTGTACCCCTATCGCGTACGGCTGCATCTCCACGCACCCCGATCAATCGCTTGCGCAACGGCTCGCTCTGATCCATGACGAGGTGCGCGCCGTGATAGAGCGCTACGGGCCTGCGGAATGCGCTGTTGAGAGCGTGTACTTCGGGACCAATGCGAAGAGCGCATTCGCGACGGGCCAGGCCCGGGGGGTCGCGGTGCTCGCGACCGCCGAGCGGTCGGTGGTGCTCGCGGAGTACTCACCTGTGCAGGTTAAGAGCTCGGTGGCGGGGTCGGGCAGCGCCGACAAGCGCCAAGTCGCATTCATGGTCCGCACGCTGCTCGAACTCGATCACGAGCCCAAGCCCGACCACGCCGCAGACGCTCTGGCGGTCGCGATCACCCATGCCCGTCTGCGCGACGCGGCCCGCCGTGCCGAGGCGGTGAGTGCGTGATCTCGTTTCTTACCGGCGTCGTAGCCGGCCGGTTCGACACATTCGCCTTGCTTGACGTGGGCGGCGTGGGCTTCCGGCTGAACATGAGCTCTCGCTCTCTCGCGGTACTGCCTGCGTCAGGTGACGAGGTCACCGTGCACACCTACCTCCACGTGCGCGAGGACGAACTCACCCTCTACGGGTTCGAAAGCGCGTTTGAGCGGGAGGCGTTCGAGGCGCTCATATCCGTGACGGGGGTAGGTCCGAAGGTTGCGCTTTCGACGCTGTCGTTCCTCTCGCCCGAGGAACTCGTTGCAGCGATCGCGTCAGAAGACGTGGCGCTCATCTCGTCGGTACCGGGTGTCGGGCGCAAGACCGCGGGGCGAGTAGTGCTCGATCTCGCCGAACGGCTCGGTGCCGATCGCGTCGGTCGAGGAGGAGCGGGCCGCGTCGGCCCGGGGGCCGTGGCAGAGGCGCGTGAGGCTCTGCTCGCCATGGGCTTCGTACCCGCAGAGGCGTCGGCGGCGCTCAAGGGTGCCCCGGCCGACGAGGACGTGCAGACCGTTCTGGCGTATGCGCTCTCCCGGCTAGGTGACCGCTCGTGAGCGCGCTCTGGGAGGCCGACCGCCCTCATCCCGACGCCGAGGCTGAGCGCCTCGTCTCGGCCGAGCTCACTGACGACGATCTTGAGATCGACCGTTCGCTCAGACCGCATCGGCTGGACGAGTACCTAGGTCAGCGGAGGGTGAAGGACAACCTGGGCGTCTTGATCGAGGCCGCGCGCCAGCGGTCCGAGCCGCTCGATCACGTCCTGCTGTCTGGACCGCCGGGCCTAGGCAAGACGACGCTCGCCGCGGTGATCGCCAACGAGCTTGGGGTGCGGGTGAAGACGACGAGCGGGCCGGCGGTTGAGCGCGCCGGTGACCTTGCCGCGATACTCACGAACCTTGAGGCCGGAGACGTCTTCTTCATCGACGAGATCCACCGGCTGAACCGCGCGGTGGAAGAGGTTCTCTACCCGGCCATGGAGGACTTCGCGCTCGACATCGTCATAGGCAAAGGCCCCGGCGCGCGCTCCATCCGTCTCGACGTCCCACGCTTCACGCTGGTCGGTGCGACCACGCGGACGGGCCTGCTCACCGGCCCGTTGCGCGACCGCTTCGGCATGGCGTTTCGCCTCGACTACTACTCACCGGACGAACTCGCTGCTATCATCGCGCGTTCCGCTACCATCCTCGATCTCGAGATCGACGCGGCGGGTGCGGCAGAGATCGCGCGGCGTAGCAGAGGGACTCCACGGCTCGCGAACCGGTTGCTCAAGCGCGTGCGCGACTACGCACAAGTCCGGCATGCCGGGGCGATCGACGAGAATGTGGCGGCCGAGGCGCTTGGCTTCTTCGAAGTCGACCACGTGGGTCTTGACTGGATGGACGTGCGGATCCTCACTACGCTTGCGCAGACGTTCGCTGGGCGGCCGGTAGGACTGAACACGCTCGCGAGCGCGACGGGGGAGGACGCTGAGACGCTCGAGGACGTCTACGAGCCCTATCTGTTGCAGCTCGGTCTAATCGTGCGCACCCCCAAAGGTCGTCAGGCTACCGAGCGCGCCTACGATCACCTCGGGCTAACGCCGCCTGCGTCCGCCGCGACCCAGGACGGACTGTTCTGAGCCGCTCACGCATTCCCTGCTCCAGGAACGAGCGCGTCGACATCCCCGTCCGTGACGGGTACTGTGTCGGCGACGGCACGCGAATCGCTTCGGTGTTCGTGCCGAGTGTCAGCCACCCCGCGACATGGAGACGCGTGAGCCGACAGCGAACATACAACCTGCTCGCGGTGGTTTTCGTGGTCCTGTTGGCCATGTCCACCATGTCTTGTCCAGAACAGATGTGCTTCGACTGCGGGGACGATGACCTCGCCGTGCGATCCGTACTCACCGCCCTCGTGCCCGCGGCCGCGCTCGTTCCCGAGCGTATCGAAGCCCCGGTCCTTCTGGGCCATTCTTATCAGCACAAGCGGGTCTGCTACTTGAGCGCCACGCACCCGGCGCTCGTAGCGCGCCTCTTGATCTGATCCCGTTCGATCGACGCCACATCCCTTGCTTCGCCGTTGGCCCCGCGCGAACATCGCGGGTTGCAGCGGCGCCCGTCACCGAACGGAGCAACAATGAGAATACGAAGCGACCGTCCTCGTCGCACCATACGTTCCGCGACCGCGCTACTCGCCCTTGTGACCGTCGTGGCCCTCGCGGGCTGCTCGACCGCGGCTGTGGACCCCGTGGGCGTCAACGCCGTGATGACCGACCCAGGCGCCTACACCGGCCAGATCGCGATCACAGGCATCGTCCAGCAGGTCGACAAGCCCTCGGCGACCGTCACGATGATAGACAAGATCGAGTACGAGACGTGCGGTCTCACGCCGTGTGGTTCGGCGGGCCTGCTGCCGATATACCTGCCCGCAGCCCAGTACGACGGCGGCCTGCCGGCCCTCGAAGACCAGGTCGTGGTCATCGGCGAGATCAAGACCACGCCGAAGGGCGCCTACTTCGACGTCGAGCGGCTCGAGCGCAACGGCTCGGTCCTCGTCTCCAAGAAGTAGGGGGCCGATGCATGAACGACCTACGACTCGTGATGCGAAACCTCTCCAGCAGCTGGAGCCGGTTCGCCTTGACGCTCACCGGCATCACCTTGGGCATCACGGCCCTGGTGGTGATGATGAGCCTCGGCAGCGGGCTGCGAACCCAGATCAACCAGCAGGCGACCGATCTGGGCGCGAATCTTGTGATCACTCCGAAGGGCTGGTGCGCCTACGAGCAGGTCAAGGTGCTGAGCGGCAACCAGCTTCCCGACGCCATACCACCCGAAGAGCTTGCGAAGATCGAGCAGCTTGACGGCTTCAGCACCTTGCCGTACCTGACCGTCGGCTCGGCGATAGCCAACGAACCCGTCCCTGTCACCGGCATCCGCGTCGCCGATACGCTCGTCCAGAAGGGCTGGACGGTCGCCGAGGGTCAGGCGCCCCGGGACGGCGAGTACGAGCTGCTGGCGGGTCCCGACGTCGCGGACGCCTTCGGCCTGCGGCCAGGCAGCGCCGTGACGCTGCGAGGCACCGAGTTCACGGTGACCGGCGTGCTCGAGCCGATCGGCACCCGTGACGACGGCGTGCTGTTCATCCCCATCGACGTGGCTACGACCGTGTACGAGACCGACGGCCGCATCTCATACATAGCCGTCAAGGTCGACGACATCACCAAAGTCGAACTGCACGCCAAGCGAATCACCGACGCCGCCAACGTGGCCGTAGCGTCGGACAAGCAGATGCTCGCCTCGGTGCTGAGCGTCGTGGACAGCGTGGGGACGACGCTGCGCATCATCGCGGCGGTCGCCATCCTTACCGCAGCGTTCGGCATCGTGAACACGATGCTCATGGCAACCTTCGAACGTCGACGCGACATCGGCATCCTCAAATCCGTCGGCTGCTCCAATGCGCGCGTCTTTCGCCTGTTCCTGATCGAAGCGGCGGCGTACGGACTCATCGGAGGCCTCGTGGGCCTGATCGTGGGCTCGCTCGTGTCTCAGTTCATCACGCCCTACATCGCCAGCAACGAGTTCACCGCGTTCGTCGGCAGCGCGTCGGTCAAGGCCATCCCGTCGATAGCGGAGATGGGACTGATCCTCGGCGGCGCCGTTCTCGTGGCCGCGGTGGCGGGCGTCTACCCTGCCCTGCGGGCCGCCCGGCTCACCCCTGTGGAGGCGATCAGCTATGAGTGA
>JBBIJX010000042.1:0-13899 GCA_037445775.1 Actinomycetota bacterium
GCCATCTGACGAGGTACCCATCACCGTCGTCAGGTTGGTCGCGCTACCGGCGGTGATGACACCGGTCGATGGGGTGGCCGCGCCACCTACGACCGGGACCAGCGCCAGAACCATCGCGAGCACGATGGTCAGCGAGACCGAAGAGCGGAAACGACTCTTCTGCTTAAAGGCCATGCATATCCCTCCTTCACTTGCTTGAACCAAACTGTCTACGTGCACAGGTAGAACCCTCACTTGGCTGGACGCTTTGCGAGACGATGCTCGTCGGGAGCGCGCCCCCCGCCACGTCCTTCGGCCGCCATGCGAGGCTGCGGTTCAACAGAGACAGCTGAAGCGCACGTACGGCCATGGCACTCATGCTGCCTCTAACGCCCCACCTCCTCACATGCGCTCACGGCAACACGCGTTGTGCGCGCATCGCCATACCGGCCCTGTGGATCCCAACAACAACAGGACGGTACACACGCCGAAAGAAGAGGGCTGGTGAGCTCTCCCCTGTCTTGGCGCATGCGCCGTCCGGAACCCCTCGGTACTACACGCTGCGTCACGCTGTTCCTCCGTCGTGTGTGCTGCGAATCGATGCTGTGACCACACGGAGTAGGACCGCCATGTCCTGACGCCCCGGCCGATACTAACACTACGTCTGTACCCATACAACCTGCGGCGTTCATGGTCACTGGTCACCGCCCGGGGTCTCGAGATCGACGATGACGGCGCCCGGCGTGGGCTCTCCCCAGCCGCCGGCGTCCTCGTCAGGTGCGGGCTCGGGTTCAGGCGCGGGCTTCGGTTCCGGCTCGGCGGGTGTCGCCTGCGGAGGAGCGGCGTCGCCCGGCGCGGGCTTCGGCGCGACAGCAGCAGGCCCCGGCGCCGAGGCGGCAGGCCTCTCGGACGTACCGCCCGAGACCTGCTCTGGCGCCTTCGCGACCGCAGTCTCGCCGGCAGCGGCGTCCGGGAGCTCGCCCGTCGCCACTGCGAACGCCTCGGCGTCAGGCGTCGTCTCCTCGTGCGCCGCGCCATCAGCGTTGTGTGCCACGGCCGCCGTGGCCTGCGAGGTCTCCGCGGCGCTGTTCGCCGCGATCCGCCCGCTCACGGCATCGCCCACGCCCAGCGGCGAGAGCGCGAGCGCGGTGCCCACTGCGGCGACGGTCGTCGCAACGGTCACCACGGGGAAGGACTGCATCACGCCGGGCGCGAACGACGCTCGGTTAAGCGCGTCGGCAAAGAGCGTCACCGACGGCATGTTGACGGCGATGAGCGGCATGAGCGCCTTCGCGTAGCGCGGGTTGCTCGTGCGGGCGAGTTCCGCGCGGCAGCGTGCACACGTCTTGACGTGCAGGTCGAGCTCGGCTTGTTCGGCGGCAGTGATGCCGGTTCCCGTGGCGCGGTAGATGCGCTCGACGTAGCCGCGGCACGCGTCCGGGAAGCCGCTGACCTCCGCGTAGGCGGCACCGAACGCGTCGCGTGCGCGCGACACGAGCGGGTCGACGGCGGAGACGGTCGTGCCCATCGACTCTGCGATCTCGGCCGAGCTCATGCCGTGGAACTCGCGCAGCGTGATCGCCGTGCGGTAGCGCGTGGGCAGGCGCCGCAGCGCGAGGAAGACCTGGCGCGCGTTCTCGCGGCGCATGAGCTCGGTCGCTGAATCGGCCGCTGGAAGCCCCGCCGCGAACTCGACGGATTCCGCATCTGCCGGCGTCTCGACGCGTGAGGCGCGGCGCGAGAGATCGATGCAGACGTTGCGCGCCACCGTCATGAGCCACGCCTCGGCGTTCTCGACGGTGCGGGGCGCGGCGCGCAGCACGCGCAGGAACGTCTCCTGAACGGCGTCCTCGGCGGAGACGGTGTCGTCGGTCTTGCTCGCGCAGACGGATTCGACGCGCGGGCGGAAGCGGCGGTGGAGCTCCACGAAGGCCGCGGGATCGCCGTCGAGGGTGCGCGTCAGGATGGCCTCGTCAGACGTACGACGAAGCCGGAGCGCCCGTGCTGTAAGCGCAAGTTGCTCCACTGCTCCTGCTTGGGTCCGGTGCTCTCCCCTACCATCCAAGACGGACAGCGCCCGTGTACCTTGCAGTTTACAGGAGAATTCTTTCCCGCCGCCCGGCGATGTCTCGCCACGGTACCGCCGGCGCGGCCTCGCGTAGATTCTGTGGTATCCGCTTGACCGCCTCCCCGATGACTTCGAGATTGCGCACAACGGCGTCTTGCGTCAGCTCATCGCTAGCCCAGTGAGTCTCGTCCATGCCGGCCACGTATCGCGAAATCCGATCACACCGTTCGGCGATGTCGGTCAGATAGACCCGAACGTCACGCGACATAGCGCACTTCGTCCATGACGTAAGGCTTGAGCGGCGGCTTCAGTGCCGCAACGCTCACCAAGTCGACGGGAAGCCCCGACAGGTCTTCGAGGAATCTCTTCAGGCCCATGTAGTTGCGGAGCGTGGGGCGGTCGAACTCGACGAGTACGTCGAGATCACTTGACCCGGACTCCTCCCCTCGTATGCGAGAGCCGAAGACTCCGAGGCGCGCCACGCCAAAGCGATCGCGAATCTCCTTCGCGCTCGACTCGATGCGGGCGATGATTGCCTCTGTGTCCGACATGGCGTCCGCCTCACCAACGGTGACGGCTCGAACTATACCCGTGCGGGCAACTGTATACGAGGTGCTTCGACGCGCACTACTCCTCTTCCTCGAACTCCTCGCTGGCGAGCTCCTCGGCCTCCATCTCGCGCAGGTCGTGGCCCAGCGAATCGGCCTCGCCGGACGCGCCGGACGCGCCCTCGGCGACGACGGGCAGCGCTTCCTGACCCTCGACGAGGCCGCGCGGCCGGCGCTTCTTCGCCGCGCTCACGCGGGCGATCGCACAGACGCGGTCCGCATCCGCGACGTTCATGACCTTCACGCCCTGGGTCGAGCGGCCCAGCTTGGAGATGTCGCCCGCCTTCACGCGGATCACAACGCCCTCCTCGGAGATGAGCATGAGCTCGTGGCCGGGACCGACGATCTTCATCCCGGCGAGCGGCCCCTTCTTCTCCGTGACAGCAATCGTCTTGACGCCCTGGCCGCCGCGATGGTGCACCGGGTACTCGTCGACCGGCGTGCGCTTCCCATACCCGCGCTCCGTAACCACGAAGAGCTCGCTGCCGGGCACCGCGATCTCCATGCCCAGCACCTTCTCGCCTGCCTTCACGTTCATGCCGCGCACGCCCATCGTGTCGCGCCCCATGGGCCGCGCCTCGGACTCGTCCCACGTGATGGCCTTGCCGGCGGTCGAGACCATCATCACGCGCTCGCCCTCGCGCACGCGCCGCACGCTGATGAGTTCGTCATCGTCGCGCAGGTTGATGGCGATGATGCCGTCACGGCGGCTGCGGTCGTACGCCTGGATCGCCGTCTTCTTCACCATGCCGTGCGACGTGGCGAACATGAGCGTCTCGTCCGGGCTGAACGTCTTGGTGTTGATGACCGCGGCGATCTTCTCTGTGGCTTCGAACGGCAGCAGGTTCACGACCGCCGTCCCCTTCGCATGGCGGCTCCCTAGCGGCAGCTCGTGCACCTTCATGCGGTAGACCTTGCCGCGCGTCGAGAAGATGAGCACGTAGTCGTGCGTGCTCGCGATGAAGAGGTGCTCCACGAAGTCCTGGTCCTTGAGGTTGACGCCCTGCAGCCCCTTGCCGCCGCGCTTCTGCTGCCGGTACGTGGCCACCGGCAGGCGCTTCACGTAGCCCGCGCGCGTGATCGTGACGACCATGTCCTCTTCTGCGATGAGGTCCTCGACGTCGAGGTCCTTGGCCGCGCTCGAGATCTCAGTGCGACGCTTGTCCGCGAACTTCTCGCGGATCTCAGTGAGCTCGTCTCTGATGATGTCGAGCACGAGCTGGGGCTCGGCGAGCACGCGCTTGAACCACGCGATCTTCTCGCGCAGCTCGGCGAGCTCCTCTTCGATCTTGTGGCGCTCGAGGCCGGTGAGACGGCGCAGGCGCATCTCGAGAATCGCGTCGGTCTGCGCCTCCGTGAGGGCGAACCGCTCCATGAGGCGGGTCTTGGCTTCGACGTCGGTCTGGCTCGCGCGGATGATCTTGATGACCTCGTCGATGTTGTCGAGCGCAATGACGTAGCCCTCGAGGATGTGGGCGCGTTCCTCGGCCTTTCTGAGTTCGTAGCGCGTGCGCCGGACTACGACGTCTTTTTGGTGCTCGAGGTAGTAGTGGAGCATCTCCTTGAGGTTCAAGGTCCGCGGCACGCCGTCGACGAGCGAGAGCATGATGACGCCGAAGCTCTGCTGCAGCTGTGTGTGCTTGTAGAGCTTGTTCAAGACGACCTGCGGGATCGAGGCCTGCTTGAGCTCGATGACGATACGCATGCCCTTGCGGTCGGACTCGTCGCGCAGGTCGCTGATCTCCGTGAGCTTCTTCTCGCGCACGAGGTCCGCGATCTTCGTCACGAGCTTGGACTTGTTCACCTGGTACGGGATCTCGGTGATGATGATCCGCGTGCGCCCGGTCGACGTCTGTTCGATGTGCGCCTTGCCGCGCACCGGGATCGAGCCGCGCCCTGTCTCGTAGGCGGACCGGATTCCGTCGCGGCCCATGATGATTCCGGCCGTGGGGAAGTCGGGGCCCGGGATCACGCCCATCAGCTCTTCGATGGTCGCGTCCGGGTTCTGAATCAGCAGTATCACGCCGTCGATGACCTCGCCCAGGTTGTGCGGCGGGATGTTCGTCGCCATACCCACGGCGATGCCGGCCGAGCCGTTGACGAGCAGGTTCGGGAAGCGGCTGGGCAGCACTTTGGGCTCGGAGAGCGACTCGTCGTAGTTGGGACCGAAGACGACGGTCTCCTTGTCGAGGTCGCGCAGGAGCTCCATCGCCATGCGGTGCAGCCGGGCCTCGGTGTAGCGCATCGCCGCCGCCGAGTCGCCGTCGACCGAGCCGAAGTTGCCGTGCCCGTCGATGAGCGGCACTCGCATCGCGAACGGCTGGGCCATGCGCACCATCGTGTCGTAGACGGCGGAGTCCCCGTGCGGGTGGTACTTGCCAATGACCTCGCCCACGGTCCACGCGGACTTCTTGTGAGCGCGCGTGGGCGTCAGCCCGCTCTCGTTCATCGCGTAGAGGATTCGCCGGTGCACCGGCTTGAGGCCGTCGCGCACGTCGGGCAGCGCCCGCGAAACGATGACGCTCATCGAGTACTCGAGGAACGAGCTCCGCAGCTCCTGCTGGATCTCGATGGGCATGAGCGTGGTGCCGCTCGTGTCGATGGTGCCGTTCTCGTCAGCCACGCTACACAACTCCTCGCTGCTTCATCAGCCGATAGATCAGCCAGAACCCGGCTGCCACGAACCCCATGCCGAACACGATCATCGTGGCCGCTCCCGTGCGGGCCATCGCGGCGCCCGGGACCCCGGAAGCCACCCGGAAGAACGCAACCACTCCCCACAACAACACGACCGCACCGAGCGGTATGAGCACGATCGACGCGCCTATCGTCACCTGCGTCACCGGCGCGCGCGCATCGGGCTCCTCGGCCGAGAGGCGGCTCAGCAGCTCGAGCATCTCGGCCTCGCTCGGACCTTGGGGGTCCGGGCCTTGCGGCGCGGGCTCCCCGCCGGGCTCCTGCGGCTCCTGCTCCGGCTGCTCCGGCTGCACCGGCTTCGGCGCCGGTGGCCCGGCCGCCTCGGCGGTGTCGGCCGCCTCGGCCTCGCGCGCGCGTCGCACCTCATCGAACGCCTCCCGCTCCCAAGGAGGCGGTTCGAACTGCCTGGGCTCCCGGCGCTCGGGCGCCCCCCGGAAGTTGAATCCCGTGTCGTCCGCGCCCAGGGCTCGTCTCCCCTTCCGCCTAGATGTCGAGGAACCGGACGTCCCTGGCGTGCCGCTGGATGAACTCCTTGCGCGGCTCGACCTGGTCGCCCATGAGCTCGGTGAACGCCTTCTCCGCCGCGAGCGCGTCATCGACGGTGACCTGGAGGAGCGTGCGCTTCGCCGGGTCCATCGTCGTCTCCCAGAGCTGCTCGGGATTCATCTCGCCCAGGCCTTTGTAGCGCTGGATCGAGTACTTCGAACCCTCAGGCAGGCGCGCGATGGCCCGCTGCAGCTGGTTGTCGCTGTAGGCGTACTCGTGTTTGCGGCCCACGGAGAGCTTGTACAGAGGGGGCTGGGCGATGTAGACGTAGCCCTCCTCGAGCATGTCTCGCATGAAGCGGTAGAAGAACGTGAGGATGAGGCAGCGGATGTGTGCGCCGTCCACATCGGCGTCGGTCATGATGATCGCCTTGTGGTACCGGGCGGCGGTGATGTCGAACTCCTCGCCGATGTTGGTGCCCATCGCCGTGATCATCGCTTGGATCTCCTCGGAGGAGAGCGCCCGGTTGAGCCCGGCCCGCTCAACGTTGAGGATCTTGCCTCGCAGCGGAAGGATCGCCTGGAACGAGCGGTCGCGCGCCTGCTTCGCGCTGCCTCCGGCCGAGTCGCCCTCTACGAAGTAGATCTCCGCGAGCGCGGCATCCTTGATCGAGCAGTCCGCGAGCTTGCCGGGCAGCGTAGAGGACTCCAGCAGTCCCTTGCGGCGCGTGAGCTCGCGCGCCTTGCGTGCAGCGGCACGCGCCTTAGCCGCCTGAGCGGACTTAGACACGATCGCGCGCGCCGGCTTCGGGTGCTCCTCGAGGTACTCGCCGAGCCCCTGTGTGACCACTGACTGGACGAGCGCGCGCATCTCGGTGTTGCCGAGCTTGGTCTTCGTCTGCCCCTCGAACTGCGGGTCGCGCAGCTTCACCGAGACGATCGCCGCGAGCCCTTCACGGATGTCCTCGCCGGTGAGGTTCTCGTCCTTCTCCTTGAGGATGCCCTGCCTGCGCGCGTACTCGTTGATCGTGCGAGTGAGCGCGTTCTTGAAGCCCTCGAGGTGCGTGCCACCCTCATGGGTGTTGATGTTGTTCGCAAAGGCGAGTACCGAATCCGAGTAGCTCGTGTTCCACTGCAGCGCCACCTCGACGGCGCCCTCTGCGCCTTCGGCCTCGAAGTAGATGGGCTTGGCGTGGATCGTGTCCTTGTTCTCGTTGAGGTACTTGACGAAGTCGATGATGCCGCCGGTATAGCGGAACTCCTCGCGCCGAGGCTCGAGCTCGCGCTCGTCGGTGAGAGAGATCTTGAGGTTCTTGTTGAGAAACGCCGTCTCGCGGAAGCGTGTCGCGAGCGTGTCGTAATCGTAGACCGTCGTCTCGAAGACGTCCGGGTCGGCCCAGAACGTGATCTTCGTGCCTGAAGTCTTCGTGGTGCCGGAGGACTTGAGCGGAGCGACGGTCTTGCCGCGATCGAACGCCATCGTCCAGATCTTGCCGTCGCGTTTGACCTCAGCCTCGAGCTTGGAGGAGAGCGCGTTCACGACCGAGACGCCCACGCCGTGAAGGCCTCCCGAGACCTTGTATCCCTCGCCACCGAACTTGCCGCCCGCGTGCAGCACGGTGAGCACGACCTCGACGGCGGGCTTCTTGAGCTTAGGCTCCTTGTCCACCGGGATGCCCCGCCCGTTGTCGGTGACGCTCACGGCGTTGTCCGCGTGGATGACGACGTCGATAGCGGTGCAGAATCCAGCGAGCGCCTCGTCAACGGAGTTGTCGACGACTTCGTATACGAGGTGGTGCAGTCCTTTGGGGCCGGTAGAGCCGATGTACATGCCCGGCCGCTTGCGAACGGCTTCGAGGCCCTCGAGGACTTGGATGTCTTTGCCGGAGTACGTGTTCGCCTTTGCCGCCACTCGCGCTCCTTCAGTGGTCGCCTTGCGCTCTCAAAGGTGATGCGGGAGGGGGTCGTGCGCTCCCGGATACCACGACATCTTGTGGTGGTTCGCCCCAGTCTACCACAACGGGTAGGGTGTAAAGCCCTGAAATGCCCCTCAGAGGCCGTCTCGCGGCTCCTGGCGCTCGTTTGCGGCTCTTCTACCCTTTTCCCGCTCCATTCCGGCCACCGTCGCCTTGATGACCGCCTCGCGCAGCGCCTCGCCCGGAATCGAGGCCGCAGAGGCCTCCACCTGAGCGCGCTCCACGTCGCTGAGCGGGGCGGGTTCGAACTCGTCGGTGAGGTATCGCGCGTCTTCGGCGGGCTCTGCGGCGGCCTGACGCCGTTCGCGTTCCACCCGCTGCGAGATCGCGAAACGCACGGCTTTGACGGTGTTGTGGCCCAACTCCTCATTGAGAGCCTCGGCATACGGCCCTGCAAGCGCGGAGAGTTCGGTTGCCCAGATCGGCGAGTCCACGTACACGACGAGCTCTCCGTTGCGCAGGTGCGCCCGGGCGGTGTGGCCGGCGACGGTCTCTCCGGCTATGCGGCCCCACGCCTCGGCTACGCGCACCTGCATGAGCCGCCCGCCGCCGCCCCTGTCCAGACGGCGCGTGAGCGCCCCGAGCGCCCCGGCGAGATCAGTCTGACGCCCCTTCCTCATGCAAGCTCCACGACCGTCGCGCGGCCGATGAGCTCGCCGGTGAAATACCCCAGGTTCGCCGTGGTGATGACGGTCTGGGCCTGCTCCCCCACGGCGCCGGCGAGTGCATGGCGGCGTGCCTCGTCCAGCTCTGACATCACGTCGTCGAGCAGCAGCACCGGGCGAGAGCCCGAGACCTCCTCGACGACGGTGACCTCGGCGAGCTTGAGCGCGAGCGCGATCGTGCGCTGCTGTCCCTGGGACCCGAACGCGCGGGCATCGCGGCCGGCAACACAGAAGACGATCTCGTCGCGGTGGGGGCCGCACAGCGTACTCCCGCGTGCTCGCTCGTCATCTCGACGCCGGGCCAGGTGTTCTTCGAGGGCGGCGGCGGGGTCGGTCGCGCCCGCTGCGATACCGTCGCGCTCCCATGAGGCGAGATACGTCGCGGTGAGCGGTCCGTCGCTGGTGATGGCGGCGTGCACCCGCTCAGCCTCGGCGATGATCCTGTCGAACAGACCGCGCCGGTGCGTGTGGAGGCGGGCCCCGAGTGCCACCAGCCGCTCGTCCCACGGCGCCAGGTCGTCGTCTGACGCGGAGCCGGCCTTGAGAAGCGAGTTCCTCTGCCTGACTACCCGCTCGTACTCGGTCCTGAGCCGCGCGTATGTGCCCGAAAGCTGCGCCCCGACGCCATCAACGAGAGCGCGCCTCCGTTCGGCCGAGTCCTTGACCACGCGCAGATCCTCGGGTGTGAACACGACACAGGGGATCGTTCCCGCTACGTCACTCACCGACCGGCGGACCTTCCCCCCGACCTTGTAGGTGCGTCGACCCGCAGCGGTGATCGTCATTTCCACGTCGTGGCGTCGCTCCCCGTCGCATGCATGAAGCTGGACGCGCGCCGCCTCTGTGCCCCATCTGACCGTCTCGGACCACACGGGGTGGCGGAATGAATCGGCCTCCGTCACAAGTTCAAGGGCCTCGATCAGGTTCGTCTTACCGGTGGCGTTCGGCCCCACGAGGACTGTGAGGGCCGGGTCGGGTGCGAGGTCGAACCGCTCGTAGCTCCTGAAGTCGGTGATGGTGAGCTGTGAGATCGTGAACGCCACGTCAGCTCAAGCGTACCGGCATGAGCAGGTAGCGAAACTCCTCCCCCTCCCCGGATTCAAGCAATCCTGGCTTGAGCGCGCTCAGGAGCTTCAGAGTCACCGTATCTGTTCCCACCGCCGCCAACCCGTCGCTCATGTAAGCGTGGTTGAACGCGATCTCGACGCTGCTTCCCTCCACCTTGGCCATGAGGTCTTCAGACGCGTCACCCACGTCTTGGGTCATCGCCGATAGTGAAAGGGTCTGGTCTTCCGCGCTCACTGAGACCTTGAGCGGTGTGTTGTGCATCGCGAGTAACGCTACCCGCTTCACGGACGCTGCGAACTCCTCTGTCGTAAGCGTGACCCGCGTGTCCTCGTCCGTCTTCTGCGGAAGGAGCTGGCGGTAGTTCGGGAATGTCCCCTCGATGCGCCGTGTGACAAAGGTCGTGTCGCCGAACTCGAACATCACCTGGTTCTGCGAAACCCCTACGGCGACCGCCTCCGTTGCGGCTGCGAGTTTCACGACCTCGTCAAGAGCCCTTCCGGGAACGACCATCTCGACCTCTTGGTCGAGAGGCTCTTCGAGAATCACCTCGTCGAGAGCGAGACGGTAACTATCCGTAGCTACCATGCGGATCCGGGGTCCTTCGATAACCATGAGCACACCAGTGAGTATCGCGCGTGTTTCGTCTCGCGAGACCGCCTTGCCCACCTTCTTGACCATGTCTGAGAGCATCGACGCCGGCAGAGACACCGACTTCTCCGCCTCAAATGCAGGAAACGCCGGAAAGTCCGCGGCGTTCAAGGTCTTCACTGTGAAGGCGGCCTGCTGGCATTTCACGTGTGCGCGGTCACCTTCCGCCTCTATCGTCACCGCGGCTTCAGGCAGAGAGCGGACGATGTCTGTGATGAGGCGGCCGGGAATGACGGCGGATCCTGGTCTCTCGGTCAGGGCGGGAGAGATTCGCTTCACTGATACCTCGAGATCGGTCGCCTGCAAGGTCACCGTTCCGTCCCCTGAGCTCAGAAGGATGCCGGAGAGAATAGGAAGCGTGGAGCGGGCGGATGTTCCCTTCGATACGGTTGAGAGTGCATCCAAGAGTTCTCCGCGAGCCATGCTGAACTTCATTGTCTTCCTTTCTTCTTATTCAGAAACTGACAGTAATAGTAGTAAGCGCTGTGGTTATGTGGATATCTCGCTGTGTAGCTGGTCAAGGTCAGCGTATCCATTCTTTTCAGCATGTGGAGACGGACCTCGTCCCATCCACACCTTCAACAGGGCTACTCCGGCGTCCACAGATTGAATCCGTTGTCCCCACTCTTTCGGTAGGTTCTCCCCACCACAATCCACAATCGTTCTGTGAGCAGCTACTCTCTCACACCTTCTGGCGGATGGTGTTCGTAAGCTGCTGAATCTGGTTGAACACTTCGCGATCGGCCTTCATGAGCTTCTGGATCTTGTCGTTAGCATGCATGACCGTCGTGTGGTCACGGCCTCCGAACTCTTCACCGATGCGAGGCAGTGAAAGGTCCGTGAGTTCGCGCGACAGATACATAGCGACCTGGCGAGGGAAGACGATCGACTGCGAGCGTTTGCTTCCCACAAGTTCGGCGTGACTGATTCCGTAGTAGCGACATGCTTCGCGCTGGATAACAGCGATCGAGATGGGTCTGAGAGACTGGTCCGGAAATAGGTCGCGGGTCACCTGTTCGGCCATCGTCAGATCGACGACCGGCTTCTTTGAGAGCTCGCGGTAGGCCATGATCCGGATGATCGCGCCTTCCATCTCCCGAATGTTGGGAGTGCAGCGCTCCGCGACATAAGCAAGTGCGTCATCTTCGAACACGACGTTCTGGACCTCGACGAACTGGCGCAGGATGGCGAGGCGCGTCTCGTAGTTCGGAGGCTGGATGTCGGCCTGCAGCCCCGAGGCGAACCGGCTCTGGTAGCGCTCCTCCATATCGATGTCGCGCGGAGGACGGTCCGAGGCAAGGACGATGGCCTTACCGCGCTGACGGAGTTCGTTGAACGTGTGGAAGAACTGGTCTTGAGTACCTTGTTTCTTCTCGAGGAACTGAATGTCATCGATGAGGAGCACATCGACGGTGCGGTACTTCTGCCGAAACGAGTTCTGGGTCTTCTCGCGTATCGATTCAACGAAATCGTTAGTGAACTCGTCGCTCGTGACATACATGACCTTCTTGTGTGGATAGTTGTGATTCACGTAGTGGCCGATCGCCTGCAGCAGGTGCGTCTTGCCAAGCCCCGGCCCGCCCCACAGGAACAGCGGGTTGTACTTGAGGCCGGGCTGTTCGGCCACGGCGAGGGCGGCGTTGCGGGCAAACGAGTTGGAATCGCCCACAACGAAGGAGTCGAAGGTGTACTTAGGGTCGTAGGTGTCGCCGAAGCCGGTGTCCTCGGCCACGCGCTCTAGGAGCGCTGCCTCAGCCGCGGCGATAGCTTCCACTTGTGTTACTGCCACGGCCGGAGTCTCGTCGCTCGAGAAGGAGCGAGACAGAGACCCCGCGTTACCGCCGGAGGAGATCGACTCCTGGTCCACAACGATTCGGACGTCGAGCTCCAGGCCCGCGACCTGGCGTAGCGCGGCCGTGAGGCGCTGCAGGTAGCGCTCCTCGAGCCACTGGCGCGCGAACTCGTTCTGAACCCCGACCACGAAGACACCGTCATCGGTCAGCTCGACCGGGGCAGTGTGTTCGAACCACGTCTTGAAGCTCGGCGTGTTGAGTTCCTCGCGCACGATGGCGAGGACTTCGTCCCAGGTCTCTTCGATGTTCAGAGTGTGCGTGGTCATCCCGTCTCCCTCATGACCCGTCGCGAGCGCGTTACGCCCCGCTCGTCAGCGCATCCAGATACGAAAGCCCCTCATCGGTGAGCGAACGCTTCCCGCCGTCCGCGCGGATGAGCCCCAACTCCTCGAGTGACGCGAGATCCCGGTACGCTGTCGAAACCCCCACCCCGAGCTCGCGCGAGACGATGCTCGGACCGGCCGCCCCGCTCTCCATGACGAGTGCGAGGACCTGCTTCTGGCGAGTCGAGAGCGCCGGGGAGCGCGCGGGTCGAGTATCCGCCCCGAAGAGGGCATCCGGCCCATCATCCCGCTCGAAGGCGGAGCCCTCATGCCGAACGGGCGTGCTATCCGACAAGAGGCCGGTCGCCGCGTCCGAGCGGGCAGACCTTGCGCCCGACGTGACCGTCACGACGGTCCCGGCGCCGAGGTTGTCCTCGAGGCGCAGCGTTCCGCCTGAGTAGCGCAGGAAGTCGCGTACGATCGGGAGGCCGGAGCCGACGCCGCGGATGTGGCGCTTCATCGTGGATGTGGCGGTCGTGAAGCCCGGCAGTATGGCCCGGTCCTTGTCGGGGATGCCGGGGCCCGCATCAGAGAAGCGGATGGTGCGCCCTCCTTCAAGGATCGACACGACCGGCTCAGAGAAGTCCGCGTGAATCAGGTTCTCTACGATTTCGCGGATCACGCTGTAAGGGACGTCGCCCCCCTGTTCCTTCGCAAGCGAGTAGACCATCGAGGCGAGCGCGCCGATGTAGTCCTCCACGGGGGCGGGTTCGAGGTCCGTGACACGGGGTGCGGATCCCGGTGCGTCATACACTGCCACCCGCGCGCGCGTGAGGCCGGCGGAGATGGCGTGCGCGGGCATGGAGCCGGCGTACGCGGCCGGGGCCGGGGCCTCAGGGCCCGGCGCCAAGGCCGGCGAATAGAACTGCTTCACGTGTTCCCGTCTTTCCACACGAGGCGCGATGTCCACACTCCTGTCCACAAGGTCCGGGTGCTCGCACGCGCCGATTCGACACTAGACACGACCGCTCTCACCAGCAGCTTTCCGATACACGAACACTTATTCGCCGAGGCCGACGTGGACTTTTCAAATTCATCCACAGGACTTTCCACACTGTGGAGAACGTGGAAGAAGGCGTCCGTGCGGTGATCTGACAATCCCCCTGCTTGCGGCAGGCGTGTCTCTTCCCGAAGGGAGGCCCATCTTCCGTACGGTTGTGGAAACAGGCGTGTTTGGGTCTCAGTCCGTTCGGCGATAGTTGCGAATGCCGCGAGGCCGTCAGGCGGGGCCTGCCCAGTACGCGCAGTTGGAGCGAGCCGAAGACCGACTTGGGCGACGAGCGGTCGAATAGAGCTGATGAGAGGCGCAATTCAAGGTTCAAAGCCGAAGGAGACCTCCGGGATGGAGCGCGCCGGACTATAGCAGCGCGCCCACCGGGCCTCAACGCGGCGGACTCAGTTATCCACAGGTTCCACAACGCAGAGTCCTGCGTTATCAACACAATCCACAGATTCGAGGGGAGTTTGCGACCCTGAGCGCCGCACGGCAGATCACCTCGGCGCGGTGACGGTTCTTGCTCATCGGGGGG
>JBBIJX010000043.1:0-13510 GCA_037445775.1 Actinomycetota bacterium
CGGGACGGGAGGGGCCGTTGCAGCCCCTGCAGGGGACGTTCGCCTTCGTGCAGCGCGAACCGCAGCCTTCGCGGCTCATCGGACCCATGCACATCACTCCCTGTTCGAGGAAGCACAGCTCGGGATCGATGTGATCAAGCTCCATCAGCGAGTAGACCGCATCGGAGACAAACTCACGCGAGGGGACCAGCATCTTCTCGTGGCGGCGGCCGCACTCGTGGCACAGGTTCCGCCTCGGCGGGGCGCTCAGATCGCCTGCGATGGCGGTGGTCAGGGCGGACACGATGTTGGCGGTGGGAGGCGAGCACCCCGGCACCTCGACGTCCACCTCGATGACGTCCGAGAGAGGCCTTACCCGCCCGGTCAGGCGAGGCAACCCCGCGCCCGCCTTCCCGGGCGCGCCGTCGCCGTACACCTCATCGAGCATGCGATCGCGATCGAGGAGGTTACGCAGGCCGCCGATGCCGCCCAGAGTGGCGCAGGAGCCTACGGCGACGATCACGGCGGATCGCTCGCGGATACGCTTGGCGGCCTCCGCGTCGTGCGAGTTGGAGATCGCGCCCTCCACCAGCGCCACGTCGCACTCGGGAACCTCCGCGAGCGCCTCGGCGGTCAGGGGCGACTCGACCAGCCCGACCTGACCGAGGAGGTCGAGCAGCCCCTCGTGGGCGTCGAGGAGCGAGAGGTGACAGCCTGTGCAGCCGCCCAGCACGTAGGTCGCGAGTCTCGGTTTGCTCACTGGGGGCCTCCCTTCCCGTTCGTGATGGTGCGCAGCGCCGCGTAGAGCTCGTTGACCGCCTCGGCGAAGTGCTCGCCCTCGTGGGGCGAGATGTCGACGATCCTGAGCCTGGCGTCGTCGATGCCGCGCGAGCGGAGCACCGTGCGCAACAGGTTGAGCCTGCGATCCATGTCGAGGTTCCCGATCAGGTTGTGGCAGTGGCCGTCCTTGCAGCGGAACACCATCACTCCGTCGAAGCCCGACTTGAACGCCTCAAGGACGTACAGGGTGTCGAGTCGTCCTCCGCACGGGATGCGCAGCGGCAAGAATGAGGCGGGGTAGGACACTCCCTCGCGACCGGCACGGTCGCCCGCCGGGTAGCCGCAGCCGCCACACAGGAACCCTAGGACGCGCTCCCCGGCCACGCCCGACGAAGCGTAGGACTCAATGGCGGTCGTCAGGTACTCGTGGGGCGATACCACGATGTCGCGAGCTCCAACCGGACATCCCACGACGCACTTCCCGCAGCCGCGGCAGCGCCTCGGATCCACGTGCGACAGTCCGTCCTCGCCGAGTGAACACGCCATGAAGATGCATGTCTTGACGCACGACGCGCAGCCGCCGCACAACGTCTCGTCAACGTGGGACGTCTCGACATAATGCTTGGTCAATGGCTGTGTAAGTCGCATCACAAGCGCCAGCGCAGCAGAGTCTGCGGCGGCGATCTTCTCGCGCGTGGACGCGTCCTCGGAGCGGACAGGAACCACCATGATCCCGG
Source organism: Actinomycetota bacterium (assembly GCA_037445775.1). Taxonomy (GTDB): domain Bacteria; phylum Actinomycetota; class Coriobacteriia; order Anaerosomatales; family PHET01; genus JBBUX01. Next base: position 1,497 of record JBBIJX010000043.1, read on the forward strand.
GGTCGACCGTCTCGGAAGGGTGCGCGTCGGGGTCCAGCGACCGGGCGCGGCCATCCTCGTCGGTGTCCACACGGTAGTGCGACCGCAGCTCCTCTACCCACTCCAGCGCATGAGGCGCGGCAAGCAGGATCCCGCCGATGACCAACCGGACGTCGCCCTCCGGCGTCCCAAGCACGATCTCGTAGTCCCCGACCCACCCGAGGCCGTCCTTGAGGCTGGCGCTGTCGATGAACGTGCAGTTCGGGTTCGACAGCAGAAACCCGCCGGTGGCGGACATCTTGTGACTGCGCGCATGCCCGGTGCCGCTCTCCCTGTCGGCTATGACCACCTCGAACCCGAGCTCAAGGAGGCGCGTGGCGGCTACGAACCCCTCGCTGGTCGCTCCAAGGATCAGCACCCTGCGCACCGGTACGGACTCGAAGCTCTCCAGCGGCGGGGAGATTCTCGCCTGAATAGCGGCGACACGCACGACAGCCTCGGCCTTGGCCTGGGCGTCTGGGTCGCCCTGATGGGTCATGGCCAACTGGTCGAGCAGGTTAGCGTGCGCGATCCGGCTAGGACTGATCCCAGCGGACACTAGGCGGTCTCTCATGTGGCGGGCAGAGAGCGAACGCCTGAAGCGCTCCGGGGAGTCACCTGCAAGCACGATCGAATCCAGCCCGGCCTCAGAGACGTCCGCGAGTATTCCGTCCACGACCTCAGGTGCAAACAAGTCGTCGACCACCCTGACCGTGCTGGCCTCCGGAGCGATGGCGTCGGACAGCGCGGACAGGTCCACCACCTCGTCCACCCGGCGTCGGCAGCTAGACAGGTACACGCCAAGAGTCATGCGCCCTCACCCCATTCTGGAATCGCGGGCTGTCACCCGTCGGATTCGCTTCTTGTGATGACTGCTTGCTCGGTATGCGCGTAGCCGGCGCGCATATCCACGAGTATCGACAGCAGGCTCAGCAACTGTAGTGCCTTCTCGCAAGGTCAGTCCCCCAGCTGCCGCGCGGCACACGACGCGAGCGCAACCACAGCCGCGGCAATCACCAGGACGAAGATGACGGGCATCCCCACCGAGAAGTCCCACCGGGGAGTGGAGTATCCGACCGTCGACATGTACGGCGCCCCCATGACGGGAGTGAGGGCGAAGTTCGCCTACACGGGCAAGCTGGTCAACGGCAGCACCGGCAAGGCCGTACCGAACATCAAGGTCAGAGTGTATCGGCTTGGCACCGAGGACAACGGCACGCCGGTGCTCGTGGCCACGAAGACCACGAACGCCTACGGCAAGTTCTCGTTCAGTGAGTACCGGACATCAAACACCGAGTACACGTTCCGCAGCGTCAGAACCACGAAGTACGCCGCCTCATCCAAGTTGAACCTGTCGTTGATCTCGCCCTACACGCCCCCGCCGACGTACAACGAGTACCTCTACCGCGCCGGCGCCCTCAGCGCGCCAACAGCAGCACGACGACAGCGAGCGACACGAGCACGGCCGACGCGATCGGCCACGAGATCAGCCGGGCCTCCGCGCGCTCGGCACGTTGCAGGAGCGCGCGGTCGTTCGACAAGCCGGCATCCGGCACTTCTGCCTTGGGCGGCATGTCCGCAGCCAGCCGTGCATCATACGCCTCCCAAACCCGATGCACGCGTGAGAGCACCGGCGCCCACACGTCACCCGGGGGGATCGCGCCGAGAACGGCCGCCGCGCGCGTACGGCGCAGCGCCCACGCACCTGCGGCAAGTGCGGCCCCGAGAGCGATCGGCCACGCAAGAGCCCAGAGGTAGTATGGGGTGAGAGACTTGTGCGACGAATAGGCCGCAACGTCCGGGCGTACGAGCCACAGGTAGCCGACGACGAATGCGGTGAGCATCCACAGCACAGCCACTCGGGTACGCGCGATCGTCCGCGATGTCGCCGTCGCCGGGCTGTTTGAGATTGAAACGACGAGGAAGCGCGCCATAACGAGCGCCGTGCCCACCGCCGCGAGAGACATAAGCGTCTCGAGCGAATGCGCCCAAGCCTCGGGCGCGTCGCCCACCACCGACTTCAACGCGACCTTCGCGATCGCTCCGCTTGTGAACGGTAGGCCCGCGAGCGCCAGCGCCGACACAGCGAGCGCGGCAACGAGCGTCCGGTGACGGCCGGCCGCCTGCAGGGCGTCGTCCCCGGCGAACAGCGCGGCCTTTGCGAGCCCATGGTGGACGAGATAGACAGCGACGGCGGCGCACGCGGCCGCCCAGAGCTCAGCGCTCATGAGGCCCACGCCGATGCCGGCGGTCATCAATCCAAACTGGCTCGTGCTCGAGTACGCCAGCACGTGGCGTGACCGCGTCTGGACAGATCCCGCGAGTACTCCGAGGAAAGCACCAGCGAGCCCGATGACGACAAGCGCTCCACCCCACAGGGCGAGATCGACAGTCCCTCCCGGCAACAGCCGCGCCATGCCTACGATGCCAGTCGACGTCACCACGCCGGCGACCGCGACCGCAACACCGGGTGGAGCCTCGGCGTACGCGCAGGGCATCCAACCGCCGAGTCCCACCGCGCCGATCTTCATGAGGAACGCGATCAGGAGCGCGGTTGTGCCGAGAACGAACCACTCCGAACCAAGCAGAACCTCCGAGAAGGTCGCCGCGCCGTTCGAGCCCACAAGAACGCCCATCAACAGCAGGGCCTCGCCGATGACAGTGAAGGCCAGGTAGGTGCGGGCCGCCTGACGCGCTTCACGCGTGTCGTCGTGTGCGATCAGCCCATACGCAGAGAGCGCCATCACCGAGAAACAGGTGTAGAAGAGCGCGGGATCTCTCGCCCACACGAGTCCGAGAGAACCCGTAGCACAGAGCGCGAAGAAGACCCAGAACCGCTTCCGCTCCCATCCCGCGACCGGTCGCGCGGATAGCGCGGCAGCGAGCCAGCAGACGACCACGAGCGGAAGCAGCGCCGTACCCACGGCGTCAAGCTCGAGTCCGTCGATGCGCCAAGGCACGATGAGCTTCGCAGGGGCTCCGGTGATCGCGGCCGCCAACGAAGCGGGCGACCAAGGAAGTCCGGCTAACGGTCCGAGCGCGAAGCCGGCCGCCGCAGTCAGCATGAGCGGCCATACCATTCGCCTGTCGCCTTCGAAACCCCTCCGTGCGGCTCGGCCGTCCTCGCCGTTCGGCCATGCGTCCGGCGCCGGACGGAACCATGCTCGCGCGATCATGGGCAGGAAATATGCAGCGTTCAGGATACTGCTCACCGCGAGTGCCACCATGGGCCAGGCCAACCCTCCCTCAAGGCCGCCCAGACCCAGACCCCACTTCGATACGAAGCCCGCGATCGGCGGCACTCCGATGATTCCGAGCGCAGCTACGGTGAACGCGGTCATCGTCACCGGCATGCGCCGCCCCACGCCATCCATACGGCTGACACGGTAGACCTTGAGCTCCTCAGCCAAGACTCCCGCCGTGAAGAACATCGTGATCTTGAGCAGAGCGTGATGTGCAAGATGCGCGATCGCGGCGGCGGCCGCGACCGGCGTGCCGATCGCGATGCCCAAGACGATGTAGGACAGCTGCCCGATCGTCGAGAATGCCAGACGCTTCTTGATATCGTCGTGCGCGAGCGCCTTCACCGACGCGAACAGCAGCGTGAATCCAGCGAGGCCCGCGAGCGGCACGAGAACACCGAGATCAGTCGCCAGCTCGGGACCGTAGACGAACAGCACGACGCGCGCGATTCCGAAAACGCCCGCTTTGACGACCGCGACCGCGTGCAGGAGCGCGCTAACCGGTGCGGGGGCGACCATCGCCGCCGGGAGCCACCCGTGCGCAGGGAAGAGCGCTGCCTTCACCCCGAAGCCGATCATCAGAAGCACGAAGATCGCGACGAGCGCCGGCGCCTGCCCGGCATCCATGCCGGCGGGAAGAATACCGCCTACCCCGAAGTCACCGCCCCCGCCGATCGCATAGAGCCACATCACACCGAGCGCGAGTGCCGCACCCCCGCCGAGCGCGTAGTACAGGTAGGTGCGCCCTCCCCTGAGCGCCGCAGGCGTGCCCGAGTGCACGACGAGCGGATAGGTGGCCAGCGTGAGCGCCTCGTAGAAGATGAAGAGCGTGAGGAGGTTGGCCGAGAGCGCGATTCCCACCGCGGACCCGACACAGATGGCGAAGAAGCCGAAGAACCGCGCCCGGTCACGCGCGTGGCTCATGTAGCCAGTCGCGTAGACCGTCGTCACAAGCCAGAGCGTGCACGCGACGACGGCGAAGAGCGCGCCGAGCCCGTCGGCGGCGATTCCCAGGCGGGCGCCAAGGAACGCGAAACCCACACTAGGCGCCGCCGGTCCGAGGGCGACCGAGCTCATCACCCCCACGCTCGAGGCGGTCGCTAGCAGACCGGCAAGGATGCCCACAACCGCGCGTGCGCGCCCGCGTGACTCGCCGAGCGCAAAGAAGCCCGCGCCGGCAGCGAACGGCACGGCAACAGCGCTGATCAGCAGGATCTCCAAGAAGCTGTCCACGTCACCCGCCCACCATGGCTAAGGCGGCAGGCGCGAGCAGGTCGAGCACCGGCTGGGCGAACAGCCCAACCGCGAGCGACAGCATCGCCAGCACGAGCGGGATCCATGACATCGCCCCGGCTGACGTGCGGTCGGCAGCGTCGTCACCGGCCGCAGACGGCGCGGACTTCAGGAATGTGGCGACTGCCCGGAAGATGTAGCCAGCAGCAAGCAGGCCGCCGCCAATGACGGGTATCGCCCACCACCACGCGCCCACCTTGATCGCCGTGACCACGTACAGCCATTTCGAGACGAAGCCGCCGCTGGGCGGCAACCCCAGCATCGATACGCCCGCGAGCCCGAACGCGAGCGCCTGCGACGGCATGCGCCGCGCGAGGCCGGTGAGCTCGCCTATTCGGTCATGGCCCACCCCAGTCAGAATCGTGCCGGCAGCCAGGAACATGGCGCCCTTGGCGAGCGCGTGCGCCAACGCGTGGAAGGACGTGGCGCTCACCGCAGCAGCGGCATCGGCAGGCACGGTCGCCGCATCCACCAGAGGAAACGCGATGAACAAGTATCCGATCTGCGCCACCGTGGAGTACGCGACGAGCATCTTTAGCCGTGACTGGACGAACGCCTGAACTGAGCCCCAGACGATCGCCGCAGCGCCCAAGACCCCTAGGAGCACCGGCAGTCCCGGGACTGCCTGACCACCCTCGAGCAGCGTCATCAGTCGAAGCAGGATGAAGAAGGAGCCCTTGATGACGAGCGCGGACATCACGGCGCTGACCGGCGAAATCGAGTTGGCGTGCGCGGGAGGCAGCCAGAAGTGCAGTGGGACGAGCGCCGTCTTGACGATGAGCCCGACCACGGCGAGACCCAGTCCGACGCGGGCCGCAGGTGACTCGAGCGCCATGCGGCTGAGTTCGCCGAGGTCTAGGACGCCCGCACCACCGTAGAGCAACGCCACACCGAACAGGTACAAGAGCGATCCGGCAATCGCCGCCAGCATGTAGCGCATCGCTGCTGTAAGCGCCGGTCGTGATGCTGCAAGCGCCACGAGCGCAACGGCTGACACGCTCACAAGCTCAAGGCAGACGTAGAGGTTGAAGATGTCGTTCGACGAGAAGAGTGCTACGAGTGAGCCCCACAGAAACAGCCACAGCGGCCAGAAGTGCCGGTACCGCTCGTCGCGTCCGCAATACTGCGCCGCGTAGACCGTCACGGCCGTGCCCACCACTGCCGCAAGTGCGATCATCACCGCCGACAGACCGTCCACCGATAGCTCGATGCCGACCGGCGCTCCCCATCCGCCCACGTCGTAGGAGAGGGCTCCCCCCTGCGCGACACTAACCGCAAGCGCAAACGCGAACACCGTCTCCACACCGGCGGCGACGAGCGAGATCGCTCGCGCGCCCCGCGCGTTCACGAGAAACGCTGAGGGAGCCGCAAGCAACAGCGTCGCGATCGTCAGCGCCGGCAGCTGGGAAACGAACACCTCACTCACCCGGGTCACCAGCCTCGGAAAGCGTCACCGCGCCAGTCTCCGTGTAGATGCGCTTGACGAGCGCAAGCCCGAAAGCGGTCGAAGACACGGTCACGACGATGCCGGTGAGCACCATCGCGTGCGGCACAGGATCCGGCACGTCGCCGGGCACACGCCGGGCTATCCCCACGAGGACGAGGAAGACGCCAGAACTGATGATGTTGAGCGCGAGCACCTTGTGCAGCAGATGCGGTCTGACTACGAGGCCGTAGAGGCCAACGCAGAACAGCAGCGCTCCGGCTGCCGCATAGAGATCGGTTTGGCTCAGTACCGGCATCGTCACCGCTCCCGCTCTTGCATCTCGGGCGTCGCCGACGAGATGAAGAGGCTGATAAGGATGACTGCGATCGAGAAGGTGAGCCACGTCTCGATGACGATCATGAGCGGCTTCTCAAGCCCCTCTGGGTACTCGAGCAGCGCGCCGCCCGACAGCATGGGTGCGAGCGCGATGACGAGGAAGGCGATGAAGCCGACCGCGATCGCGACGCGGAGCGCCACGCGCGTGACCCACCCCGGCCGCGCGTAGCCCGAGAGCGCAAGCAACACGCCCGCCGATCCCAGAACGGCTCCCGCCTGGAACGCCCCACCCGGCGCATGTTCGCCCGCCCAGAGCAGGTATCCGCTCGTGAGGATCATCAGTGGCACAAGGAGGCGCGTCATGCTCGAGAGTACCGGATCGGCTGCCGGCTCGAGCGAAGCCCAGATGCCTGCCGACTCCTTCCGAAGCGACAGCACCCCGATTGTCGCGAGCATGAGCACCGCGATCTCGAGAAGCGTGTCGTAGCCACGGAAGTTGAGCAACACCGCCGTGACGACGTTCTTCACGCCGCTTTCGGCCTGGCGCTCGGCGACAGAAGGGGCGAGTCCGAGATCGGTCTCGGAGATCGAGAAGACCGCCGAGCCCAGCAGCACGAAAAGTGCGGTACAGATCGCGCCGACGGCGATACGAGTCCGAAGCGACGCCTGGCCTGCAGTGTCAGTCATCGCTTCGCTCCGGGGCAGTCGTCTGCGAGAGTACGGGGAACGGCACGTCGCGTCCGCGCAAGTGACCCACGGCGTCGAGGAACAGCGCGCCGGTCAGTCCCGCGCCGATCGCTGCTTCGGCGAGCGCGATGTCGGGCGCGGAGAGCCGCACCCAGGCAAGTGCTGTCAGCAGACCGAACGCGATGAACAGCACGACGGACTTGAAAAGCTTCGCCTCCGCGAGCGCCCGTAGCGCCAGCCATACGATCGCGACGACGAGGCCGACGTCAAAGAGCATGTCCGCGACGCTCACGGCTTGCTCCACGGCCGAACACCGCTCGTTCGCGCAGCTTCCGCGACGAGATGACATGACGTAGCGCCCGCGACGAGCACGAGGACCCATATGAGCAGCAGCTTCGCCGCGACGATCCATGAGTCGGCACGCAGGGCCAACGCCACCACGATGAAGCCGAGGCCGAGGTTGTCCGCCTTCGTGAGTGCGTGGAGGCGCGTGAAGACGTCAGGGAAGCGCAGGACGCCAATGGATCCAGCCGCGAAGAAGGTCGTCCCCACAGTCAGGAGCACGATGGTCACGAGATCGGCTGCGTTCACGACCGCTCCTCTCGCGACGCGTCCCGCACACCGTGATGCCACGCGCGTTTCACAAACGCGACCACGGTCATCGCCGCCAGCAGAGCGAAGACGAGCCCGACATCGCGCAAGGACGGCATGCCGAGCCCCTCGGCCAGCAGCAGCAGCATCCCCACCCCGGCGGTGCCGAACAGCTGTGCAGCGAGCATGCGGTCCGCAGGTGATGGCCCGCGCTCGACGCGCACGAGCCCGATCACGATCGTGCTGAGCAGCGCGCATGCGAACGCGACGTAGATCTCGCTGCTCACTTGGCACCCCCTGCGTCCCGCCCACGCCCGTCGCCGGCATCTGCTTTCGCTTCCATACCAAGCGAGGCCGCGATCCGGTCCTCGACGAGCCGCACATCATCGACGATGGGTTGCGTGCGGTCGAGGACGTGCATCACGAGCACGTCCCCATCGAAGCCCGAGCTGAGCGTCCCCGGTAGCAGGCTCACCGTGTCAGCTAGCAACACCCGCGCGGCCTCCGAGCGCAACCGCATCGGATAGCGGACGAAGCCGGGGTCGATAGGGATTGACGGTCTCAGCGCCCGCAGTGCGACGTCGATGCCACCCAGCATGGAATGGTACGCGAAGAAGCCCGCGAAGCGAGCCGCCGCGGCCGGACGCAACTCCCATCCGCGCTGTGGTGTCAGCCGGATAGATACGGCGCTAGCAGTTGCCACGAACGCAACGCCGAACGGCCACGACGAGACATCCCCTTCGCAGAGCACCCACCACATAGACGCGAACACCAGTGCGCGCTCGATGAAGCGAATGAAGAGTCGCATCAGCCTACACGGCCTCGCTCTCGATCCGTTCGATGAAGGCGTCGACGCCCATCGCCCCGATATCGCCCTCGATACGTTCGCGGACGCCCACCGTGCCCTCGTCGGCTTCGCGGTCGCCCACGACCAGCATGTAAGGCACCTTCTGCTGCTGCGCCTTGGCGATCTTGATGCGCATCGGCTCGTTCTGGTCGTAGACCTCGACGCGCACGCCGGCATCGCCGAACCGCTTGGCCACACTCGTCGCGTAGTCCAGGTGCCGGTCGGCGATGGGGATGATAACCGCCTGCACAGGCGCGAGCCAAGTCGGGAACGCACCGGCGTAGTGCTCGATGAGGATCCCCAGGAAGCGCTCCATCGAGCCGAGGATCGTGCGGTGGAGCATGAACGGCCGCGCCTCGGTGTTCTCGGCGGTGCGATAGGTCATGTCGAATCGCATCGGGTTGTTGAAGTCGACCTGGATCGTCGCGGTTTGCCACATGCGGCCGATGGCGTCTCTCAGTTTGATGTCGATCTTGGGCCCGTAGAACGCGCCGTCGCCCTCGTTGACCTCGTAGGCCATGCCCCGCTGGTCAAGCGCGTCCATGAGCGCCTTGGTCGCGTGCTCCCACTCCTCGTCGAAACCTTCGATGGACTTCTCTGGCCGCGTCGAGACCTCGGCCGTGTACTCGAAGCCGAAGACGCTGTTGACGTAGTCGACGAGGTCAAGCATGAGCATGACCTCAGGCGTCACCTGTTCGGCGGTGCAGAAGATGTGCGCGTCGTCTTGGGTGAAGCCGCGCGCCCTCATCAACCCGTGCACCACGCCAGAGAGTTCGTGGCGGTAGACGGTGCCGAACTCGAACATCCGGATGGGCAGGTCGCGGTAGGAACGCACGTCGTTGTTGTAGATCATGATGTGACCCGGGCAGTTCATCGGCTTGATGCCGTAGTCGTTGACACGCCCCTCGCCTTCGTCGACCTCGAAGAAGTACATATTGTCGCGGTAGTTGTCCCAATGCCCCGAGATCTTCCAGACGTCGGCCTTGTAGACGTGGGGTGTGATCGCTTCGACGTAGCCACGCCGGTAGAGCTCCGCGCGAAGCCACTCCTGGATGAGCCGCAGCACGCGGGCGCCCTTGGGGTGGTAGAGCGGAAGCCCGGCGCCGGCCTCCTCGTGCAGGCTGAAGAGGTCGAGTTCGCGGCCGAGCTTGCGGTGGTCGCGCTTCTCGGCCTCCTCGAGCCGCTCAAGGTACTCGTCGAGTTCACCTTGCGTGAACCACACGGTGCCGTAGATGCGCTGGAGCATGGGACGGCTCGAATCGCCACGCCAATATGCGCCGGCCACCTTCATGAGCTTGAACGCGCCGATCCGGCTCGAATCCGGAACGTGGGGCCCGCGGCACAGGTCGATGAAGCCGCCCTGCGTGTACGTGCTGATCGTCGTGTCCTCGGGTAGCTCGTCGATGAGTTCTTGCTTGAACGGCTGGCCCTCCATGCGTTCGTGCGCCTCGAGACGCGTCCATTCCTCACGCACGAACGGAACGGCCTGCGCCGCGATCTCCTTCATGCGGGTCTCGATCGCCTCGAGGTCTTCCGGGGTGAACGTACGCCCGATGTCGAAGTCGTAGTAGAAGCCCCCCTCGATGGCCGGCCCGATGCCGAACTTCGCAAGCGGGAATAACTCGCGGACCGCCTCGGCCATCACATGGGCGGTCGAGTGGCGCAGCAGTTCGAACGCCTCGGGGCTCCTGTCGGTGAGGATGGCGACCGTGTCGCCATCCGATACGGTGCGGTTCAGATCGACCATCGCGTCGTTCACCCTGCCCGCGAGCGCCGCCTGCGCGAGCCGCGGACCTATCGAAGCCGCCACGTCGCGCACGGTCGAGCCCGTCCCGACGCGCTTCTCGGCCCCATCTGGGAGTCTGACTGTGATCTCATGCATCCTCAACGCTCCTCGTGTAGCACGAACCGCCTCCCGTCCCCGGCGAGGCGGCCCGATCGATCCTCCAGCAAAAGGCGACCGCCTACTGCTTCGCCTTGCAGTATGGGCAGACCCCCCATGGCAGTCGCAGTGCTTTGCCGCACTCGACGCACGGCTTCCTGAGCTTCTTCATGCAGTAGGGGCAGATGAGGAACTCGCGCTCCACTGGCTTGTGACAGGCAGGGCAGGTCTCGAGGTCCCGCGACAGCGCGATCTCCTTGGCTCTGATCTCAAGTTCCCGCTCGTGCGCGTCATCGAGGAACTCCGGTGGCCGCACCACGAGGTAGATGACCCAGCCGGCCAGCGGGAAGACGAGGGTCGAGAGCCCCCAGAACCACCCCATCGCGCCCCGCCTGTTCGCGTCACGCCACGTCCAGAAGACGAGCGCGAGCCAGAACACGACGCCGAACAGCATGCACAGCTGCGACGTGAGCTTGAACAGAGGGCTTTCAAGAACCGGCGCGAGAAGGTCGCCCATCATCTCCCCTTATCAGGCCGCCACACCGAAGGCGTGGCGTACGCACGGATTCTAGCAGAAGGTACTCCCGCCAAGCCGCGGGACGAACAGTTGCCGCGCCTCACCCGCGAGCGTCAGCGAACCGGTCACCACCAAGCCGTCCGCCGACCGGGTCCGCAGCGCCGATACGGCGCTGCGGACGTCAGCGAACTCCGTGGGCGCTGAACCGGTGATCCGAGCGACGATTGCCGCGAGTTCCGAGACCGGAAGCGCACGTGGCGACATGGAACGCGTCACGGCGATGCCGCTCACCGATGTGGCGAGCGCCAAGACGATGCCGGCCGCGTCCTTCTCCCCGAGAACACCCAGAATCAGGTGCGGTCGTCTGAGCGGATCGGGCCACGCGTCAGCGATCGCTCCGGCGAGGACCGTGGCCGCCTGCGGATTGTGCGCGCCGTCAACGATGACCGGCGGTGTCTCGCTGACCAGCTCGAACCGGCCGGGGAGTCGCACCTCAGAGAGGGCAGTCGATACACTCGCCCGACCGAGCGCACCACCGACAAAGAACTCCGCGGCCGCGAGCGCTGTCGCCGCATTCGCTGCCTGGTATTCGGGCGCAGCGATCTCGAGTCCCCGGTAGACTCCGATGGAGGTTCGGACATCGAAGGTGGTTCGACCACCCGGTGACGATGGACGCGCCTCCACGCGGTACTGCGGCTCGGCGACTGGCGCACCCGACTCGCTCGCGGCTCGTGCGACCGCGCTGCGTCCGTCAACCAGCAGCGGTCCGAGTACGGCTGACGATACGGGGCGGATGATCGCGGCCTTCTCCGCGGCGATCGCTTCCACGGTGTCGCCAAGATGTTCGGTGTGATCGAGCCCGACGCTCGTGATGACGGAGACCGCCGGCGAGACCACACTCGTCGCGTCCCACCGACCCCCCATGCCCGCCTCAAGCACCGCCGCGTCGACGCCCTCTTCGCGGAAGAGCCACAACGCGGCGGCGGTCAAGAGCTCGAACTCGGTGGGCGGCGTGGCCAGCGACGCCGAACACCGCTCAGCCGCCGCTTGCGCAGCGCCGATCGCATCCGCGAACCGCTGATCGGTGACGACCGAGCCGCCCACCTCCATGCGCTCGGGATAGCGATTGAGCTCGGGGCTCGTGTAGAGCGCGGTGCGCCTCCCCGACGCACGGA
>JBBIJX010000044.1:0-13187 GCA_037445775.1 Actinomycetota bacterium
GAGGGACCCTACGAGGCCGAACTGAAGGCGACCGACGCCAAGCCCACGGTATGAGGTGCGTCACGCGCGCATCTCGATTCCCGCACATCGTGTTTCCTGAATTGTGGTTGGGGTATCCACCTATCAGCTCTTGCGTCAGGACCGCTTCGGCTCATCAAGGGAAACGGCGAAAGGGGCGCGCCACTCCTGTTCATGCGCATTCGCGCATCACTTCTACTGTGACCGCAACGCGCTGCGACCCCACACGCAGCGGCGGCGTACGCACGAGGGGGGAGGCCTCGCAGTAGCGGGGCTTCTTCCTGTGCGGCGGTCAACGCCCGCTTTAACCGCAGGTCGAGACAGTACCCGTCGGCGTTATCGATCGCTCCGCCGCGCGCGGCTCTGCCACACGTCGCCAGAGAGCGGGCGGTAGGTCATACTCGCCAATGTCGGCACCGTGCGCCGAACCGGGAGGGGGACACGACGAAACGCGTCTTCGATTCTGAGTACTCGGAGATCGAGCGGATCGACTTCCTGCTCGACGAACTGGCGCGTGCAGTGGAGCGCGGCGAGGTGCACCGGGCGTCATACGACCTCATGGCCCCGCGCCACCTCAAGCGCCGCGCAGTGCTCGTGTCGACGATCACCGGAGCGCCCCTGCCGTCTCCACCGCAACCTGCCGTCGTTGACCTCGCCCGACCAGCCGGTCCGGTGCCCGCGGCTCGTGTTGCGCCAGGTGCGACCTCACAGCGAGTCGCCACGGCACGTGTTCCCAGAGTTGTAACCTGGCCCACCGTACTTCTGTTCCTCGGCGCGTTCCTCGTGATCGTCGCGTCCGCGATCTTCTCGATCGCGGTCTGGGGAGACCTCGGCACGGTCGAGAAGTTCGCCTTCATGTTCGCTCTTACCTGCGGCTTCTATGGAGCCGGATGGTGGGCCCTGAACCGTCTCAGGCTCCATACCGGTGCAATCGCGCTCGTCGCGGTCGCCTCGGGGATGCTGCTCTTCGACGGATGGATCCTCATCGACGGCAGCGGGCTCGAGGGGCCCGCTCCATGGGGCGCGCTGCTGCTCGTGTGCTCGTGCGTCTACTTCGCGACCGGTCTCGTTCTCGGACGGACCTTCACTGTCGCCGGAGCTGCCGCCCAAGTGGCGTGGTGGTGGCTGTTGGGTGATGCCCTGGGCCTGTCTCGCCCTGCGGTGTTCGCGGGGATCTCACTCGTCGCTCTCGTCTGGCTGCTCGTCTCCGAACGCGTGCGGGATCATGAGACTGCGAGCGATGCGGCGACTGTGCTCGCGTGGGGTGCGCCAGTACTCGCCGCGGGGTGCGCCTTGGGCGCGGTCGTCGATGTCGTGCTCGTGGGCTCGGCCGTCGTCGACGTCGTCGTCTCTACGGGAGTGGTCTCTGGCGCTGCGGGCCTCGTTCTGTGGCGCTCCCGGGCGCTGCCCACCCCGGTGAGGCCGTGGGCGGCCGCCGCGAGTCAGATCCCGGTGATCGCCGCCGTCTGGTCTGCGGGGTACGGTGTCGAGCACGTCTGGTGGGTCGCCGTCGCGTGGGTGGTGCTCGCGCTTGCCTACGACGCCGCAGGGCTCGCGGCCCGGAGCCTCCCGTTCACGGTCCTGGGACTCGTCGCCGAAGTATCCGCGGCGCTCGAAGTGTGCCTGGTTCTGAGGGTGTCGACGGAGGGGACGATCGTCACGCTTGCCACGCTTGCCGCCCTGTGGGCGCTCGCGGCGCGCCTAGCCGGCAGGGCTCAGGGGGCGTTCGGTCCGGCCTTCGCGACCGTACTTGCCACCGCCGCCGAAGTCGGGGCTTTCGCCCTGCTCGCCGGGTGTTCGCTCGCCTTGCCCGTGGCAGGCGGCGGCCTGCCCGTCCCTGGGGTCGTCATGTCGTACCGGGACGCGCTCCCCTACGTCGGCGTGCTCGCCGCTTGGTGGGCGGCGGCGGCCATCAGGCCCAGGGGTCACACATCGTACGCGGGCTCTGCCTTCTCGTTCGCGACGCTTTCCGCGCTGCTCTCGGCGCTATCCGCCGTCGACGCGCCAACGGCGCTTTTCGCGACGCCGCTCGTGGTCCTCGCCGGCGTGTGGCGTGTCTCGGCGCGACGCGTGGAGCTGCTGCACGGTAGGTCTTGGGCCGAAGCCACGCGCTGGTCGGCGCGCGCCTCGGTGCTACTCCTAGGCGCAGCCGGTCTTACGGGAGCAGCCGACCCGGCCCGCTACATGCCCGGCTCCGGCGGGCTCGAGTCGCTCGCCGCCCTCGTCCTGCTCTGCGCGGCGATCGCAGTTGTGCTCGCGCTTGACGCGGCTGTGTCGCGGTCCGAACCCGTCGCAGCCGTCGCGGGGGTCCTCGCGGTCGGCATGACCGCTGCGTGCGCTGGCGCCGGCGCTCTCGTCGCACAGGCAGTGAGGCCTGAGGCGGTCGTTGCCATCGTGACGAGCGCGACGACCCTCGCGGTCGTCGTCGGCTGTGCGGTCTTGGGCAGAGGCGAGAGGTGGAGACTCCTCGCCGCATGGTGTGTAACGCCTGCGACGGTCGCCGCAAGCGCGTTGCTTGGGACAGTGCTGCCGCTTCCTGTTTGGGAGGCGGCAGCTTCCTGGGCGATGATTTCGGTGTCCTGGGTGTGCGTCGCGATCCTCACTTCGTGGTGGGTGATCGCCGCAGCAGGGATCACTCTCGTCATGGCCGTGTGGGCCGCGCTCGGTCTCGAGCCCTCAGATTGGGTCGCGCTCGCCGTGGTCGGCACAGTGGGCCTGGGCTTCGGTGCGTTGTCTTTCAGCCGGAGGTTCGGGCGCGATGGAGTGTTCGCCGACTCAGGGGCGTCCCTTGCGATCGCAGGCGTGCTGACACTCACGCACCTCGCGTGGACGATGCCGGTGCCGAGCCAGCCGGCGGCCGCGGCGTTGCTGCTCGTCGGCGCCGGTGTGGCTGCGGCATGCGTCGCCCGGGCGTTCGAGCCGGGCTACTACGCCGCCGGAGCCCCGCTCGTGCTCGCCGCGTGGACCCAGGTGGCGCTCGTCGAGGGCTCCCTAGCGGTCTGCTACTCGACACCGATCGCGCTCTACATCGTTCTTTGCGGCCTCATCTACGTGCGCCAGGGTGATGGGCGCACGATTCCAGCGGCGCTCGATGCGGTCGCGGTCGCGGTGGGGGTGGGCTACCCGCTCCTCGTCTCCGTTCAGGCCGCCGGACAGCGCGGGTTCAGCGAGGCGCTCGCGACAGTGGGAATCTCGCTCGCAGCCATCGGCGCGGGGGTGGCCTGGAAGGTTCGCTGGTACTTCTTCGGCGGGGTCGCGGCGCTCGCCGCCGTCGCCTTCTACCGTTCGTTCAGCGCCATTGCCGAGTACTGGTGGCTCGTACTCGGTGTCGTAGGGGTGGCGCTGCTCGTCGTCGCACTCACCTGGCAGCGTCAGCGGATGTTCGTCTCGGACGCTCGCTCATGGCTGGCCCGGAGCTTCGACGGCTGGCGCTGAGGCCGAGGCACGCGGGTGCGCCGTGGGTATACTGACGAGACCGTCGCGACGCCGTCCCGGAGGTCACAGTGGCTACCGAATGCGAACCAGGCGCCTCGCGCCCGGACGAGCTCGTCGAACTCGTCGTCATCACCGGCATGTCAGGCGCGGGCCGGTCTGAGGCGATGCACACCTTCGAGGACCTAGGGTACTTCTGCGTCGACAACCTCCCGCCGTCGTTCATCCCGCAGATCACGGCGCTCGCCGAACTGCCCGGTTCGCGCATGCGGCGCCTCGCCGTGGTGTGTGACATCCGCGCGGCCCGCTTCTTCGACCAGCTCGCCGGTGCGCTCGACGCACTGCACGAACGAGCGGCCCTCGAGCACAGGGTGCTCTTCCTCGAGACCGATGACGCATCGCTGCTCAACCGCTTCAAGGAGACACGTCGCAAGCACCCGCTCTGCGAGGAAGGCGGCGGCCTTGCGGAGTCGATCACCGCTGAGCGCGCGGCGCTCGAGCCCATCCGCGAGCGGGCCGACGTCATCATCGACACGACAGGGATGCGATCGTCAGAGCTGCGCCAGCGGATCCGTCAGGAGTTCGTGACCGAGCCGCTCGCCGGCACCCTGACCGTCACTGTCTCGTCGTTCGGCTTCAAGTTCGGCCCGCCCACCGACGCCGACATAGTGATGGACGTGCGGTTCTTGCCCAACCCGTTCTACGACCCGGCGCTGAGACGGCTCACAGGGCTGGACGAACCCGTGCGCCAGTTCGTGCTGGGGCGGGGCGAGACCGCGGAGTTCTTGCGTGCGTGGTTCGCACTGCTCGACAGTGTCATGCCCGGCTACCTTGCGGAAGGCAAGACGCACCTGGGTATCGCGATCGGCTGCACGGGGGGGCGGCACCGCTCGATCGCGCTCGCTGAGGCCACGTCGGGGCACCTGCGGCACACGGGGTATCGAGTGTCGGTCACGCACCGCGATATCGCGCGCGACCAGGAGGCCACGTGACGGCTCCGGATGCACGGCGCGCGGTCGCGATCGGCGGGGGGACGGGGCTGCCGCAGGTGCTGCGGTGTCTCGTTGACCTCGGCTTCGACACGACTGGGATCGTCACGATGGCGGACGACGGTGGCTCGTCCGGGGTGCTACGCGCAGAACTGGGTATCCTGCCGCCGGGCGACGTGCGCAACTGCCTCGTGGCGCTCGCGAGTGACGAGGACTCCGACCTCGCCCGCGTCCTGCAGTACCGGTTCGCCCACGGGCAAGGGCTCGCGGGCCACGCGCTAGGCAACCTCGTGCTTGCGGCGCTCACCGAGATCACCGGCGGGTTCACCGAGGCCATCGAGGTGCTCGAGCGGGCCCTCCACACGCGCGGGCGGGTGATGCCCTCGACCGTGCGTGACGTTCGGCTGCACGGTGTCGACCGTTCGGGGGCGGAGGTCTTCGGGCAGGCTCGCCTGGCGGCCAACCCGCAACCGGTTGCGCGCGTATTCCTCGAACCGGCTGCCCCGGAGGCTTTCGGGCCGGCGCTCGACGCGATTGCGGCGGCGGACGCGGTCGTGATCGGCCCCGGGTCGCTGTACACCTCCATCATCCCGAACTTCCTCGTCGACGGTGTCACGACCGCGTTGCGCGAATGCGAGGGTACGAGGGTCTTCATCTGCAACGTCGCGAACATGCGGGGCGAGACGAGTGGCCTCGATGCCGCAGACTACGTCGCGGCGCTCTTCGACCACGGGCTCGCCGGCGCGGTGGACGTCGTCCTGGCGCATGCCGGTGCCTGTGAGCCCGCGGTTGTGTGCGATGATGGGACTCCCGTCGAGCCGGTGCTCGCCGGCCCCGCCGAGCGGCGGCGCATCGAGGCGCTGGGCGTTAGCGTGGCGGTCGCGGACCTCGCCGACCCCGACGACCCGGTCCGTCACGCGCGCGAGCCCCTCGCCCGCGCGCTCAAGGAGGTGCTTGGCTAGGTGTCGTTCACCGCTGAGGTGAAAGACGAGCTGTCGCGCGTCGAGCCGCGCCGCGGCTGCTGCGCGAAGGCGCAGCTGGCCGCGCTTGTGCGCATCGAAGGCACCCTCAACATCTCCGGTCCGGACCGCTACCGGCTCGAGGTAGCGACCGAGACCGCACCGGTGGCGCGCAACGTCATCAAGCTTCTGCACGGCGTCTACGACTTGAAGACCGAGCTCACCGTGCGGCGCAGCGTGCTGCACAAGACGAACAACTATCTGATCACCGTGCCTACACAGCCCAAGCTCGGACCCGCACTGCGCGACCTCGGCATCTTGGGCGACACCGCGCTCGGTCTGTCGCTCGGCGTCGACTCCGGGACCGTGAAGCGCGACTGCTGCGCGATTGCGTTCTTGCGAGGAGCGTTCCTCGGCGGTGGCTTCGTGGCGGACCCTCACGGCGACTTCCACTTCGAGCTCACCGCCGAGACCGAGGAGATGGCGACTGACCTCGTCTCGCTCATGGCGCGCTTCGACATCGAGGCCCGTGTCGCCAAGCGCAGGGGACTCTACGCGGTCTATCTCAAGGGCGCCGAACCCATCGTCACGTTCCTCGCGCTCGCGGGTGCGCACCGCGCGCTGCTGCGGACCGAGGATGTCCGCATCGTCAAGTCGATGCGCAACGACGTGAACCGGCTCGTGAACGCAGAGATCGCGAACCAGGCCAAGACCGCCGAGGCGGCCGTGGGGCAGCTCGAGGCGATCCGGTTGCTGGCGTCGACGCGGGGACTTGAGACACTGCCCCCCGCGCTCGCGGAGCTTGCAGAGTTGAGGCTGGCCCACCCCGAGGTCTCGCTGCGCGAGCTCGGCGAACTGGCGGACCCGCCGCTCTCGAAGTCGGCGGTATATCATAGGGTCCGTCGCATCGAGGAGGCCGCCGCGCAGCTCGCGGCGGAGCGTACTGGCGCGGGCGCTGAGGGGTATCGAGTGTAGAGACGCGAGCACGCATCGCGTGGCACCGCACGGCGCGTCCGATAGGGCGTGTAAGTCACACGATCAAGGAGGGATCGGCTTGACTATCAAGGTCGGCATCAACGGGTTCGGGCGTATCGGGCGTCTGGTGTTCCGTGCCATGGAGAACGACCCCGCGGTCGAGGTCGTCGCGGTCAACGATCTCACAGACTCGAAGACCCTCGCTCACCTGCTCAAGTACGACTCCGTCCACGGACGCTTCGACCACGACGTCGAGGCGACGGGCGAGGGGTTCGTCGTGCACTCCAAGAACGTGCTTGGCGAGCTTCTGGGCGTCAAGCGCACTGTGAAGGTCCTCGCCGAGCGCGATCCGGCCAGCCTCCCTTGGGGCGACCTGAACGTGGACCTCGTCGTCGAGTCGACCGGCATCTTCACCGACGCCAATAAGGCGAAGGCTCACATCGACGCGGGCGCGCGCCGCGTCATCATCTCGGCGCCAGCCTCGAACGAGGACATCACCATCGTCATGGGCGTCAACGACGATCAGTACGATTCCGAGCGGCACTTCATCGTCAGTAACGCGTCGTGCACGACGAACTGCCTCGCGCCCTTCGCCAAGGTGCTGCGCGATGAGTTCGGTATCGTGTCGGGCTTCATGAACACGATCCACAGCTATACGAACGACCAGAACATACTCGACCTGCCGCACAAGGATCTCAGGCGCGCACGCGCCGCGGCTATGTCGATGATTCCGACGTCTACCGGGGCCGCGAAGGCCATCGGGCTCGTCATGCCCGACATGAAGGGCCGCCTCGACGGCATGTCGGTACGGGTGCCGACGCCGGACGGCTCGGTGGTCGACCTCGTCGCTCAACTCGAGCGCCCTGCAACCAAGGACGCGATCAACGCCGCAATGAAGGCGGCGGCTGAAGGGCCCATGAGGGGTATCCTCGAGTACTGTGAGGATCCTATCGTCTCCGTCGACGTCGTGGGGAATCCGGCCTCGAGCGTTTTCGACTCGCTCCAGACGATGGTCATGGGTGGCGAAGGCACGTTCGTCAAATGCCTGTCGTGGTATGACAACGAGTGGGGCTACTCGAACCGCGTGGTTGATCTCGCGAGACTGATGATGGCTAGGCTGCCACCGCGCGCAGCGGACGGGGCCCTGAGGGGCCGCGTCGCGTTACGGGCGGCGCCACTGGAGGTTCTGATGTTCTCCAAGCTCACGATCGAGGACGTCGATGTCGGCGGCAAGCGCGTTCTGGTGCGCGTCGACTTCAACGTGCCGCTCGCGGAAGGCGCTGTCGCCGACGACACGCGGGTGCACGCCGCGCTGCCCACGATCCGATACCTCGTAGATCACGGCGCACGCGTCATCCTGATGAGCCACCTCGGTCGGCCGAAGGGCGAGCCGGACACGCAGTACTCGCTACGGCCGGTGCGCAGGGTGTTGCAGCGCCTCATCGGTCGCAACGTCGCGTTCTGCGACTGCGTCGTTGGCCCTGAGGCCGTCGAGGCTGTGGGACGCATGATCGACGGTGAGATACTGATGCTCGAGAACGTCAGGTTCGAGCCTGGCGAGAAGTCGAACGATCCGGCGTTTGCCAAGGAGCTCGCTTCGCTGGCCGACATCTACGTCAACGACGCGTTCGGTGCCGCGCATCGTGCCCACGCTTCGACTGCCGGCGTGGCGGACTACCTGCCGGCCTATGCGGGACTGCTGCTCGCGCGCGAGATCGAGACGCTGACAGGGATGCTCACCGAGCCCGAGCGACCGTTCGTCGCGATCCTGGGCGGCAGCAAGGTGAGCGACAAGTTCGGGGTCATCGAGAAGCTGATCGACTGCGTGGACGTGCTGCTCATCGGCGGCGGCATGGCGTTCACCTTCCTCGTCTCCAAGGGCCTTGAGGTGGGCGACTCGATCGTCGAGTCCGACTGGGTCGAACCTGCGGGCGAGATGCTCGCAAAGGCCGACGCCCGAGGCGTGGGACTCGTCCTGCCCACGGACTTCGTCATCGCCTCGGAGCTTGCTGACGACGCCGAGACGCGCATCGCGGGTCGTGAGGAGATCCCGCCCGGCTTGAAGGGGCTCGACATCGGGCCGAGCACGGTCGAGCTCTTCAAAGGCGAGATCGCGCGGGCGAAGACGATCTTTTGGAATGGGCCGATGGGAGTATTCGAAATGACTCCCTTCGAGGCCGGGACGAAGCAGGTCGCCGTTGCGGTGGGGCGCAACAACCGCGCCGTGTCCGTGATCGGAGGCGGCGACTCCGTGGCGGCGTTGAAGAAGTTCGGCCTCGAAGACCGCGTGACGTTCGTCTCGACCGGCGGCGGGGCGAGTATGAAGTTGCTCGAGGGGGCGCCGCTGCCGGGCCTCGAGGCGCTGCTCGACAGATGACTCAGGAGACCGTGCGGGCGCCTAACGACGCTCCGGACGGATGGCGCCCATGGGCGTCGGCGCGAGAGGAGCGGAGAACGTGGCGCGGAGACCGATGATCGCGGGCAACTGGAAGATGTACAAGACGGCCGGTGAGGGCGCGATCCTCATGCAGTACCTTGACGAACGGCTTGAGCCGTACTGGGACACGGTCGACGTCGTCGTGTGTCCGCCGTTCACGGCGCTCAAGAGCGTCTCGACCGTGATCGAGCTCGACCGGCTCACCATCAGGCTCGCGGCTCAGAACGTCCACTGGGAAGCCGAGGGTGCGTTCACCGGCGAGGTGTCTCCTCGAATGCTCGTGGATCTAAGGTGTGAATACTGCCTCGTCGGGCACTCAGAGAGGCGCGAGATGTTCGGCGAGACGGACGAGACGGTCAACAAGAAGGTGCGCGCGCTCCTCGAGGCGGACATCACGCCCATCGTATGCGTGGGTGAATCCCTCGAGATGCGCGAGGCCGGCGATACCGAGAAGTTCGTGCGCGACCAGGTGCGCGCGGGGCTTGCGGGCATCACGGTCGAGCAGGCCGCAGGCATCGTCATCGCCTACGAGCCCATCTGGGCCATCGGGACGGGCCACACTCCCACACCCGAGGGGGCCAACGATGTCTGCCGCACCATCCGTGCGACACTCGGCGCCCTGTTCGGCCAGCCCGCCGCGATGCAAGCGCGCATCCTCTACGGCGGCTCGGCGAAGCCCGAGAACATCGGGCAGTTCATGCCGGAGCCCGACATCGACGGGGCGCTCGTGGGCGGTGCTTCACTCGATGCCGCCTCATTTGCCGACATGGTCAAGACCGCTTCGGCGTTCGCGGGCTGACCGTGGGCGAGCGCCTGCCCGCGCTGCTCGTCATCATGGACGGGCTCGCGTTTGGTGAGCCCGGATCCGGCAACGCGGTCGAGGCTGCGTCGACGCCAGTGCTCGACGGTCTCGTGGCGACGTGCCCCAGCACGACGATCGCCGCGAGCGGGCTCGCGGTGGGCCTGCCCGAAGGGCAGATGGGCAACTCCGAGGTGGGTCACCTCAACATCGGCGCGGGGCGCGTCGTCTACCAGGAACTCACGCGCATCGACCGCGCGATCGAAGACGGTTCCTTCTACGAGAACGAGGAGCTCTGCGGCGCGATCGACGCAGCGGTCCGAGCCGGTTGCGCCGTGCACCTCATGGGACTCGTCTCCGACGGCGGCGTGCACAGCCACCAGAACCATCTCTACGCACTCGTCCGGCTTGCGGTCGTGCGTGGCGCGTCCGATGTTCGCATCCACTGCTTCCTTGACGGCCGGGACACGCCGCCTCGGAGCGGGGCCGGCTACATCGCTCTTCTGGAAGAGGAGTTGGCGCGCGCCGGCGCTGGTCGCGTCGCGACGGTGATGGGCCGCTACTACGCGATGGACCGCGACAACCGCTGGGATCGCGTCGAGAAGGCGTGGCGCGCAATGGTGCATGCGGAGGGTGTGAGGAGCGGCGGCGCGGTCGCGGCGCTTCTCGACTCCTATGGCCAGGGTGTCACCGACGAGTTTGTCGTCCCAACTTGCGTTGGGGAGAGCGGCACGGTGTCCGACGGCGACGCGGTCGTCTTCTTCAACTTCCGCCCCGACCGGGCGCGTGAGTTGACACGCGCCTTCGTCGACCCGGCGTTCCTTGGGTTTGGGCGCGACGCGTTTCCGAAGGTGCGCTTCGTGTGCCTGACCGAGTACGACCCGACGATACCCGCCCCTGTGGCGTTTCCGAAGTGCTTGCCGGAACACGTGCTCGCGGACGTCCTTGCCGAACACGGTCTGAGGCAGCTCCATATCGCCGAGACCGAGAAGTACGCTCATGTCACGTTCTTCCTGAACGGGGGGTTCGAGCCGCCCAAGCCGCTCGAGACCCGCGTTCTCGTGCCGAGCCCGCGGGTCGCCACCTACGACCTCCAGCCGGAGATGAGCGCGATCGAGGTCACGGATCGGCTCGTCGACGCGATCACTGCAGACGAAGCCGACGTCTTCATCGTCAACTACGCCAACGGCGACATGGTGGGCCACACAGGCGTGCTGGCGGCGGCGATTGCGGCGGTCGAGACCGTCGACACGTGCGTGGGCCGGGTCGTCGACGCGGTGCGGGCGCGCGGCGGCGTGGTGATGATCACCGCAGACCACGGAAACGCGGAGTCCATGGTGGATGCCGACGGCTCGACGCCCTTCACGGCCCATACAACGACGGGCGTGCCGCTCATCGTGGTCGCTGATGCGATTGCAGGGCTTGCTCCCGAGGGTAAGCTAGCTGACGTAGCCCCCACCTTCGTCGACCTCATCGGCATCAATGCGCCGGAAGAGTGGACGGGGCGCAGTCTGCTGCTATACTGATGCACCGCGCTCGGGTGTCCGGGCCGCGTAGGAAGTCGCAGGAAGGGACGTCTCGCGTGAACGCGATCGTTGTGCTCACTCTGGTTGTGTGGTTCGTATCGGCCATCGGACTGATCATCTTCGTGCTGCTGCACTCGGGTAAGGGGACCGGCCTGTCCGAGATGCTCGGAGGTGTCATGAGCCCGACCGCGTCCGGCACGAGCATCATCGAGAAGAACCTCGATCGCATCACGATCGGGTTCGCCGCCGCGTTCATGCTGAGCCTGATCGTCCTGATGATCGCGTATCCGCACGGCGGCTAGCCCCGTCTCCAGATTCGCGCCGCATGTCCCGAGGGGTCCCGGTTGGGGCCCCTCAGGTTGCTGACAAACCCCCGTCGATCTTCGGGTCGGCGGGGGGTTTGTGGTTGCTCTCGATGGTTTCGGAGACCGCGACGACAGATTGTGTGCGTCCGCGGACCGGCTCAGAGGTACCCTTCGACCCTCAGGTGAGCGCGAGCGCCAGTTTCTTGATGTTCTGGGCCGCTGCGGTCAGCAGACACTGCTCTGAGACCCGCTCGATCCCCCGCATCCTGCAGTATCTGAGTCCGTGTAGTTCCTTGGCATCTGCGAAGGAGCGCTCGACCGTCTCTCTTCTTCGCGCATAGACCCTCGACCCGATATCGCTTCTCGTGAAGTCCAGTGCGCGGTCCTTCGCGTCTTCCCACACGTGTCGGCGGATCGTGCGCTCGCGCTGCGCGGGGGTCAGGCACAATGCACTCTTCGGGCACCCCTGGCAGCGTGACCGCGCTGCCCGGTAGGAGCGGTACCCGTTGCGGTCGGTGGTCGCGTAGGCGAGCACCGCTCCTTGGGGGCAGCGGTAGACGTCGGCGTCGCGGTCGTAGTCGAAGCGATGCTTGCCCCACACCCCCTTGGCATGCCCGGCCCGTCTTCGCCCGATCGCCGCTTCGATGCCCAGATCGTCAAGGCCCTTGCAGACGGGGAAGGTGTTGTATCCGGCATCGATGCCGACGGCGGCGACCTCGAAACCGAACTTGTCGATCTGGGTCGTGAGCCTGTCCAGGTACGGCTCGGCGTCGGTGATGTTTCCCGGGGTCACGAACACGTCGGTAATGATGCCCGCGCGCGTGTCGACGGTCGTGTGGTCGAGGAAGAAGAAGCCCTTGGGCTTGCCGTCGCGGTGCATGAAACCGGCGTCCGGGTCGGTGACGGAACGCTTGATCCTGCGCGTCGGAGCGGGCTTGGTCTCGTCGCGATCGAACGGCTTCTTGCCGTGGGCGGCGCGGTCCGCGTCGATGTCGGCGTCGAGATCAGTCAAGTAGCCGGCAACGCTCGCGCTCACTTCGGCCTCGGTGTGGCGCCTGCCGTTGGCGTTGGCTTTCAAGTGGGTCGAGTCGGTGAACAGCACCTCACCCGAGACGAGCCCGGCGTCGATGGCCTGGTTGACGATACCGTCGAAGATGCGCTCTGCCACGTCGGTGCCGGCAAAGCGCCTGCGCCGGTTCTGCCAGATCACCGAGGCATCAAAGACCGGGTCGGTCAGGCTCAGGCGCAGGAACCAGCGATACGCCACGTTGACGCGTATCTCGGCCACGAGCCGCCGCTCGCTCCTGATGCCGAAGAGGTAGCCGATCAGAAGGGCACGGAAGACGATCTCGGGCTCGATGGAGGGCCGGCCGTTGTCGGCCGAGTAGTAGGGGCGACAGATCTCGTTGATGAAGGAGAAGTCAACGGCGCGATCCACTCGACGCAACAGATGATCGGGTGGAACGAGTTGCTCGATCGTGACGAACTCGGCGACCGTCTGGCGGTTCGAGTCCTCGGAGAACATCGCGCCTCCCTGCGGATCGGGTGCACACCCACAGGGTAGCATGAATTCCCAGATATTGCCAGCATTGAATCGAATCGATCGGCTCGTCGGCCCAAAGGCCACAAACCCCCGCCGACCCGAAGATCGACGGGGGTTTGTCAGCAACCTGAAGGCCCCCGTCGAGGGGGCCTTCGTCGTGTTCGGCAAGGTTTCGGAAAGGTGAGACGCGCAGCATCGTACGCA
>JBBIJX010000045.1:0-13065 GCA_037445775.1 Actinomycetota bacterium
CATTCAGTCCTGCCCCGTGAAGGGTCAGCGGTACGGTCACGCCCGCGAGCCCGAGAGCCTTGCCGAGGGTGGTGTCCTTGTCGCCGTAGAGCGGCAAGCCGCTCCCCGACTCCAAGATTCCCAAGAGCGATGTGGAACAACCCGTACACTCGGCGCCGTGAATCCATATCACACGCGGCTTTCCGGCCGTACCGCCAAGCGACGGGGTGACAGCACCGAACGCCTCGATGATCCGCGAGAACTCGGCCTGGCCCATGCCAGCCGCCGCGGCGAGCGCGCTCAGACTCGTTACAAACTGCCGTCTGGTGATTGCCATACTCTCTCCTCCTTCCGAACCTAACTTGATTGCGGACAGATCGTGTCACGCTTCTGAGGTGCCACCTCCCTCCTTCAGGGGGTTCACTTCCCGCCTGCAAGATGGCGCGACTAGACGCGCGCGAAACAAGCTATGGCGATAGATGACTATCATAGCCAGGGTCTTCGTGCCGGCTCCAACCCATCCAGTCCCGATGAGCCGATTGAGGACAGGTCCAGCGTCGCTCATCGGCATCTGTAACACTTGTTACAACGTGAATCTACTGCATGTGGGCTCAGCCGTCAAGCCCCCGGTGCCTGAGGGGCGCGAGCGCGTGAGCGCTGAATGAATTCCGAGGCCGCAACGTTGTCCAACTCCATTTGCGCGGCGACCCGCCTGAGAGACTCGTCCTCGGTGCACAGAAGGCGAGTGCGCTGAGCCACCGCAAGGATGATACCCGCGTCGTCACTCACGTCGTAGCGCGTGACGAGCGCGTGTGCGTCGGACGGAGAGTGCTCGACCGCCTCGATCACGTTGACCGCATCCGCGTCACCGTGTGCCGCCTTCATCACGGCCAGTTCCGCAGCGACAGTCACCCACTTCGTCCTGCGTGCGCCGACGATGCGATCGCCTTCGCCGAGCTCGATCAGACGCGCTACGAAGTCCGCCGTCGCGAATATTCGGCGCTTGCGCAACAGGAGGAGCAGCGGAAGGAGGAGCAGCGGCAGACAGAGCCACACCCAGCGGCTGGGTCCGCCGACGCCCGGCAGCGCCGCCGCCTGTTCCGGCCAACCCCACACCTGCACGCGAGCGTTGGACGAGTCGGCAACGAACACCTTGTTCTTCGACCCCACGAAGACCCCGTTCGGGTAGTTCAGCTGACCTTCGAGAATCCCACCCTCTCCGAAGTTGAGGAGCTTCTTTCCTTCAGTGGTCCAGATCGTAATGTCGTGAGCGAGCGTGTCGGCCTGGACGAAGCGCGGCGTCGAGGACGCATCGTCTTGCGGGAACGGCGCGAGCGCCCCAAGGCCGCGCGGCAACCCCTGTGTGACCACGAAGCGCTTGAAGGTGCCCTCAAGATCGAACACCTGTATCCGCCGGTTATTGCTGTCTGCGACGTAAAGCTCGTCGCCGAAGACCATCAGGCCCCCGGGAAACTGGAAAGAACCAGGAGACTCTGCGGGATCGTCCACTATGGCGGCAGTTCCGAACGCCCGGATGAACCGGCCCGCCGGATCGAAGATCAGCACGCGGTGACCGTTGAGCAGGTCGACAACGTAGAGCGTTCCATCCGGCGCGAACGCGAGCGACATCGGAACCCAGGTCACGCCTCCTGTCTCGAACTCGGGCATCTCGGATTCGGGCAAGTCAGGATCGAAATCGCCGAGATACGACCCATCGGGCGCGTAGCGATGAACGGACCGTGTACGCCTGTCCGACACGAACAAGACTCCGTCCTTCGGACTGCGCGCGATGTAGAGCGGTCTGACACTCTCCGTGCCGCCTATGGAGCGCTGCCAGACACCGTCTTCGTTGAAAACCTGCACGCGGGCGGTGCGCGAGTCGGTTACGTACACCTGGCCGCCATGGACGTACACGTCAATGGGGCTGAGAAGCCTCCCCTGACCCTCCCCGCTGAACGCGTAGAGAAACTGAGGCGGAGAGATGACGTCCCCTGTGTCGCCCGCGAGCGAGAATGAGAGCTGCTTGGTCGCCCGGTAGTAGGCCCAGTAGACGCCGATGGCTGCAAGCACGAGCAGCAGTATGATCGAGACGATCATCAGCCTGCGCTGTCGCTTGGTCACGGTCGCTCCTCACTTCGCGGCGGCGGTGACGCCGCTCCCGGTCTAGTCTTCACTCTTCTGTTGCTGAGCCTCGAGCCGCCGGATCGCGGAAACCGCGGTATCGCCGGACGCGCCGAGTTCGCGCGCCTCCCGATACGTCTCCAACGCGGCCTTTGCGTTATCGAGCCTCTCAAGTATCTGGGCGTGCAGAACCGCCAGATCGGAGTTCTCGGGTTCGATACGTCGCGCGATCTTGATGTGCTCGAGCGCCTTGCTCGCATCCGTCTTCAACGCGGCATCAGCCTTGGCCCTCCATGACTCGGCCGTTCCGAGTTGCGAGAGCAGCTCAAGCGGTTCAGGATCCTCGGGAGCCGCGTCGATGGCTCGCCTGATGTGCTCTGAGGCCTTCAGGTAGTCGCCCTGGTCAAGATAGAGCACTCCTGCGTCATAGTTTGCCTGCGGGAAGTTCGGGTCGAACGCGAGCGCGTACTCGACGTACTTGATCGCCTCATCAAAGTCCTCTAACCCCGAGAAAGCGCGCGACAGAAGCAGATACGTATCCGAGGCGTCACGCCGTATTCGGGCGGCCTCCTTGAGGTACCCAAGCGCTCGCTCGTACTCCTTCTTGTCGAGCATCATCGAGCCCAGACGATAGAACGCGGCCTCGCGCCGAGGATCGATGTTGCGCATGCTGGCGCCTTCGGTCAACTCGATGACCTTCTCGAAGTACTTCACCGCATCTGCTTCCCGGTTGTTCGCAAGAGCGACGGTGCCGAGGTCGAGATGCGCTCCCACATGTTTCGGCTCGATGATGAGCGCGGCATTGAACTGTTCGATTGCATCTTGGTAACGACGAGCGGCTGCCAACGCCTCGCCGAGCCGCACTCTCAGGTAGACGTCGTCTGGCCTCTCCCTCACCTCAGCCTCCAAGGCCCGTACGGCGCGAAGCGCAGGGTTCGCCTCTTCGGCAAGCTTCCGGTCGACGTAGACGTTGTAGGCAAAGAGCCCTCCAACGCCCATGATCCCGATGATGAGCACCGCGACGGTGATACGCATGAGGACGTCGAGTTTTCTTGCAGACAGTGACACGACAGCTCCTGGAGGGCCGGTGGCGGTTCGGCTCTGCGAACCGCTCAGATGTTCAGGTCAGTATGACAGCGCAAGCACAGCGAGGAACCCTTCCATGGAGCGATCAACTCATTGAAAGGATCGTTCGCGCCGTGGCATTCGTAGCACAAGCGAAGGTCATGCCCTTGCTGCAGTTCGATCTCCCTAGCCGCCGCACTCGTGCCGAAGTCGATGTGGCACTCGTAGCACCCATACGGTTTGGCCTTACGATACTCGGAGTCGATCTTGTCCACGTCGAAGTGTACGGCATGTTCGGCGAAGGCCTTGTGTTTGATGGCGGTGGCGGGCTTCTGCTTCATCTCCGGGTGGCACGGCGTGCAGTTCTTCTCCGTGAGCCGCTCACGCCATACCTTGGAGTGATGGCACTCCTGGCACGAGCCCCGCTCCTGGTGGCACACGCCGCAGTCCTCGCGCGTGACCCCCGGTTCGGGGGTGTGCTTCGTGATCCAACCAGTCGGGTGAGGCATGACCGTCTTGTGGCAGCGCTTGCACGACGGGTCGTCGTGGCACGAGCCGCAGGCGCCGTCACCGTCAAGGTACAGCGGTCCGTGGGCCTTCATCCACGACGCCTTCCTGTGGTCGCCGGGGATGATCATGTAGCCCGGCGCATTGGGGCTCACCTTCTCGCCGCGATGGCAGCCCACGCAGAACGACGACTTGTGGCACATCGCGCAGTAGGCGGGGTCGGCGTCGGCGCGCTTCGCGTGGCTCTTTCGGATGAAGGTCTTCGTGTGGTCGGGCGGCATGAGGTCGAACTGCTTGGGGTGGCACGCGTCGCAGTCCTCGACGGCCACCTGCCCGGCGGAGTTGTGGTTCAGGCCGTGGCAGCGGTAGCACGAGGCCATGTCGGGCTTCTTGGTGGCGTCGGGATTGTGCGGGAAGACCTCGTGGCAGCTCTCGCAGCGGTAGTTGCGCTGCAGGTGGTAAGCGTGCGCGAAGATGAGGCGGCCGGGCACGACGTCGTCGACGTCGGTGTGGCAGTAGACGCACTGCGACATCGAGACGGGGCCCTTCGGGTAGACCTTCACCGAGGGCCCCCGCGGGCGCTCCGTGATGATGGAGTGGTAGGCCGCAGGCATCTTCGGCGCGTCAGGGGCCTCGTCGGCGTGGCACGAATCGCAGTCCTTCGGCGCATCGTGACACATCATGCACCCGTTCACACCCGAGGCCTTGCCCGCCTCTGCATGGGGCTCCTTGGCCCACTCCTTCGTGTGGCTCTTCGGCCGGAGTTCGAAAGAAGGCGTGTGGCAGTCCTCGCACACGCCGGTGGCGAGCTCGCCCTGCGGGCCGTGGTAGACGCCGTGGCAGGCGAAGCAGACCTCCATGGGGACGCGCTCGGTGGCGTCGGCACGGTGCGGCATGCGGGCGTGGCACCCGTCGCAGCTCACGAGCAGGTGGTTGCCGTGGCTGAAGACGAGCCCGGGGACGTCGACGTTTGAGAGGTCGAGATGGCACGCCGCGCACTGGTCAGGGCTGACCGGCGCAGCCGTGTCGATGGCGGGCTCAGCGGCGGCGCCGGAGAGCATCGGGGCGAGAGCGAACGCGAGGGCGGCCGCAAACACGCTCACGGCCACCCCCCACGCAACCACTCGTCTGTTCGTGCGGAGCCTCATGAGCGCCGCGGACTCCTCTCGGGGCGTGCGGACCCGCGCTACCTCCCGGTGATTCTCGCCACCAACTGGTAGAGCGGATTCTCCCGCTGCTCCTTCGCCTTCTCGTGGATCAGGGCCGCCGCAGCCGCGCCGAACTCCTCGCTCGAGCCCTTGTGGCACCCCTCCTGGCCGCAGGTGTCCCCTACGTTGGCCTCGGAGATGGTCGAACTCGCGTCGGAGGAGGGCCGGATGTCGTGAGAGCCGTGGCAGTCCCAGCAGGACGGCGAGTCAGGCGTGCCCGCCTTGTATGCCTCGCCGTGGTAGTAGTCGTCGTACGTGCCGTACTCCTCGTCGTGGCAGCGCGCGCAGACGCGGTAGGCGGACAGGTGCAGGCGCTGCTTGGCGACGGCGTTGTCGAGCCGGTAGATGAAGTGACCGCCGTGGCAAGACGAGCACGTGGCCGAGTCGTAGTTGCCCTTGCGGATCTCGTCCGCGTGCACGGACTTCTGGTAGTCCTCGACCACGTAGGCCCACTTGCCGTCCTCGACGGTCTTGTGGCAGTTCGCACAGGCGACGCTGGCGTTGACGGTCCAAAGCCGGCTCGGCGACGGCGCGTCGTCGTAGCGGTAGTCGATGTGGCACTGCTGGCAGGTGTTCTTCTCGTGAGCGGACTCATCCACGCCGGCGACAGTGAATGACTTGGCCCCTTGTGCCGACTGCTTCGTGAGCGACGTGTAGCCGTGGCACGCGAGGCAACCGCCGTTCGAGTCGTAACCCCACGAGGCGGGAGCCCACTCGACGCCCTCGTCATCGTGGCATTCCGTGCACGAGGCCGGCTCGTGACACATCGCGCACCGGGTGTTGAAGGACTCATTCGACGGCTCGACGTGAGGCTTGCCGGCCCAGCCGTACGTGTGGAACGCGGGGCGCAGCCGCTCCTTCGGTGTGACGTGGCAGTCCGCGCACTCGTCCGACGCGATGATGCCCATGGGCCCGTGCCGCACCCCGTGGCAGTCGAAGCAGATCTTCATCGTGGGCCGGTCGATGGTCGTGTCCTTGCGGTGCGGGAAGCGCGAGTGACACGCGGAGCACTGCACCAGTTGATGGTAGCCGTGCTTGAAGATGATCGACGACGAATAGTTCTTCGTGTTGGCGATGTTGCCGTGACACGTCTGCGTGCACGCGTTCTTGTAGACCGGCGAGTCCTGGAGGATCAGGAAGACCTCCTCGAAACTCATCGCCTCGGCCGCGTCGTCCGCCGCGACGGCCACGCCTCCACCCAGCGCGGCGAGGCAGATCGCCGAGGCCAGAGCCACGGTGAGCAGCCTGCCGGGGCGTGCTCCAAACCTCAGATCCATCGTCTTCCCCTTCTTCCCCGCGGGAGGTTCTCCACCCGCGATGCTACACGCCACCGAACCTTAGAACCACGACAGGACCGTGTCGAGCGCCGAGCCGATCGCAGAACGCACACCACCCACCCGCGAACCCACCGGGTTAGCCGCCTTGACGGCGGCCTGCCCGTGAATCAGCTGAGCGTAGTCGAGGAACTCCGAATCGATCTCCGCGCCGGCGTGGCAGCCGTCCTGCCCGCAAGTCTCGGCGAGCCGCGACGGGTGGACCGGCGAGTTCCGCTGGTAGGACGGGATGATCTGGTGGTAGCCATGGCAGTCCCAGCATGAAGGCGAATCCGGGGCTCCGCGCTGGTAGGCCGCCCCGTGGTAGTAGTCGCGATACGAGAGGGCGGCCTCGAGGTGACAGTCCTCGTTGCCGCACATCTGAACCCCGGAGAGGCTTAGCGCCGCCTGCGCTTCGACGTTGCCGGAGGCAGGGATCGAGTGACCGCCGTGACAGTCTCCGCACAGCGGCACGAACTTCGGCTTGCCTGCGGCCGCGCGCGCCTCGACCGTCGCCGTTGGCGTGACGCCGGGCTCGCCGGCCGGCGAGTGTGCTCCGTTGGCGTAGTCGCTGAACTGCTCGCTGTGGCAGTTCTTGCACGCGGACTTGGCCGCTACCTGCCACTCCGAGGCGACCTCCGTCTGCTCGTGCGGTGACGTGTACGCGAAGTCGAGATGGCAACCCGTGCACGGCTGCTCGTTCTTGTGCGCGGACTCCTCGAGCTCGACTACGTCGACATAGATCGAGGTCGTGGTCTCGAAGCCAACACGCGCGAGGTTCGGATCGCCGTGACAGACGAGGCACCCGGACTTGCCGTACGTGGGGAGCGTGAAGTCGAGGTCGTAGGTGCGCGCCGAAGCCGCGGAAGGCGACGCCGGCGCGCTTCGTGCCGCAGTCGTCACGGCGGGCGCCGCCTGCTGCGCGGGCACGACCGTCGACGTCGACGCTGTCGACGTCGTCTCAGCGCTCACCGCCGAGCCGGCGTGGAAGGCGACGACTGCTGCTGCGATTCCCACGAGGGCTATCAGTGCGCGCTTCCGCACAAGCTAGGCTGCTCCCTTACGCGTGTTCAGCTGAGCCGTATGCTCCTGCTGGCTCGTCGTGGTGGCCGTGCTCCCCGTCTCCGTGGCCGCTTCGCTTGTCGAGCGCTCCCATCCCGAAGAAGTCGAGGAATGCGGGGAAGTCCTCGGTCACGGAGAGGTAGACGTGGATCGTGGTCAGGATGATGAAGAGCCAGTTGATGATGTAGTGCGCCGTGCGCACCCACCACACTCCCGTGGCCCCTATGAGGCCGGCGACGAGTTCTTGGATGCTCGTGTCGACGAGCGGCATCTGCAGGCGCCAGATCATGAAGCCGGTGATCGCCTGCACGATGAGCAGCGGCACGAACAGCGTGTACGTGCCTTTCTGCATGACGTTGTACTTGCCCAGGTGCGGCTTCGAGGGCTTGATGAAGATGTAGTAGAGGACGACCTTCGGCGCGGTCAAGATGTCCTGGCGGGTGATGGCGAACTCACGGTAGTCACGCTGGCGCGAGCCGAACGCGTACCACAACCTCCAGATGAGGTTGATGGTGACGATGAACATCGCGATGTAGTGCAGCCACTGCAACGCCAACCGGCCGACGGGCTCGAAGCGGATGAGCAGTCCGGTGGCGCCCAGGATGATCATGCACGCGACGTGTGTGAAGTGCAGGAACTTCGGCAGGGGTGGCGGGTGGCTGTCGTGATGCGGCCACGCCCACTCCTTCCCGAAGCGGCGCTTGGCTCGACCCGTGAGGATGTTCCCCAGGAAGTGCCCCATGAGCGCTACGACGATGATCGGATAGAGCGTGGTGAACACGGCGTCCAGCCACACATTCAGTTGCGTCAGTCCCACGACTGACCCCCTACTCCCGTCGGGCCCACGGCGGGGCCGCCTCGTCGTCGTACCCAGGGTCGTGCCCATGGTGCTGTCCGGTCACCGGGGCACGTCAACGAGGCCTGTCACTGCAGTTGGACAGAGGATAGGCGCTGCTAGGAGTGGGCGTCAAACAGAAGCGGCGGGGAAACGCGCGCACGGAGCGCACGAAATACCTCTTTGCGAGAGGGTATCCAGACGTCCTCGACGTCGGCGATGGCCGCCACGGCGATGCCCGCGCGTGCCAGGTAGGTGATGGCGCGCCCGGCGTCGTCCGGCTCCAGCCGCAGCGCTATCCCGCAGTTCGCGGTGAGTCCCGCCGGAGCCGGGACCGGCACGACGTCGAACCCCAAGTCATCGAGGAGCGCCTCCGCGTCAAGCGCCGCGTGGGTCGACTCGAACGCCAGCACGCGGAAGATGCGGGCGGGACGCACGCTCACGGCCGCTCCTTCGAGAGCTGCCTGAGCGCTACCAGCGCGGCGTCGACGTCGCTTGCGGCGGTACCATAGCCGATGCCGAAGCGAAGCGCGCCCGTCTCGAGCGTGCCGAGCGTGCGGTGCGCCCACGGCGCGCAGTGCAGCCCCGCACGCACGGCGATGCCGAAGCGCCTGTCGAGCGCGAACGCGAGCCTGTCCGCATGCAGCCGCTCATGCACGACCGACACGACGGGCACACGGAGCGTGTCCGGCGACGGCCCCAAGACACGGAAGCCGCCCAGCTCGAGCAGCCCCTCGTGCAGGCGGCGCACGAGCGAGCGCTCGTCTGTCCGCTGCTCTGCGGAATGCTCCGCGAGCCAGCTGACCGAGGCCGCGAGGCCCAGGATCCCGGGGACGTTGGGCGTACCCGCCTCGTAGCGGTCGGGGCGCTGACGGGGCTGGAGCGGCTCCTCGCTCGCTCCCGATCCCGTTCCTCCCGCGACGAGTTCGTCCGGCTCGCATCGGGGTGAGAGATAGAGGATCCCGATGCCTTGCGGCCCCAGGAGTCCCTTGTGCCCTGAGCACGCCCACGCATCAGCGCGCAGTGACGCGAGGTCCACCTCGAGGTGTCCGCCTGCCTGCGCTCCGTCCACGAGCAGGAGCGCGCCGTGCGCGTGCGCCACGTCCGCGAGGTCTGCCACAGGCTGGATGGCGCCGGTGACGTTGCCTGCGTGCTGGCAGACCACGGCCCGTGTGGGTGCGGCCGCGACGGCGGTCTCGACATCGCCGGGGTCGACCACGCCGGCCTCGTCCGCATCGACGACGACGACGTCGACGCCTCGCTCGGCGAGCATGTTGAGCGGGCGCGCTACGGCGTTGTGCTCCATCGAGCACGCCACGACCCGATCCCCCGGACGGATGAGGCCGAACAGCACGAGGTTCATCGCCTGCGTGCATCCCGGCTGGAAAAGGAGGTTCTTCGCGTCAGGCACCCCGAGGAACGCCGCGACGCCGCGACGCGCGGCGTGGATGGCGCGGCTGGTGTCCAGGGCGAGCCGATACGCGCCGCGGCCGGGATTGCCGCCGAGTCCGGTCACGGCGCGCGCCATCGCCTCGGCAACGCCGGGCGGCTTGGGCCACGACGTAGCGCCGTGGTCCAGATAGATGAGGCGTGCGGGGCCGGAGCAACTCACGCGCTGAGCTCCGTCGAAAGGTGCGAGAGGAACGCGGCCGCCGCTCGCGTGGGCGTGCCCTTCGGCAGGATCGCGTAGAACGGGCGCGTCGCCGGCAGACCGAGGGCGTCCACCTGGGCCACGGTCCCGAGCTCGAGTGCCTTCGCGGTGACGTAGCGGCTCAGGATCGAGACGCCCAGCCCGCCTTCGACCGCAGACACGATCGCCTCGCCGGTCCCGAGTTCGGCGGCCACCTCCAGCTCGTTGGGGTCGAGTCCGTGATCGGCCACGAGGCGCTCGGCGACCTGACGTGTCCCTGACCCGGACTCGCGCAGCACCCACCGCTCCGATGCCAGCTCCGCGAGCGGGACGCCGCGCCTCGCCGCGAGCGGGCTCTCCCGCGGGCAGATGAGGACGAGCTCGTCGCGGCCAAGCTCCTCGAACGTCGCGCGCGCGCCGCGCACCATCGCTCCGGTCACGCCGAGGTGCGCGTGACCGGACTCGACAGCCTCAACGACCTCGGCGGTGTCGTGGACGGTGATCGTGACGCCCACCTGCGGGTGCGCCTCGAGGAAGGCGCCCAGAAGGCGCGGGATGACGTAGACGCCCGGTGTCGTGCTCGCCGCGATGGTGAGCCGCCCGGTGACCACGCCCGAGAGCGCCGCGATCTCCTCGCGGGCGGACTCGAGCTGCTCGATGACGCGCCGCGCGTGCGGAAGCAGCGTGGCGCCGGCCTCGGTGAGGTCGACCCGCCGGTACCGGCGGTCAAGCAAGGTTGCGCCCACGTCGCTCTCGAGCGCCTGCATCTGCATCGTGACCGCCGGCTGGGAGACGCCGAGGACTCGAGCCGCCTCAGAGAAGGAACCGTGCTCGACGACGGTGACGAAAGCGCGCAGTTGCTGGACGTTCATGAGTCATACCTCCGGAAGATGGTCGAAGCATAAGAGGAATCTATACCACACTGATACCCGCCCTGCGCGCCGACGATGGGTATGAAGCGTTCATGAGAACGATTCTCACATGGATGGTGTTCCGTGCCGAGGCGTGATGCCATCATCGGACACGCCTTCGGGCACGCGCGTGTGACCCCGCAGCGCCGCAAGATCGCGCGGGCGGCCGCGTCGATGCCCGGCGCCTTCACGATCGACGAGCTCATCGGCGCGCTGCGTGCCGCGTCCCCTGAGGCCGCTGCGCCGGCCACCGTCTACCGCGCCGTCGCGGCGATGGAAGCGAGCGGATATCTCGCGCGCGCGGGAGAGCGCTGTGGCGCGGCCCTCTACGTGCGCTGCGGCGCCGGGACCCACCACCACCACGTGATCTGCGACGGGTGCGGCCGCGTCGCGCATACGACGTGTCCGCTCGGCCCGTTCGACGCGACCATGCCCGGACCCGACGGCTTCGTCGTGACGCGCCACGAGGTCATCCTCTACGGGCTCTGCCCCGCGTGCGCCATGACCGGATCGGGGGCTTAGCCGTGTCACACCTGCACATCCCCGACGGCGTCCTGCCGGTGTGGCTCTGGTCCTCGGCGTGGGTGCTCACGCTGCTCGCCGTTGGCGCCGCCGGGCTCATCGCCGAGCGCGCCGACGTGCGCCGCCGCGTCCCGCTGCTCGCCGTCGTCTCGGCGCTGATGCTCGTCGCGATGTCGAGTGAGATCGTCCCGCTCGCCTACCACGTCAACCTCACCGTCATCGGCGGTGTGCTGCTTGGCCCGGTGCTGTCGATCATCGCAGCCTTCATCGTCGAAGTGGTGCTCGCCCTCCTGGGTCACGGCGGCGTGACCGTGCTCGGGCTCAACACGGTGATCATCGCCGCCGAGATGCTCATCGGGTGGGCGCTCTTCCGCGGCGGGGTTCGCCTGCTGGGACGGCACCGCATCCGTGGTGTCGGGTTCGTGGCGACCGTCGCCACGCTCGCGCTCACCACCACCGTACTCATCGGCATCGTGGCGATCGGCGGCGCGGCGGCGGCCGAGCGGGAGACCGGCGCCCTCGACCCTTCGACGCTCCGCTTCGAGAACCCGCTTTCCGCCGGCCTGTTCGACGTGGGGCTGTTCAGCGGCGGCGAACACCACGGCGAGCACGACTCCGAACACGACGCTGAGCACGAAGCCGAGCATGACGCTGAGCACGACGCTGAGCATGCGGCGGACGCGGCGCGGACGTCTGCGCGCCGGTTCGCGACAGTCGTCTTCGTGCTCGGGCCGCCCGGCTGGCTTCTCGAGGGACTGCTGACCGCTTGGGTGCTCGGCTACGTCGCGCGCGTTCGGCCCGCTCTGCTGTGGAAGACCGCCGGCGAGCGCCGTGTCATTCGCCATCCCGGCGACGAAGGGACGGTGACGTGACGTGGACGTCACCGCGATCGACCGCTCCGCGACGCGCACGACCGGACCCCTTCGGCAGGCGTCACCCGTCGCGAAGCTGGTGGCGCTGGGCCTCGTGCTCGCCGCAGCGCTCGTCACGTGGAACGTGCTCATCCTCACAGCAATCCTGGGCACACTCCTCGCCGCGCTCGTCTGGGGCCGAATCGATCTCCGGCTCGCGCTGACGCTCGCCGCCTACCCGGCGCTGTTCGCGGTAGTCTTCGCGTTCGCCTCCGCGCCAGACGCGCTCGCAGGCGTGACGATCGTGGGCAAAGCGGTGTCCGCCGGGCTCGCTGCCGTGACGGTCGTGTTGTCCACGCCATACCCGCAGGTGTTCGCCCCGGTGCAACGCGTCACACCCGGAATCGTGGGCGACGCGCTGCTCATGACTTACCGCGCGACGTTCATCCTGCTCGAGAAGGCGGCGCACCTGCTGCGCGCCGCGCGCCTGCGCGCCGGCATCCGCGGACGCCACCCGCTGCGCGCCGCGCACGTCAACTTCGCCGCCGTGGGCGGGCTCGTGCTCTACTCGATGGACCTCGCGCAGCGTGACTACGACATCATGCGGCTGCGCGGCTACGAGGGACGGCTGCGAACCACCCCTCTGCGCAGCCGAAACCGCCTCGCGGACGTCGCCATCATCAGCGGTGCGACAGCGCTGCTTCTAGCGAGCGTGCTGTGGCGGGTCGCATCGGCCGCGCTCAATCCGTACTCCTGGATCGTCGCGCTGCCTGCGGCGGCGCTGCTCGTCCTCACTTTCTTCATGCGGAAGGGCCCCCGATGAAC
Source organism: Actinomycetota bacterium (assembly GCA_037445775.1). Taxonomy (GTDB): domain Bacteria; phylum Actinomycetota; class Coriobacteriia; order Anaerosomatales; family PHET01; genus JBBUX01. The sequence continues at coordinate 12,830 of JBBIJX010000045.1, forward strand.
ACGCACATGAACCCGCTCCCAGCGGCCGAAGACGACGTCGTGCGGGTGAGCTGCATCCGCCACAGCTATGAGGACGGGACGAACGTGCACCTGTGCGGACTCGACTTCGTCGCGCGCCGCGGGATGCGAACGGTGTTGCTCGGACCGAACGGCAGCGGCAAGACCACGATGCTCTTCCACGTCCTGGGGCTCCTTCGCAGCCGCGAGGGTTCGGTGCGGGTATTCGGCGCGGACCC
>JBBIJX010000046.1:0-12836 GCA_037445775.1 Actinomycetota bacterium
GGCTCGACTTTCGCGCTCGGCACGACCGAGGTCAGGGTGAGTGCGACCGACAGCCGCGGCAACTCCGCAAGCCGTGCCTTCAAAGTCACGGTCGTCGACACGACCGCACCGGTGATCGGGGTGCCCGCGAATCTCGTGCTCGTGGCGACCGGCGCGAGTGGAGCTCGCGGGAACTTCGAGGTGCGCGCGACCGACATCGTCGACGGCGAGTGCGCCGTCACCGTGAGCCACCCCTCGGGCTCCACTTTCCCGCTTGGCACTACGACGGTCGTGGGTACGGCGAAGGACAAGGTCGGCAACACCTCACAGGCGAGCTTCACCGTGACGGTCACCTACGCGTGGAGCGGCTTCCTGCAGCCGATCAACACCAACGGCTCGTCCGTCTTCAAGCTCGGCAGCACCGTGCCGGTGAAGTTCCGGCTGAACGGCGCCAGCGCCGCCGCATCGGATGCCACCGCACGCCTGTACCTCACGAAGGTCAGCAACGGTGTGCTCGGGACAGAGATCGAGGCGGTCACGTCCACGCCCGCGAGCACCGGCAACCTGTTCCGCTACGATGCCGCTGAAGGGCTCTATATCTACAACTTCGGCACCAAGGGCATGGATGCCGGGACCTATGAGTTGCGCGTCGACCTGGGCGACGGTGTGAAGGACCGCACCGTGCGCATCTCGCTGCGCAAGTAGGCGGCACGGCGACGCTCCGTGCGTCGAGCGGCATGGCAACCACACCGGCCCCGGGCACATCGGGAGCGTAGAGCTGCGTCGCCAGGCAGACGGGTGAGCGGCTACCAGACCTCGCACTTCATGAGGTCGTCGTAGGTCTCGCGCCGAACCGCCCAGCGCCACTGCCCGTCCCGCACGAAGACGACGCCCGGGCGTACCTGCTTGTTGTAGTTGCTCGACATCGACTGGCAGTAGGCGCCCGTGGCGCAGACGCACAGCACGTCGCCGACTTCCGGGCATTGCAGCGGCGCGTCAGTGACGACGATGTCACCGCTCTCGCAGTGCTTGCCGGCCACCGTCGCTACCATCTCGCGCGGCCGGTCGGCCTTGTTGGCGATGAGCGCCTCGTAGTGCGCGTCATAGAGCGACGTGCGGATGTTGTCGCTCATGCCGCCGTCGACAGCGACATAGGTGCGGATGTTCGGGATCTCCTTGATGGACCCGACTATGTATAGCGTCACACCCGCGTTGGCGACGATACTGCGCCCCGGCTCAACAGCCATCGCGGGCACCGTCAGGCCGTGCTTCTCACACTCCTCCTTGATGCCGTCGACGACGACCTTGCCGTAGTCCTTGATAGTGGACGGCTCGTCCGGCAGACCGTAGGCGATACCGAGGCCGCCGCCCGTGTCGAGCATGCGCACGTCAACGCCTGTCTCGGCCTTGATCTCGGCGATGAACTCGACGACGACCTCTATCGCCTTGGCGAACGAGTGCAGCGCGAAGATCTGGCTACCGATATGCATGTGCAACCCGTCGAAGTCGATCCCGGGAAGCTCGATCGCGCGTGTGACCGCCTGCATCGCGAGACCCTGATTGCGCCCGAAACCGAACTTGGAGTCCTCCGCCCCGGTCATGATGAAATCGTGCGTGTCGGCCTCGACGCCAGGCGTGACGCGTATGAGGACCCGCTGCTCGAGACCTCGCTCGCTCGCCATCGCACTCAGGAGTTCCATCTCCTCGAACGAGTCGACGACGATCCGCCCCACCCCGGCCTCAAGGCACTCGGCGAGTTCGGCCGCCGTCTTGTTGTTGCCGTGCACGTAGATCCGCTCCATTGGGAAGCCCGCCCGCCGGGCGAAGGCGAGCTCACCGCCGCTCGACACGTCGAGGCAGCAACCCTCCTCTGCAACGATGCGGCACATCGCGAGCGACATGAACGCCTTGCCGGCGTAGACGACGTCCACGTCGGGCCAGTGGTAGCGCGTCCACTTCACGTACTCGGACAGCTGGTGGCGGATGGTAGCCTCGTCCATCACGTAGACGGCGGTACCCGCTTCGCGCGCGAGCGCAACGGTGTCGACACCGCCGATCCACAGGTGGCCGTCACGCACCTCGGCGGTGTTCGGCAGGACGCTCATCAAGTCGTGCCCCGTCTTCAGATCCGCTGTCGCGGGTGGTCGTGGTGCGCTCGGCTTCGCCATAGGCTCGTGCCCCCTCCGGGCCGGTGGTCTGGTCACATTCGCTCCGGTGCGCTCACTCCCAGCAGCCCAAGCGCGCACCTCAAAGCGCGGCGCGTCGCGTCGACCGCGTAGAGCCGCGCGGCGGAAAGCTCCGGCGCCCCGGGGTCGACCACGCGGCACTGCGTGTAGAACTGGTGGAACACCGCCGCGAGATCCTCGGCGTAGCGCGCTAGCTTGAACGGCGCGAGCTCGCGGGCGGCCGCGTCCACCACCTCGCCGAACTCGTCGAGCTTGCGCATGAGTGCAAGCTCGGCGTCTGCCGTGAGCGGTGAGAGGTCCGTGTCGCTGGCGACTGCCGCATCGGCGACAGCGTCGGTCGCGACTCCCTCGGCGGTCTCGCCGGCCGCCTTGCGCAGGATCGAGCATATGCGCGCGTGCGCGTACTGCACGTAGTACACCGGATTCTCGGCGGACTGCTCCTTGGCCACGGCGATGTCGAAGTCGACCTGCTGGTCGGTGCTGCGGCGAACGAACCAGTAGCGGGCGGCGTCGGCCCCCACCTCGTCCACCAGCTCCTCGAAGGTCACCATCTCGCCGGTCCGCTTGCTCATGCGGACCACCTCGCCTTCGCGGAAGAGGTTGACGAGCTGACCGATGACCACGTCGAGCCGCCCCTCGTACCCGAGGGCCGCGCACGCCGCCTTCATGCGCGCGACGTAGCCGTGGTGGTCCGCGCCCCAGATGTCGATGACGCGGTCGAGACCACGCCCGAACTTGTCCTTGTGATACGCGACATCGGCCGCGAAGTACGTGTACGACCCGTCCGCCTTGACCAGCACGCGGTCCTTGTCGTCGCCGAACGCTGTCGAGCGGAACCACACGGCGCCGCCGTCGTCGTAGACGTGTCCCCTCTCACGCAGCGTCGCGATCGCATCATCGATCGGGCGGGTACCGCCCGGGCCCGTCTCGTGCAGCGTGCGTTCGGAGAACCACACGTCGAAGTCGACGCCGAAACCGTGCAGCACGCGCTTCAGATGCGCCAGCACCTGCGCGTAGGCCTGCTCGCGGAAGTGGTGATCGCGCGCCTCCGGTGTGGCGTCGAGCCAACACACGCCCTCTTCCTCGAAGATCTCGCGCGCGATCTCGGTGATGTATGCGCCGCGATACCCGTCCTCGGGGAAGTCGGCCTCGCCGCCGCAGAGCTCGATGTAGCGCGCGGAAACGCTGCGCGCGAACAGTTCCATCTGCACGCCCGCGTCGTTGATGTAGAACTCGCGCTCGACGCGCCATCCCGCGTGCTCGAGCAAGCGCGCCATCGAGTCGCCGAGCGCCGCCCAGCGCCCGTGCCCCACGTGCAGTGGACCCACCGGGTTCGCCGACACGAACTCGACCTGTACGCGCCTGCCCGCGCCCGCCGCGCCCGCTCCGAACGCCGCGTCCGCTTCGCGGGCCTCCACGAGCACACGCTGCAGCGCTGTTGCCGAGAGCCGGATGTTCACGAAGCCGGGACCGGCGATCTCGACCGCTGCGATGCCGGGATGTTGCGCAAGGTGGCCGGCGACGACCTCGGCGATCGCGTGCGGCTGCATCCCTGACGCCTTGGCGCAGCGCAGCGCGACCGTAGTCGCCCAGTCACCGTGCGACGGGTCACGCGGTCGCTCAAGCGCGGGATCCGGCGGAGTCTCGAGGGGAAGGTCACCCGCGGCGACGGCTGCGGCGAGCGCCGACGCGACGAGCTCGGTGATGGCGTCTCTCACTCGGTGCTGGCCTCCGTCGGTGCGAGGTATCGGAGCAGGTAGGATACTCCATGGCCCGCAACGACGCCAAAGGGCCGTTCGTGACAAGCGCCGGCAAGCGCCTAACCGATGAGCTGCTTCGCGTAGTCCGCGTCTCCGGGGAACAGGTCGCTCGGTACCCGCTCGGGCCCTAGCGCGCGAAAGACAAGGTAGCGCGCGCACTGCTCGTTGCTGTCAAGGCAGTACCGGCGCTTCATTATCCCCGCCATAGCGGGCATGTTCTCCATCTTGTCGTAGAAGAACGGACAGGTTGGAAGCTTCTCACACTCAGCCATCTCACACCTCCGTGGCGGTTCTGCGCACGAAGACGCGCACAGCGCACTCGGGCAGAAGACGGAACAGATAGCAGCCCACGCAGAACCCGGCGAGCGTCTCCAGCACGACACACGTGCCGAACACGCCGACGATCACGTAGAACACCGTGTATGACGTTGTGTACGCCGCTATGGATGCCGCGATACACATGAGCATGCCGATCGTCGCCGCAAAGCGTTTCGGCGCGGCGTCAACCATCCTGCTGGGGAGACGCAGGGCGTCGGCTATGAAGCGGGCCATCAGGCAGTTCGGGCTGTAGGCGAAGCCTGCGAGCACCTTCAGACCGTAATCGAGGGCGAGGTACGCGAACAGCCACTTGGCAGGCGTCAACACGCCGATGAGCAGCAGCGCGCACACGATGGCCCCGTTGATCCGTGCCGCATTCTCGTCAATCGTGTCGCCGCTGATGGGGCAGCGCGCTCCCTCAGTGATCATGCGAAATCATCTCCCTTGCCAGTTCAAGCGCGTCCGCGCGCTTCTGGTGGTTCGTATCGACGCCTGAGTACTCCCGCGCGATACCCCCTGGGGCACCCACCCAGCCAACGGCTGCTCCGAAGGCGGGAATCGGTAAGCGGCAGGATTGCGGCGACGTGTGGCGTATATCGGAGCGATGCCTTTCGACAGGGGCCGCTTCGCGGGGGGTTCGACTAGGCGTGGGCACAGCGATTCTCGTTTTCACGGGGTTTCTGCTCGTAGCTCTGGTATTGGGCTACGTGCTCGTCACGCTGCCGCGCTGGCTCGCGCCGCGTCGCCCCGGTGAGCTCAAGTCACGCACGTACGAATGTGGTGAGATCCCGATCGGCGAACCGTGGGTCCGCTTCAAAGTCTCCTACTACATCTTCGCGCTCGCATTCGTGGTGTTCGATGTCGAAGCGGTCTTCCTTTACCCGTGGGCGGTCGTCATGCGCCAGCTGGGATGGTATGGCCTCGTCCAGATGGCGATCTTCATCGGGATCCTCGTACTCGGGCTTGCCTACGCGTGGCGCAAGGGCGTGCTGAAGTGGGTGTAGACGAGCGCTCGGGCGTGCTCGTCGCGCCTCTCCAGCAACTCATGAACTGGGCGCGCGGCCATTCGATGTGGCCCATGACGTTCGGCACAGCCTGCTGCGCGATCGAGATGATGACCGTAGGCTCCGCGCGCTACGACACGGACCGCTTCGGCATCTTCTTCCGGAACTCGCCTCGCCAGGCGGACTGCATGATCGTCTCCGGCACCATAAACCTCAAGATGGTCCCCCGTCTCAAGCTGCTCTACGAGCAGATGGCCGAGCCGAAGTACGTGATCGCGATGGGGTCGTGCGCGATAGGCGGCGGGCCGTTCGCGCAAGGCTACAACGTCGTCAACGGCGTCGACATCGTCGTCCCTGTCGATATCTACATTCCAGGGTGCCCCCCACGGCCCGAGGCGCTCATCCATGCGCTGCTCACGCTGATGGAGCGCAACGCTGCAGGCGAGCTCTCCGCTGCCGAGGCAGCCCTGGCGCACGCCCCCGTTCGCAGCGCGGGGCCCTCAGCGTGACGCCGGCCGCGCCGACAGTCGTCGATGCCGGAGCCCTGTGGGGCGTAGAAGGCCTCGAAGCCCACGACGTCTTGGGGCCCGGTGGGCTCGCGACCGCACTCACCTCACCTGAGCGGCTCGTGAGCACGCTCGAACGCCTGCGGGACGAAAGGGGCTTCACACATCTCACACTCCTCACCGCCCGGGAGTGCGTACCCGAGGATGCACAGGAGACCGATACCGGCGGCGTCGACCTCGTCTACGGGCTCTCGCGTCACAGTGACCACACGACCGTCATCGTGACAGTGCCGCTCGCAGAAGACGCGCTCTGCGCGCCTACCATCTCGTGTCTGTGGCCGGGAGCGAATCCACTCGAGCGCGAGGTCTACGACCTGTTCGGCGTCGTATTCGAAGGCCATCCTGACCTCACTCGCATCGTGTTGCGCGACGACTTCGTGGGCCATCCGCTTCGCAAGTCCTTCGAGCTCTCGCCCAACGGAGTCAGCGCTGAAGAGGTGCTCGCAGCCGCAGCCACGCACGGCGATATCCTGCCAGACGGCGCGTCGCCCGAAGGGCCGTGCGCGACGGACCAACTGAGCCCCTTCGCGGCGGCGGCGCTTCCGGGCGATCCGGAGCTGCGATCGGAGCGCCTCATACTGAACATGGGGCCGCAGCACCCCAGCATGCACGGCGTGCTCCACCTGTGGCTCGCCCTCGACGGCGAGCAGGTCGTCGCGGCGCAGCCCACCCACGGCTACCTGCACCGCTGCATCGAGAAGCTGTGCGAAGCGCGAACGTACCGCGCGTGTACGACGCTCATGGACCGCTGCGACTACGTATCGGGCTTCCAGACCGAACTCGCGTTGATGCTCGCACTCGAGGAGCTGGCCGGCATCGAGACCACGCCGAAGGCCGACTACATCCGCGTGCTGATGAGCGAGCTCGTGCGCATCACAAGCCACCACACGTGGTACGCGGCCGCTGGGCTCGATACCGGCGCGCTCACTCCGTTCCTCTACGCCTTCATCGACCGCGAGCTCATCGTCGACTTCTTCGAAGAGGTCACGGGCGCCCGCATGATGTTCAACTACCTGAGGCCCGGAGGCGTGAAGGACGACATCCCGCCCGCGTCCGCCGCCCGCATGCTCGACTACCTCAAAGGGTTCGACCGCGCCGTGGACGAGTACGAGGCGCTGCTGACGAACAACGAGGTGTTCCGGGCGCGCACGCGCGGCATCGGCATCCTGGAGCCGCGCGACGCGGTCGCCTACGGGGTCACCGGGCCTATGGCGCGCGCCTCGGGGGTCGACATCGACGTGCGGCGCGACGAGCCCTACTCCGCCTACGACCGTATCCCCGTGAACGTGGCCCTCGCCGAAGTCGGCGACACGTTCGACCGCTACACCGTCCGCATCGCCGAGATGCGCGAGTCCGCGCGCATCGCTCGCGCCGCGCTCGAAGGCATGCCGGAGGGGCCGCACGTCGCGGAGGGTGTCGGCCGCGTGATCCGCCCGCCCCGGGGCGCTGCGTTCCGCAAGGTGGAGAGCTCACGCGGCGAACTCGGCATCTACGTCGTGAGCGACGGCGGACCGCAGCCGTGGCGCCTCAAGGTGCGCTCCCCCGCCTTCTCGAACCTCCACGTCGCACCTCTGCTGCTTGAGGGCCTTCGCATCGGTGACGTCGTCGCCGTACTCGGCTCGGTCGACGTCGTCATGGGGGAGATCGACCGATGAGCGACGTCACGAGGGTACTCTTCGGCATCGTGGTGCTCGTGGTCATCGTGCTCATCAACACCGTCGTCGTGATGTGGGTCGAGCGCAAACTGCTCGGTCACCTTCAGTCACGCCTCGGTCCCATGCGCACCGGCTACCACGGCGCGCTCCAGCCCTTCGCCGACGCGCTCAAACTCCTGGGCAAAGAGGACCTCACGCCCGCCGGAGCGTCACGCACGCTCTTCCTCATCGCACCGCTCATCGCGTTCGCCCCGTCACTTCTAATCTACTCCGCCATGCCGTGGGTGGAGCAGATCGCCGGCTTCAGCTTCGACGTGGGCATCTTCATGCTCTTCGCGATCGCCGCGGCGTTCCCGGTGGGGATCCTTGTCGCGGGATGGGCGTCACACAACAAGTACTCGCTCATCGGCGGTTTCCGCTCCGCAGCGCAGCAGATCAGCTACGAAGTCCCCATGATCATCGCGGCGATGGGCGTCGTGATGCTCGCCGAGTCGATGAAGCTCGAGACGATCGTCGAGAAGCAGGAGACGCTCTGGAACATCGTCACGCAGCCCTTCGCCTTCCTCGTCTTCTTCATCGCTCTCCTCGCCGAGCTCAACCGTGTTCCCTTCGACATGCCCGAAGCGGAGTCCGAACTAGTCGCCGGGTTCAACACCGAGTACTCGAGCATGCGCTTCGCGCTGTTCTTCGTCGCCGAATACATGAACGTCTTCACGTGGTCACTCATCTGCGTGCTGCTGTTCTTCGGCGGGTGGAGCGGACCGGTACTGCCCGGGATCGTGTGGCTGCTGATCAAGACCTACGCGCTCATCTGTGTGATCATCTGGATCCGCGGAACGTTCCCGCGCGTGCGCGTCGACCAGTTGATGGAGGTCGGCTGGAAACTGCTGATCCCGGCCTCGTTGCTGAACCTGCTCATCACGGCAGCAGGCGTGATCACGGGGACGTTCGGGCTTGTCGTGGCGGAGCTTGCCGCGGCTGCGGCGCTCGTCTGGATCGTGAGCCGCATCGGAGCCCGCGCGGGCGACCGGACACGCGAGGCTGCACTCGCTGCGCGGCGTGACGCCGCATCGGGCGGGGCGGTGTCGCCGTGATCGGGATGCTCAAGGGCATGGCGACCACCGCACGCCACCTCTTCATGCCAACGTTCAACGCCGGCTACCCGGGCATACCCAAGGTGTTGCCTGAGCGAAGCCGCAGCTCGTTCGTGCTGCCGCTCGACGACGACGGGCTGCCGCTGTGCAAGAGCTGCCAGCTGTGCGCGAAGAGCTGCCCGGACAGCGCGATCATCATCGAGTCCGAGAAGGCCGCAGACGGGCCGGGACGCGTGCTGACGCGCTTCACGATCGACCTGGGGCTGTGCATGTACTGCGGCATCTGCGTGGAGATGTGCACGTCGTCAGGGCTCGCTCATGCGGGCGAGTTCGAGAACGCCACGCACATTCGCGAAGAAACGCTCCTCGTGCTCTTCGACCGCGCGCGAGACGCCAAGGGTGCGACTCCAGCGACCGGAAACAGCCCGGTAGTCGGCGAGGGCACTTCATGAGCGCAGACACCGTGATGTTCTACCTCTACGCTGCGGTGGCCGTGGCCGGCGCGCTCGGGCTCGTGCTCGCACGCCAGCTCGTACATGCGGTGCTCTGCCTGTTCGCGACGCTCTTCGCTATCGCTGCGCTCTACCTGCTCTTGGGCAAGGAGTTCCTCGCGGCGATGCAGCTGTTCGTCTACGGCGGCGCGATCACCGTGCTCGTGCTGTTCGTACTCATGCTCGCGCGCCCTGACCCCATCGCCCAAGCCGTCCGGAGCGGCCCCACGCGCTGGATCTCGCTCGCTTTGTGCGCGACGTTCTTCGGCTACCTAGCGTTCATCCTCAGCAGTTCGTCATGGCAGACCGCCGACGCGCACGCTCACGACACCGCGTCGCTCGCGACGATCCTGTTCTCGCGCTATGTGCTGCCCTTCGAGGTGGCGGGACTCGTGCTCACCATCGCGCTCATAGGCTCCATCGTGCTCGCGCGCGAAGAGCCCCCGGACTCCGAGGAGCCGGAGGAGGGCGCAGCGTGATCGGCCTCAACCACTACCTCGTGCTCGCCGCCTTGCTCTTCTGCATCGGGCTTTTCGGCGTGCTCACGTCGCGGAGCGCGCTGCGCGTCGTCGTCTGCGTCGAGCTGTTGCTCAACGCCGTGAATCTGAACCTCGCCGCCTTCTCGGTCTATGTCGCGCCGAAGGAGGCCGTCGGGGCGAGTTTTGTGATCTTCCTCATGGTGATCGCCGCCGCCGAGGTGGGGCTTGCACTCGCCCTCGTGCTGACGCTCAACCGCACAACCGACATCGAAGCCATCGACCGCATCAGCGCACTGAGGGGGTGACGGGTGACGCCGCTTGAACACGCCTGGGTGCTGCCGTTGCTGCCTCTCGCGGTCTTCGTGTTCGTGCTCGCGACCGGCCGCCGGCTGCCGGAGCTCGTCGCGCCCGTGTTGGGCATCGTCGCCACGGGTACCGTCTTCCTCGCGTCTCTCGGGATGCTCGCCGCGACCGCGGCCGGGAGCGTCGCCGACATCTCTGTCCCGTGGTTCAGCGCCGGGTCCGTCACGGTCGAGATCGGCATCCGCGTCGACCCGCTCGCAGCGGTCATGGTCGCGGTGGTCTCCTTCGTGAGCGCGCTCGTGCAGCTCTACTCGATCGGCTACCTGCACGGCGAGGAGCGCTTCCGCTGGTTCTACGGCGCCATATCGCTGTTCACGGCCGCGATGCTCGGCGTCGTGCTGGCGAACGGCTGGCTGCTCATGTACATGTGCTGGGAACTCATGGGCCTCGCCTCGTACCTGCTCATCGGCTTCTGGTACGAGAAGGGCGACGCGCCGGCCGCGGCGATGAAGGCGTTCATCGTCACGCGTATCGGCGATGTGGGCTTCGCGCTCGCACTCGTCCTGATCTGGCTGAACACCGGCACGTTCACGTTCGAGCCGGTCTTCGCCGCTGTCGAGCACGGCTCGTGGGCGGGGCCGACACTCGCTGCGGCGGCGCTTCTGCTGTTCGCCGGCGCAATGGGCAAGAGCGCGCAGTTCCCGCTGCACGTGTGGCTTCCCGACGCGATGGCCGGCCCGACGCCGGGTTCGGCTCTCATCCATGCGGCGACGATGGTGGCCGCCGGCGTCTACCTGGTCGCGCGCTCGTTCCCGCTCTTCGAGGCTAGCCCCTCCACGCTCATGGTCGTTGGCGTCGTGGGGACGATCACGGCAGTCATGGGCGCGCTGATCGCGCTCGCGCAAAACGACATCAAGAAGGTGCTCGCTTACTCGACGATCTCCCAGCTCGGCTACATGTTCCTCGCGCTCGGCACCGGAAACTGGGTCGCCGCGATCTTTCACCTGATGACCCACGCGTTCTTCAAGGCGCTGCTCTTCCTGGGCGCGGGCAGTGTCATCCACGCAACGAAGACCCAAGACCTGCACGAGCTTGGCGGGCTGTGGCGGAAGATGCCGGCCACCACGGTGACATGGTGTCTCGGCGCGCTCTCGCTCGCGGGCATCCCGCCGCTCGCCGGTTTCTGGAGCAAGGACGAGATACTGCTCTCCGCGCTCCATACCGATCAGTACGGCTTCCTCCTCGCCGGTGTAGTGACCGCGGCGCTCACCGCCTTCTACATGGCGCGAACGACGTTCCTCGCGTTCTTCGTCAAGCCCGGTGCGCACAGCCAGAGCGCGCACGCACACGAGGCGCCTTGGGTCATGACGGTGCCGCTCGTGGTGCTGGCGGCGCTCGCTGTCCTCGTGGGACTCGTGGGCTCACCGGTGACCGGCTACGCCTTCGGGTCGTTCCTCGGCGAGCACGCCAAGGCGCACGCCGAAGTCCTGCTCCCCGCGATCGCTGTGGGCGTCGCGCTCGCGGGGATAGCACTCGCGTGGTCGAGCTACCTGAAACACGTACCCGAGCCGGACCGCTACTTCCGCGCACGTTTCGTCTCCGGCGTGCTCGCCAGAAGCTTCCTCATCGACGAGCTCTACGAGAACGTCATCGTCAGGCCGCTCATGGCCACCTCCGCCCTCCTGCGCCGTATCGACCACGCAGTCATCGACGGTGTGGTACGCGCGTTCGGGGTGATCGGGCTGTTCGTCGGCGGTGTGCTCGCACGCTTCGACCGTGCTGGTATCGACGGGGCCGTCGACGGGATGGCAACCTCGGTCAGTTCAGGGGGCGAACAGGTGCGGCGCATCCAGAACGGCAACGTACAGACCTACCTGCTCCTGCTCGTCGCGAGCATCGTCGTGCTTGTGGTGGTGTTCGCCAGATGACGACGATGCCAGTGCTCTCGATCATCGTGCTGACTCCGGCACTCGCCGGCGTACTCATCGCGCTCGCGGGTCGCGGCCCCCACGTGCCGCGCGCGATCGCCGCGGCCGCCGGCACGATCTGCCTTTGCGCGTGCGCGTGGGTCTACGCTACCTACGACCGAGCCGCTGCCGGGCTCCAGTTCATCGAGAGCGTCGAGTGGATCCCTTCGCTCGGCATCAGTTATGCACTCGGCGTCGACGGGATCTCTGTGCCCATGCTGCTGCTGATGGGCATAGTCATGTTCACTGGCGTTCTCGCGTCATGGGACATCACGGAGCGGCCGCGTGAGTTCTTCGCGCTGCTCATGCTGCTCGTCACCGGAGTGTTCGGCGTGTTCGCGGCGACCGACGCGTTCCTGCTCTTCTTCTTCTACGAGATGGCCGTCGTTCCCATGTACCTGCTCATCGCGGTCTGGGGCTCGACGCGCAAGGACTACTCCGCGATGAAGCTCACGCTCTTCCTGTTCGCCGGGAGCGCGGCGCTGCTCATCGCGCTGGTCTTGATCTACTGGCAGGCCGGAGCCGGCACATTCGACCTGGTGACGTGGGCGCAGACGGCGTTCCCTCCGGAGTTCCAGCGCTGGGCCTTCCTCCTCACTTTCGTGGGCTTTGGCGCACTCGTGCCGATCTTCCCGCTGCACACCTGGTCGCCCGACGGCCACGTCGCAGCTCCAACCGCTGTCTCAATGATGCATGCCGGCGTGCTGCTCAAGTTGGGCGCCTACGGCATCATCCGTCTCGGAGTCGCGGTGTTTCCCGACGGGCTCTCGAACTGGGCCTCGCTCATCGCGGTCATCGGCGCGATCAACGTCGTCTACGGCGCGTTCTGCGCGATGAACCAGGCCGACCTCAAGTACGTGATCGGCTATTCGAGTGTGAGCCACATGGGCTACGTGCTCCTAGGGATAGCGATGATGAACCGCTTCGGGTTCGAGGGCGCCGTCTTCCAGATGTTCGCGCACGGGATCATGACCGCGCTCTTCTTCACCCTCATCGGCTACGTGTACGAGAGCACACACACGCGGCAGATCGCC
>JBBIJX010000047.1:0-12571 GCA_037445775.1 Actinomycetota bacterium
GCATCCATCGCCGTGCAGACGACCTCGTTCTCGCCGAGCGGGAAGGTCGAGCCCGACGGCGGTACGCAGACGACGCCGACGCCGCCGTCGACGATGTCAGAGGCGCTCGCGGAGAACGTCACGATGGCGCCACCGGGCCCGGCGGCTTCCATGCTCAGGTCCGAGAGCGGGTCGATCACGGGCGCCGTGGTATCGCGCACGGTGACGGTGAAGCTGCCGCTCGCCGTGTTGCCGGCCGCGTCCGTCGCGTTCACCCTGACCTCGGTCGTGCCGAGCGCGAACGTCGAGTCGGGCTGATGAGAGTAGCTAACGGAGACGGGGCCGTCGACGAGGTCAGAGGCGCTCGCCGCGAAACCGACTGCGGCGCCGCCCGGGCCGGTGGCCTCAGCGACGATGCCGGCCGGAAGCGAGAGCACCGGCGCGGTAGTGTCCCGCACCGTCACGGTGAAGTTCGCCGTGCCCACGTTGCCGGCTGCATCGACCGCGCTGCAGGCGACGGTGGTTGTGCCGAGCGGGAAGGTGGAGCCTGACGCCGGTGTGCAGGTGACGGGCAGCGCGCCGTCGGTCTCGTCCCAAGCGGAGGCGGCGAACGTCGCTGGGGCGCCGCTGGCACCCGCGGCCTCGACTACGAGGTTGCCCGGGGTCGTGATGACCGGGGCGATCGAGTCAGACTGGATCACGTTGACCGTGTAGCGGCCGTCGTCGCCGTCGGCGAGCTTGCCACCCTGACCAGGCGAATTCACTATGTCGAACGCGCTCACGACCGCTGTATGGCTGCCCCGCGCCTGCCCCGAGGCGACCTTGACGACCCCCGAGACTTCGATGACGGTCGGCGGGTCTTGGGCCGCGCGAGGCGGTGAGACGAGCCGAACAGGGGCTGAGCCGCTCCAAGTGCCTCCACTGAGCGTCCAGACCGTGTTGACCTTGAAGGTTGACTCCGCTGCCTGCGCGCCGGTTATCGTCGCTCTGATCACGATAGGCGCCGATCCGCCTGCGGCGAGCTCGACCGAGTCGACGGGCGCCACTATGTCGACCACGGCGATGTCGACAAGGCTCGCCAGCGCTGACCACGGTACGGTGAGCAGTGCAACCAGCATCAGTGACATGACGCGATTGAAGCGCCGCCGAAGCGATCTCGATCTCATGAAGCCCCCCTCACACGCGCCGATGCACGAGGCGAAACGGCGTCCCCGACACTCCACGCTCATCTACGCACATCTGAACTCGCGCGCGCGTCCGTCCCAAGGATGAGATCGCATCGTCCGAACAGGTGAGCGTGTATCAGCACCGCTCGGGTAGAATGTGCGGACGCACGAACCGTGTCATCGAGCGTGGAAGGGACCGTCATGCGCACCATCCGGGTCGGCCTCATCGGTCTGGGCACCGTCGGATCCGGCGTCATCGAGATCCTGAACCGCCACCGTGACGACTTCCGCCGCCGCGCGGGGGTCGACATCGAGCTCGTCCGGTTCGCCGACCGCAACACGGCTCGCTTCGCAGACCTCGGGCTGGACCCCGCGCGCTGCACCGGCGACGCGTTCGCCGTGACGGGCGACCCGGACATCGACGTCGTCATCGAGCTCATCGGCGGTACGGGCGTGGCTCGTGACGTGGTGTTGTCCGCTCTCAGGGCAGGCAAGGCAGTCGTCACGGCGAACAAGGCGCTCCTCGCAACGCATGGCGAGGAGGTGATGGAGGCAGCCGAAGCCGCAGGCGTCGAGATTCGCTTCGAGGCGAGTGTGGGCGGAGGCATCCCCATCATCGAGCCGCTCAAGCATTCGCTGACCTCGAACGAGATCACGCGCGTCATGGGCATCGTCAATGGCACCACGAACTACATGCTGACGCGCATGGGCGAGGATGGGCTCGACTATGCGAGCGCGCTTGCCGAGGCGCAGGCGAACGGGTTCGCCGAAGCGGATCCTACCGCGGACGTCGACGGCCTCGACGCCGCCGCCAAGATCGCCATCCTCGCTTCGATCGCGTTCAACAGCCGCGTCACGCTCGATCAGGTTCCGGCGGAGGGAATCCGCCCGATCGCCCCGGCGGACATCGAGTACGCGCGTGAGATCGGCTGCACCGTCAAGCTGCTCGCCATCGCGAACCGCACGCCGCAGGGTATCGACATCCGCGTGCACCCCACGATGGTACGGGCGTCGCATCCGCTTGCGAGTGTGAACGGCGTCTACAACGCGATCTACGTCGTGGGCGACGCGGTAGGCGAAACGATGTTCTTCGGCGAAGGAGCGGGATCGTTGCCCGCCGCGTCAGCGGTCGTGGGCGATCTCGTCGAGGCCGCACGCAACTTGCAGAGCGACTGTCCGCCGCTCGTGGGCTGCACTTGCACCGAGCATCACCCCGTTCTCGACATGGCAGGGCTAGTGACGCGCTACTACGTGCGCATGCTTGTCGCGGACAAGCCGGGCGTGCTCGCGGCCACAGCCAAGATGTTCGGCGACCACGGCGTGTCGCTCGCGAGCGTGATCCAGCGCGCGGGTGAGACAGGTGACACGGCAGAACTCGTCTACGTGACTCACGAGGCGCGGGAGGCGGATGCGCGCTCCGCGCTCGCGGAGATGGCAGGCCATCCGGCGGTCGTTGAGATATCCGCCGTGATCCGCGTCGAGGACCTCTAGGCCCGCATGGGCGCCGCCGTTCTCACGCCGGCTACTTCGGCGAACCTCGGACCGGGCTTCGATAGCTTCGGTCTCGCGCTCAAGCTGCACAACCGCTTCGAGGCCGAGTTCGCCGGCGCGTGGAAGGTCGACGTCCATGGTGAGGGCGCCGATCACCTGCCCTCCGGCGCGGAAAACGTCGTCGCCCGTGCGATGGCGCGTGCCTTCGAGGAGGCGGGACGCGATGGCCTCGCGGCGTCGGTACGGTGCGTGAACCACATCCCCACCGGCTCCGGGCTTGGCTCCTCGAGCGCAGCGATCGTCGGGGGGCTCATGCTCGGCGAAGCGCTCGCGGGCGTCGACTTCGGTGCGGTGCGCAGGCTTGAGCTCGCCGCGGAACTTGAGGGTCACGCTGACAACGTCGCGGCGGCGCTCGGCGGGGGTTTCACGGTCTGCTGGGACGAGGACGGCAGGGCGCGTAGCGCGCGATTCGAACCGGCGCGCGGCCTGGCCGTGGTCGCCGTCTCCGCGTTCACCGAACTGTCGACGACCATCGCCAGGGCGATGCTTCCAGAGGCCGTGCCGCACGCCGATGCCGCGTTCAACGTTGCTCACGCGGGGTTGCTTGCCGCATCGATCGCAACCGGGCGGCCGGAGTTGTTCGGTGACGCGCTTGCGGACCGGTTGCACGAGCCGTACCGGGCCCGGGCGGTCGAGGACCTTCGCGACGTGATGCGGATCCTGCGCGCCGCAGGCGCGGCTGGAGTGGCGCTGTCAGGTGCCGGGCCCACGGTCATCGGGCTCGTCGCGGGAGACACAGACCACATCGCGCTCGAGGCGGCGCGCGCGGTGGCAGAGCGGGCCGCCACCCCGGTGCGTGAGCTCGGCACGCGACGCCCGCCGCAGGCTCTCGCGATCGACCGTTGCGGCGCCCGCCTGCTCTGAGGCGCCGCGGCCGCGCCGCGAAACGCCCGCCTGAGTGACCACGAGTGTTGACGCGGCGCGGGCCGGGGAATGAACATCGAGAATCCCCGAACCGCACCGCTTCGCGGTTCAGCCTCCCCACGCGAAAGGCACACGATGTCGGAACGAGACTCCGGACCCACCGCACCGCACCAGCCGGGCGTGCCGCCGCTGCAGCCGTACGCCCCACAGCCGGGCGTGCCGCCGCTGCAGCCGCCCCCAGCCACGCCGCCTCGACGCAGCCGCGCTTGGGTCTGGTGGACTATCGGCATCGTCGTGCTCGTGGGGCTGCTCGTCGTGAGCTGCGTCTTGCCGGTGGTGCTCGTCTCGAGCCGCAGCATGTCGGCGAGTGGGCTCGCGACCGACAATCGCATCGCGGTGATCCACGTTGACGGGGTCATCTCCGGCACAGGTGACTCGTACTCGGGCTACGTGACGCCCGAGGCTTTCTGGGACACGTTCGAGCAGGCTATTGACGATCGCTCCGTGAAGGCGATCGTGCTTAGGGTCGACTCGCCGGGCGGTACGGTCGCCGCGAGCCAGGAGATCGCGAACATGGTCGCGCAGAGCGACAAGCCGGTGATCGTGTCCTCCGGCGACGTGAACGCGTCGGGCGCGTACATGGTCTCGTCGCAGGCGGACCAGATCTGGGCGCTTCCCGGCACCTCGGTGGGGAGCATCGGCGTCATCGCGCAGATACCGAACGTATCAGGCCTGCTCGACAAGGTGGGGGTCGAGTTCGCCGTGATCACCGCCGGGGAGGACAAGGACGCCGGAAGCCCGTTCCGGCCGCTGGCCGACGAAGAGCGCGCGCTCATCCAAGGCGAGGTGGACGAGGTCTACGACCAGTTCATCGACCTCGTCGCCGAGGGGCGCGACATGAAGCGCTCCGAGGTCGAGTCGCTTGCGACAGGATGGGCGTGGAACGGCGAGCGGGCGAAGGAACTCGGGCTCGTCGACGAGATCGGCACCTATCCCGATGCGCTCGACGCGGCCGCCAAGGCCGGGGGTATCACCGGCGACTACGATGTCGTCAGCTACGAGGACGACTTCCGCGAACTCATGAACTCGCTCATCGGACTCTCGTCGGGCCTGCAACGCCTAGCCACCGCTGTCTCCGCACCGGTGGCGCCGGATGTGCGCGGCGCGCTGCCGCGTTGACGCGCGAAGGAGGGAGCGCCCGATGAGCTCACCCACGGTCATCGCCCATATCTCGGATTTGCACTGCGGCTCGCGCTACCACATCCCCTCGCTCGCCAAGCGGGTGATCGACGAGCTGAACCTGCTCTGCCCCGACGTAGTGGTCGTGAGCGGTGACCTCACGGACATGGGGTTTCGGCATGAGTTCGTGCAGGCACACGGCCTGATCGACCGCATCGCATGCCACCGGCGCGTCGTGTTGCTCGGCAACCATGATGCGCGCAATGTCGGTGACGAGCACTACGCGGAACTGTTCGGCGAGCGGAATTCAGAACTCTCGTATGGTGGCGTGCATGTGCTGGGCCTCGACTCGAGCGAACCCGACCTCGACACCGGGCGGGTGGGCCGTGAGCGGTACCGATGGATCGAGGAGCGCTTCTCGGAGTGTTTCGACGAGTTCAAGGTCCTGACGATGCACCACCACCTTGTCCCCGTGCCCGGCACGGGCCGGGAGCGCAACATCGTCCACGACGCCGGCGACCTGCTGCGGGTCCTCGCCAACAACGGTGTCGACCTCGTGCTGTGCGGACACAAGCATGTGCCGAACGTCTGGCGCCTCGAGGACATGCTCATCGTCAACGCCGGGACGTGCTGCACGCACCGGCTGCGGGGCAAGGTAAGGCCCTGCTACAACATCATCGAGGTGTTTGCCGACGGCCGCGTGCGCGTGATGCTCAAGGAGCCGTATGTGGACGGCGAGGTCGTCGCCGACTTCCAGGACATCAACCGCAGGCACTGCAGATGGCGGCCCGGAGCGCAAGCGCCCGATCTCGACGAAGTCGTGACAGGAGTCGAACGATGAGCACGCTGGTGGCGTTGATCGACGGCGAGCACTACCCGCCGGTCGTGCGGTTCGCGCTGACCGCTCTCGGGCAGGAGCACGAGGTGGCGGCGGCGGTCTTCATCGGCGGCACGGAGAAGGTCGACCTGTCGGCGGGCCTAGAGGCTTACGGCGTCCCGGTCATCGCCCACGCCGATGCGGAGGCCGCGATCGCAAGCGCGATCGAGCGCTACCGGCCCGACGCGTTGGTGGATCTCTCAGACGAGCCTGTGCTCTCGGCGGCGGACCGCTTCCGGCTCGCGACGATCGCGCTATCGCACGGTGTGGAGTATCGCGGTGCGGATTTCGTGTTCTCACCGCCGCGTGCGCGAGTGGTGCCCTGCACGCCGACACTCGGCATCATCGGTACCGGCAAGCGGGTGGGCAAGACCGCGGTTTCGGCGTACGTGGCCCGTACGCTCAAGGCTGCCGGGCGTGACGTCGTGGTGCTCGCGATGGGACGTGGCGGCCCGGGCGAGCCTGAGGTCATCCACGGCGACCGGGTGTCGCTGTCGACGGCGGATCTGCTCGCGCTTGCGCGCGAGGGCAAGCACGCCTCGAGTGACAACTACGAAGACGCCGTCATGAGCCGCGTGACCACCGTAGGCTGTCGCCGGTGCGGGGGAGGGCTCGCGGGCGAGACCTTCTTCTCCAACGTCCCTGAAGGGGCCCGCGTTGGTGACGCGCTTGGCAAGGAGCTCATGGTCCTCGAGGGCTCTGGCGCCGCCATACCCCCGGTGCACGCCGACGCGAGCATCATCGTCATCGGGGCGGGGCGTGGCATCGGCTACGTGAAGGACTACTTCGGTCCGTACCGCGTGGGACGCGCGGACCTGGCCGTCATCGCGTCTGCCGAGGAGCCCATCGCGACGCCCGATGACGTCGAGGCGATCCGGGCCGAACTCGCGCGAATCGCCCCCGGACTGCAGGTGGTCGCGACGACGTTTCGTCCCGTGCCCATCGAGCCTGTGGACGGCAAGCGGGTGTTGTTCGCGACAACGGCACCGGCGGCGATCACGCCGCGCCTCGCCGAGCACCTCGAGGCGGAGCACGGCTGCGAGGTGGTCGCCGTGACCACCGCGCTCTCGGACCGCGTGCGCCTCCGCGCCGATCTCGCCGCGCACGCCGGCGGGTTCGACGTGCTCGTGACCGAGCTCAAGGCGGCCGCGATCGACGTCGTTGCGGCGGCAGGAGAGGAAGCCGGTGTGCCCACCGTGCTGTGCGACAACGTCCCGGTCGCCGTCGATGAGCATGGCGCCGGGATTCTCGTCTCGCACACGGCCGCGCTCGCCGTCGACCGCGGTCACGCTCGCAAGGGAGGCCTGTGATGTCCCCGGACACACAGACGAACATCGTCATCACGGACAAGGCGCACGGATTGCCGTTCAGCAAGGGACTGCTCGCGCAGTCGGTCATGGCGACGGGGCTCTCTCCGCGTCGCGCCTACGAGATCGCCGCGAGCATCCAGGACGATCTGCACGCCCGTGGCGAGCTCAGCCTCACGAGCGACCGCTTGCGCGAGATCGCGACTGGGTGTCTGTCTGAGATCGCCGGCGCCGAGTTCGCCGAACGCTACGTCATGCTCCGCGATGTCTCGCGGCTTGACCGGCCGCTCATCGTGCTCATAGGTGGGACAACGGGCGTGGGCAAGTCCACGATCGCCACCGAGGTCGCACACCGGCTCGGCATCACGCGTATCTCCTCGACGGATTCCATTCGCGAAGTGATGCGTGGTATATTCTCGCAGGACCTCATGCCCGCGATCTATGAGAGCGCGTTCAACGCGTGGAAGGGCCTGAGGGTGCCGGTGCCGGAAGGCGCCAATCCCGTCATCGTCGGCTTTCGCGAGCAGACCGCGGTCGTGACCTCCGGAGTGAAGTCGCTCATCGACCGCGCGGTGCTCGAGGGGAACTCGATGGTGGTTGAGGGGATCCACCTCGTTCCGGGATATCTTGACCCCCGCGAGTTCGAGAACGCTCGGGTCGTGCAGCTCGTCATCGGAGTCGACGACGAACGGTCCCACTTGAGCCACTTCTACATTCGCGAGGTGCAGACGGAGGGGTCTCGTCCGCTTGAAAGGTATCGCTCGGGGTTCGAGAGCATCCGAACGCTGGGCGCGTACATAGAACAGATGGCGCGGGAGCACGACATACCGGTCGTCTACAGCCACCAGCTAGACCGCACGGTGGCCGACGTGCTGGAGCGGGTGGTGGCGGCCGCGATCGACCCCGCGTGAGAGAGGCATCGCCGGCCATCCGCCGGCGGAGAGGAAGGGACGGCGCGTGAAGTTCTTCTTGGACACAGCGGACATCGCCGAGATCGAGGAAGCCGCAAGCTGGGGCGTCCTCGCGGGGGTGACCACGAACCCGACGCTGTACGCCCGGGTCGGAGGTCGGCTCGCCGACTTCCACGACCACCTGAAGCGGATCTGCGAGATCGTGGACGGCCCGGTCAGCGGGGAGACTGTGGGACTGCAGCGAGACGAGATCGTGCGCGAAGGCGAGGAACTCGCTGCGCTGGCGCCGAACCTCATAGTCAAGGTGCCGACGATGCCTGAGGGGCTCGCGGCGACCAAGGTGCTGTCTGCCAAGGGGATCAAGGTGAACATGACGCTGTGCTTCACCGTCCCGCAGGCGATGCTCGCCGCGCGATCCGGGGCCGCCTACATCTCGCCGTTCGTGGGGCGCTTCGACGACATCAGCGAGGACGGCATCGCCCAGCTCGGCGATGTGGTCACGGCGGTCTCGAACTACGACTTCGGACACGACGTCGAGGTGATCGCGGCCTCGATCCGTTCCGCTAACCACGTCACGCAGGCGGCGCTGATAGGCGCCGACATCGCGACCGTGCCGTTCGGTGTGCTCAGGAACCTCGTCAAGCATCCTCTGACCGACAGAGGCCTGGAGTCGTTCCTGGCTGACTGGGAGAAAGTGAAGAACGCATGAGTGCACGTCCTCGCAAGCGCGGCCGTCGCGGAAGCGGCGGTGGGGGCCAGGAGCCGACCAAGCCGAGCGTGACCCGCGAGCAGCTCACGGAGCTTACCGTCGCGCAGCTGCGCGAGATGGCAGCCGGCCTGGAGATAGACACGAAGGCGCTCAAGAAGAAGGACGAGATCATCGACGCCGTGCTCGCCGCCAAGGTGCGCGCCGAGGGTTTCGTCGAGATCTCCGGGATCCTGGACGTGCTCCCCGAAGGCTATGGGTTCGTGCGGACGAGCGGCTACCTGCCGGGTGATTCCGACGTCTACGTATCGATGTCGGCGGTCCGGCGCAATGAGCTCCGGCGCGGCGACCTCATCAAAGGCCAGGTGCGTCCGCCTCGTGACAACGAGAAGTACGCGGCGCTCCAGCGCCTCGACGCGATCAACGGCAACGACCCGGACGCGAACCGGGGCCGGCCGCGGTTCAGTGACCTCACCCCGGTCTACCCTGACGAGCGTCTGCGCATGGAGCACGGCCCGCAGTTCATGACCGCGCGCACCATCGATCTCGTCGCGCCGATCGGCAAGGGCCAGCGAGGCCTCATCGTGTCGCCGCCAAAGGCCGGCAAGACGACGGTCCTCAAGGACATCGCCGCGTCGATCACGGCGAACAACCCCGAGGTCTACCTCATGTGCCTGCTCGTCGACGAGCGGCCAGAGGAAGTCACCGACATGGAGCGCTCGATCCACGGAGAGGTCATCTCGTCGACGTTCGACATGCCCTCAGACCAGCACATCCAAGTCGCCGAGCTCACGATGGAGCGCGCCAAGCGCCTCGTCGAGAGCGGCCGGGACGTCGTCATCCTGCTCGACTCGATCACGCGCCTCGCGCGGGCCTACAACCTGGCGACGCCTGCATCGGGACGCATCTTGTCAGGTGGCGTCGACTCCCAGGCGCTCTACCCGCCCAAGAAGTTCTTCGGTGCCGCGCGCAACATCGAGCACGGCGGCTCGCTCACCATCCTCGCGACGGCGCTCGTCGACACCGGCTCCAAGATGGATGAGGTCATCTTCGAGGAGTTCAAGGGCACCGGTAACCTCGAGCTGCGTCTCGACCGCGGCCTCGCCGACCGCCGCATCTTCCCCGCGATCGACGTCATCACCTCCGGCACCCGCAAGGAGGAGCTCTTGCTCGATCCGCAGGAGGCGCCGTTCGTCTGGGGCGTGCGCCGCATATTGCATGGCATTGACAACCCCGAGCGGGCGATGGACATGCTCATCAAGGGGCTCAAGCAGACCCAGAGCAACATGGAGTTCCTCGCCAAGATGGCGCGCAAGGCGGGCGAGACGCGAAACGGGATCGACCTGTAGGGGGTCGCGGGGCCCGAGGGGGTCCGGCGCTCAGACAGTCCTCGCGTCGAAGGGCCGCCCGCCGGGGCGGCCCTTCTTGCTGCGGAACTCGCGGCGGACCCCCTCGGACCCCACCGCTACGCTCGGCTCGATACCGCCCGAGCCGCGCGCGACTACTTCATCAGCCTCACCGGGATCTCGATCACGTTCGTTTGGCTGCCGTCCTTGGGTGAAAGCGCGAATGCGATGATCGTGCCGGTGGCCTCAGACGCCGGAGCGTCGAACGTGATCTGCGTGCTCCACGTCCCGCGTGTGCCCGTGCCGCTCGTCGCTGTGACGGTGCGCTCGGAGAGTACGCTCCCGTCCGGGCCGGTGAGCTGGACCTGGTGCGTGGCTTCGAACACGTTGGAGCTGCCCGACACATCGACGGCGCTTGAGATCCTGTCGCCGGGCGCCGGTGTCTCCACCAGTATCGGGGGCAGCTGTCCTTCGAAGTCGGCTCGATCGACCGGCGGGTCTACGATGATCCCCTCGCCGCCGATCGCCTCGGTGGGCTCGCCATCGAGCTTGAACGCGACCGTTTCCACCTCGTTGAACTGGGTGAGCGTGCAGACCACCTGAGCCACGCGCAGCAGCATCGAGAGGGATCCGCCACCTGACTCGAACTCCCGACTCAGGTCGACGGTGGCGACACCCTCGTCGATCTCTACGCCGTTGAGTTGCGTTCCCACCGGGACGGTGGTCGACAGGCCCCATGCCTTCTCGGGTCCGGTGGGACCGGCGAGCAGCTCCTCGACCGCGTAGCGCGCGACTTCGACGTGGTCGTCCGTGTGAGGCAGCTGTCGCCCAGCGACCCCGACGTACTCGCCGCGCACCAAGTAGACCCGCACGTCGGTCGATTGCAGCAGCTCCGGTGCCTGCGTGGGCGTCGCAGCCGTTTCCGGACCGGTCGGTGGTGCTGGTGCCGGCCTGCAGCCGGACACCGCTGAACCCACCAGCACGAAGACGAGCGCGAGCGTCAGTCCCCTGCGTGCATCCATGATGTCACCTGCCCTCCGTACGTATGCGTACCCGCGCGTTGGCCGGCCGGTGGTGCGCATCGCCAAAGCGACACTCAGGTGTTGCCTGCTCGGCACCACGAGTCTTCGACGAGCGACTCCGAGTGCGGGGAGCAGGCCGCGCCGCCGCGCCATCTTGCAGGAGCGCGTTGCCGTGGTATCGCCACGGTGCTAGACTACTCGGGCTGTCCTCATGCTTTGGTCGGAAACCAAGGCGCTATAGGAGGTGTGTGTACGTGAAGCAGGAGATTCACCCCGGCTACGAGACGACGACGATCGTCTGTTCGTGCGGGAGCCGATTCGAGACCCGGTCGACCGCCGGCGGCGAGCTGCACATCGAACTGTGCAACAAGTGCCATCCGTTCTTCACCGGCCAGCAGAAGTTCGTCGACACCGGTGGGCGTGTCCAGCGCTTCAGCGACAAGTTCGGCTCGGCTGCCGCCGCGGTGCTCGAGAAGGAGGCCGCCGAGAAGGAGGCCCGCCGCAAGGCCGCCGAGGAGGCTGCCATCGCCGCTCGCCAGGAGCGCGAGGCCAAGGCCGCCGAGAAGGCCGCCAAGGCCGCGAAGTTCGAGGTCAAGAGCGCCAAGGAGTCCGGCGACGCCGAAGCTGAGCCCGACGCTGACGCTGGTGCCGAGGCAGGCTCGGCAGACGTCGAGCCCGCCGAGTCACCTGAGACCGTCGAGGCCGAGCCCGCCGCCGAGGAGAGCTCGGAGTAGCAGGCCTCGCCGTCGCTAGCACTGGAAGAAGGGGGAGGCGTCGTCGCGCCTCCCCGTTTCATTCACCCGGGCGCGTGGTGCTGAAGGGAATGAGATGGACGTTCGACTGTTGAGCCACACACCCGAGCCCGAGCGCGCGATAGCCGTCGCCGCGCGGCTCTGCTACGCGCCGGTCGGGGCCGCTGAACTCATGGATGGCATGGACTGTGCCGCTGTACTCAGCGTGCTGTCGACGATCATGGAGAGCGGTCACCTGTCCACACTCGAGCACGCGAGTTACACGTTCGCGATCGACGGCGTGAGCAGGGCGATGACCCACCAGCTCGTCCGCCATCGGCTCGCGAGCTACAACCAGCAGTCACAGCGCTACGTCTCATTTGGCGAAGAGCCGGAGTTCATCATCCCGCCTCAGGTGCAGGCCGACCCGGCGGCGAGGCAGCGTTTCGATGAGGCTACCGCCGCGGCATACCGGTCGTATCAGGAGTTGATCGACGCGGGGGTCGACGCAGAGGACGCGCGCTACGTGCTGCCAAACGCGGTCGAGACGAAGATCGTTGTCACGATGAACGCTCGCGAGCTGCTGCACTTCTTCGAGTTGAGGTGCTGCCGGCGCGCGCAGTGGGAGATCCGCGCTGTGGCGCTGCGCATGCTCGAGCTGGCGGAGCCCACGGCGCCCTTCGTCTTCCGCGATGCCGGCGCGTCGTGCCGGCGCGGACCGTGCAGTGAGGGCAAGATGACCTGCGGCGACCCGTACCCGCGGGCGTCGAAACGGGGTGGCTCGTGAGCGATCAGGCCGTTACGGTGGAGCGCGTCGAGGCGCCGGTGAAGCCCACGCACATCGGGGGACAGGCGGTCCTCGAGGGCATCATGATGCGCGGCAGGTACAACTGGGCCGTAGCCGTCAGGACGCCGGACGGCGAGATCTACAC
>JBBIJX010000048.1:0-12355 GCA_037445775.1 Actinomycetota bacterium
TCACCGGCTTCGTGCCGGTATGCGCGCACAACGTTACGAGCGCTGCAGGCGCGGTGGCGGCGCTCTGTGAGGCCGGTGCAGTGGCCGTGCACGTCGACGCGGCAGCGTGTAGGCCGAGTGAGCACGCTCATGTGATCGCGGCGCTTGACACCGCTGCGGCGAACGGGGTCGCCGGGTTCGTCACGGGGCTTGACGCTGCAGTACCTGCGCCGTGGGACATCGCTCCGGCGCACGAGATCGGAGTTGAGCGCCTGTGAGCACGCAGCTCCGCGTCGCGCTGGTGGGTATCTCGCAGCCTGGATATCGCTCGCTCGCGCTCGACTACCTCGAGGCTGCTTGTGACGATGACCGGCGGCTCGCAGAGGTGACGAGCGTGCGGCTCGACCTCGACACATCCATCGATCCATGGTGGGTCGCATACCGTCTCGCGCGGTACGAACCTGCTCCCGATGTCATCGCGATGCCCGTCTACTGCTGGACGGCCCGCCGGGTCTATGAGGCGGCGCGGGTCGTCAAGGCTGTCTTGCCGCGTACCACCATCGTGTTGGGTGGACCCGAGGTGGGCCCGATCGCCGAACAGGTCCTTGAGGCGCAGCCCGCGGTCGACGGCGTAGTCACAGGGGAGGGCGAGTTCGCCTTCGCTGAACTACTCCACGCCTACACCCGCGGCGGCGATCCCGGCGCAGTGCCGGGCGTCGTCGCTCGCGTCGACGGTGCGATCGTGCGCGGGCCGGAACGGGCACCGGTCGAGGAGCTTGACACGTTGCCTTCGCCGTTTCGGGGGCGCACGCATCCCACGGATGGCTCCGCGTACGTGGAGACGTACCGCGGCTGTCCGCACCGCTGCGCATATTGCTTCGAGGGCAAGGGGTCCACGCGCGTACGGTCGTACTCGTGGGAGCGCATCGCCGACGACATCGCAGCGGTCGCTGGTACCCCCGGCATGCGGTCGTTCAGCTTCATCGATCCTGTGTTCAACCTGACATCCGAACGCTTGGGTCGCCTTGCGGACGTGCTCGAACCTTACGCGCGGCAGGGTGTGAGGCTCCACACCATCGAGGTCGACATCGAGCGCATCGACGCAGAGGCTGCGGTCCATCTGAGACGTGCTGGCGTCGCTAGCGTGGAGACAGGTCCGCAAAGCATCGGGGCCGCGGCGTTGGCCGCGTGCAACCGCTCGTACGACCCGGAGTGTTTCGCGGCCGGCGTCGCGGCCTGCCGGGAAGCTGGCATCTCCGTCGAGTGCGACCTGATCATCGGGCTTCCGGGCGACACCGTCTCAGACGTGGTCGCCGGTCTCGACTTCGCGATCTCGCTCGACCCGGGGCGTGTCCAGGTGTCGACGTTGCATGTGCTCCCCGGCACCGAGCTGTGGAGCCGTGCCGCCGAACTCGGCCTTACGTTCGACCCGGAACCTCCGCATGAGATCATCGCGACACGCGACATCGGGTTCGACGAGCTCAGGCGCCTCGAGGAGTTGGGCCGCGCGTCGATGGCGATCTATCGTGCCCGCATCGATCCGACCAAGGAGAGCACTCTATGAGCCCCGTGTCCCAGCGCGCCCGTCTGATCCGCCCGTTCGTCGTCATGGACGTCGTGGCGCGCGCCAAAGAACTTGAGGCGGAGGGACGCGACATCGTCCACCTCGAGATCGGCGACCCGGATTTTGCCACGCCCGACGTGATCAAGCGGGCGGCCGAGGAGGCGATGGGCGAGGGGTCGACACACTACACGCAGTCACTCGGTTTGCCCGAGCTCCGCTGCGCCATCCGGGACCACTACGCCGCCTCGTACGGCGTCGACGTCGACCCGGACGACATCGTCGTGACGCAGGGCACTAGTCCCGCGATGCTGCTGCTGTTCGGCGCGCTACTTGATCCCGGCGACGAGGTGGTGATGCCGGACCCCTGCTATCCGGCATATCCGAACTACGTGAACTTCCTTGGCGGCGTGGTGAAGGCCGTGCGCGTGCGGGCCGAGAGCGGCTTTCGCTACGACATGGATGAACTGGCAGGGGCTGTGGGACCACGCACGAAGGCGATCATGATCACGTCGCCGAGCAACCCGACCGGCGCCGTGCTTGCGGCCGAGGATCTGCGTGCTCTCGGGGAACTCGCGGAGCGAACCGGCGTTCACATCGCGAGCGACGAGATCTACCACGGGCTCACCTTCTGCGGTGCGGAGCACTCGATTCTGGAGTTCACCGACCGCGCCTTCGTCATGAACGGTTTTTCGAAGGCGTACGCGATGACGGGATGGAGACTCGGCTACCTCATCGCTCCGTCCGAGTACGTCAGGCCTGCCGAAAAGATCCAGCAGAACTTCTTCCTCGCGGCCAACACGTTCGTGCAGCGGGCCGGAGTGGTCGCGCTGACCCAGGCTCAGGGCGACGTGGCCCGCATGCGCGCCATCTACGATCAGCGTCGGCGCTACCTTGTGCCGGCCCTGCGCGAGTTGGGTTTGGACATCGCCTGCGAGCCGTGCGGTGCTTTCTACGTGTTCGCCGACGCGCGCGCGTGGGACGAAGACTCGCTCTCGTTGTCACGTCGGCTGCTCGAGGAGGCGGGGGTTGCGGTCGCGCCCGGCATGGACTTCGGCCAAGGTGGAGAGGGGTTCCTGCGCTTCAGTTACGCCACTTCGATGGAGCGGCTCGCGGAGGGCGTGCGGCGACTCGCGGCGTGGCGGGATGCGGACAACGCCTCCTGAAGATTCCTCCCCCTCGAACTGGGTGTTTCAGCCATCCGTTCGCCGATGGTACTCTAGTGCTCGCATGCCCGGCGGCCGATGACTCGACTGTGTGAAGGCGCTGCCGCGCGGGAGTTGGTGCGGCGCTTGCTTCGTTCGCGCCGTGACAAGTACGCGTCCCGTGTGGCGCAGAGAACCGAGGGGTGAGAGTGCACCTGAGTACCGCAGGCACATGGGGTAAGGCCGACATCCACATCCACTCGAACCACTCCGACGGCACCGCGTCGATACCTCAGATCATGGAGTACGTGCAACATCGCACGGACCTCGACGTCATCGCCATCACCGATCACAACACCATCCAGGGAGCGCTGTTCGCAAGCTCTCTCGCCGAGATGTATGACTTTGAGGTCATCGTGGGCGAGGAGATCAGCTCGCGCGAGGGGCATATCTTGGGGCTGTTCCTGACCGAGGAGGTCCCCGCAGGGATGAGCGCGCGTGATACCATCGCCGCCATCGAGGCACAAGGCGGCGTAGCGATCGTCGCGCACCCGTTCTCGAACCGGGGAGTGTTCGGCCCGTTCGGCCGCAACCAGTTCGCCGACGCCGTCAACGACTGGGCGTTTCACGCGCTCGAGATCTACAACTCGCTCCCGTTCCTCGTTTGGGCGAATAGCATGGCTGCCAAGATCTTCGCCGGTGGTCACGGCGTCGCCGCGACCGGTGGCAGCGATGCACACTATCTCGAGGCTGTCGGCAAGGGCTTCACGATCTTCCGCGGACGCACGGCAGAGGAGCTGAAACGTTCGATCCTGAACTTGGAGACACGTGCCGACTCCCGTCGCCACGGGTTGTCGTTCGTCTGGCGTATCGCACGAAACTATCGGGGCATCCGCAGGAACCAGGCGCTGAACTGGGAGCGTTGTAAGGTCCGCCCCCGGTAGCGCTCGTGCTCCTCGCGCCGCGCGGTTCTTCACGCAGTGAGCGCCGCGCGCACGAGCGAATCGAGTTCCGCGACCAGCTCTGGGTCCGGTCCCCACGCGGTCTGCACCACGACGTGCGCCGTGTCATCGACGCGGGCCTGACGCGCGGCCATTCCGATGTCGATACGGGTCGCGAGCGTATCGAGCGGGAAAGCAGCGGGTGTGACGATCACGGTCGAGCACCCTTGAGCCGCGAGATGGCGTACCTGCGACGTGATGTCGGGTTCCATCCACTCCGACCACGCGATGCGCACGCGGTCGTTGGCGATGCCGCGTTCGGTGAGTAGTACCCGGATGCGGCTGAGGAAGACCGTCTCACTCTCCTCGAACCAAGGTGTCCGGCGTGCTCGCTCCTCGGGCTGCCCGTGCCCTACGAGCACGACCCCGGCGGAGGCTGGATCGACCGCGTCGGCGAGGATGCGAGACGCGACCATCTCGCACACCCGATCGGAGAGAAGCGCGCTGTCGGCGTCGAGCACGGTGAGGCCGTGCGATTCCGGGCGCAGCGCGTCGACCTCCGTCCGGGCAGCCTCGGCGTGCCCGCTGCGGGCGACCGAGACTTCCGCTATGACGATGGTGCGATGACCACGCGCGGCCGCCGAAGCCACGCGCGTACCTAGACGCGTCGCTCCAGAGCAAGACGCCCAATCGACCGGTACGCCCAGGTCGCTGAGTGACGCGGTGAGGCGCTCTGCGAGTTCGGCGAGTTGCTCCTGTGAGGGGCTCGTGTCGTCCACGCTTCGATAGCGCGCTTTGTGCGCGAAGAATAGGAACGGGAGACCGCCCACGGAGAGCTCGATCACGCCCTCATCGGTTAGGGACTGCAGCATGCCTGCGGTGGCACGCAGATCGTAGGCGGGCGGCTCGATGCAGCACGTCAAGATGACTGCCGGACGAGGGTCGAGGTCTGGGGTCGTGGACGGGAGTTCGACGGGCGCCAAGGGCCGAGCGAGCCGGAACAGCATGGTGGACGCGAGGGCGTAGCCGCCGGCGAACCCGGCGAGCACGAGGGCGAGCGCGTAGAAGACAGCGTCTCCCCGCTGGTAGAGTTCGCCGATGCGCGCGAGCGCCGCAGCGGACACGGCGCCGGAGGCGACGATGGTGATCGCGGCCACTGGTTCGAGGGGTCGGCGAGCCACGAATAGGCCGACGACAGCGACCCCGCTGACCAGCGAGCTAGCGACTGCGATGGTCCACCAGATCGACTGCGAATCCATGCACCCCTCCAGGCGACATGATAGCGGTTCGCGAGGAGGGTACGCCTAGGTGGCGCTCGCATCGGGTGCTCTCACCCTGCCGGAGAAGGCGCTTGGTGTCTACGCGGTCACCTGACGCATGAAGAGTACTTCAGGAAGACCCTGATAGCCTCGTCGATGACCTCGTCACGGTCGGTCATCTCCTGGTTGATCATGCAGTGTTTCATCGCATGCCCGATCACGTGCAGCCCCACTTGGTTCAGGGCGGACTTGGCCGCCATGACCTGGGTGAGCACGGCTTCACATTCCTGTCCCGATTCGATCATGGACTGAAGCCCCCTGATCTGCCCTTCGAGACGGCGCAGGCGGTTCAGGATTCGGGCACGTTCTTCGTCCGTGATCAGCAGGTTGTCCGCAGGTTCAGACATCGAAGGCTCCGTATCTGCTACCGTTTACACGCGCATCTGCAGTATACCCCCCAGGGGTATTTACGAACAAGGGACGGTTGGGTCGTGGGCTACACGCGCTCCGCGAGCGCGGACGTCGTCATAGGGCGCGTCCGCGGGATACGGCGGGTACTGTGGGCGGTACTCGTGCTCAACGTCGCGGTGGCGTTGTCCAAGCTGTTCTACGGACTCGCGATCGACTCCACGGCGATGCAGGCCGATGGTTTTCACTCGTTGTTCGACGCGACGAGTAATGTGGTCGGCCTTGTCGGGATATCGCTCGCGATCAGGCCCGCCGATCGGGACCACCCCTACGGGCACACGAAGTTCGAGACGTACGCCTCCGCCGTGGTCGCAGCGATGCTCGCGCTAGCCGCGTTCCGCGTCGCTTCGACGGCCCTCGAGCAGCTCGCTGAAGGTGGCGTGCCGCCGCAGGTTGACGCCGCCTCGTTCGCCGTGATGCTGGTCACCCTCGGCGTCAACATTCTCGTCACTACGTGGGAAAAGAGGGTTGGGACGCGGCTCGACTCCGAGATCCTGCTCGCCGACGCCGGCCACACGCGTTCGGACGTCTTCGTGAGCCTGGGCGTCATCGCCTCGCTCGCCCTCGTGTGGGCGGGCTTCCCGAAGGCCGACGGCGTCGTCGCACTGCTCGTGGCTGGCGCGATCGTCCACACCGCCTGGGGAATCATCAGGCAGGTCAGCGTCACACTGTCAGACGCCGCTCGCATCCCGCCCGAGGAGATTCGTCCGGTGGTAATGGGCGTCGCTGGCGTGTTGGGGTGCCACCACATCAGGACGAGGGGCTCGGCCGCATCGGTATACGTGGATCTGCACGTGCAGGTCGACGAGACCCGCTCGGTGGCCGACGGGCACAGCGTCGCCGAACGCGTCGAGCGGGCGATCTGCGCGGCGTTTCCGCATGTCGTCGACGTGATCGCCCACTTGGAGCCCTATGACGAGTACCAGGCCGACAAGAGCGCTCAGGAATCTGACCAGACGCATGCCTGAACAGAAGCACGGGCGTCTCACCGGCTACGCGCTCGCACTCCTTGCGGCGGCATGCTGGGCGACCGGCGGCCTCACGGCGAAGTGGCTTTTCACGGGTGCGTCGGCGAACACCGCGTCGTGGCCCGTGCCTCCGCTCGGCATCTCGATCGAGCCGACCGAACTCGCCGCCGGACGGGCGCTCGCAGCGTTCGTGATCCTCGTCGCCTATTTGGCGTGGCGCCGGGACGGATCGCTGTCTGTGCGCGCCGCGGACCTGCCGTTCCTCGGCGTCTTTGGCGTGGTCGGGCTTGCCGGCGTGCACGTGACCTACTTCATGACCATCTCGCTGACGAACGTGGCGACGGCCATCCTGCTCGAGTATCTGGCTCCGATGATCGTGCTCGTTGCGAGCGTGCTCTTCTTGGGGCAGCGGCTCACCTGGACGCTTCCAGCGGGCGTGGCGCTCTCGGTGTCCGGGTGTGCGCTGGTCGTGGGTGCGGTTGGTGGTTCAGGGCTGGTGGTGACGCCAGCAGGCGTCGCATGGGGGCTCGCGTCGGCGGTGTTCTTCGCTGGTTACTCTCTGATGGGCAGCGTTGCGGTCAAGCGCTTCACGCCGTACACGACGCTGGCATACGGACTCGGATTCGCGGCGGCGTTCTGGCTTCTGGCGCTCGGACCAGCCCGTGTTCTGGGGGTCTTCGCCGACCCCGCCGTAGCGGCGTCTGTCGTGCTCATGGCCGTCGTCAGCACTATCGTCCCCTTCTCCGCGTTCCTGGCGGCCCTGAGACTCATTCCGCCTACGAACGCGACGGTGACCTCGACGATCGAACCGGTTCTCGCGGGGATCGGCGCGTTCGCGCTCTTCGGTGAGGTTCTGACGTTCACCCAGGTCGCGGGTGGTGTGTCAGTGCTCGCGGCCATCGCGGTCGTGCAGCTGCCTCAACGTGAGCCAGTGCTCACGTTGCCGCCTCAGGAGTAGGCGTCCAACGGTCGGTCTCCAGCCTCTTGGTGGTATGATTCTTGCATGGGCGCGCGTCCCTCGATGCGCAACGTCGTGAGGGGGTGGGGTGTTGGAGCAGTCGCTTCGTCCGGAGATCCGGCAGAGCATCACCCTGTCACCCCAGGTCTATCAGGGGCTGAGCATCCTCGCGATGCCCGTCGCGGAACTTCAGAACCTCATCGAGGTCGAGATACTCGAGAACCCGGTGCTCGAAGTAGACGAAACGGATCTCGAGCCAGTCGAGGGCGAGGAGTCGCTCGACGCGGCCGCCGAGGACGAGCGCTCATGGGATGAGTGGGTCGAGATGTATGAGGATCTCGACCAGATCGCCACGACCGCTCCGCGTGACCCGAACGCGGAGACCGCGAACACTGAGGAGTTCGTCGGCGGCGTTACGAGCTTCGACGACTACCTGCTCGACCAGCTCGCGCTGCTCGACGTCAGCGATGAGGTCGACCGCGCCGCGCAGGCAGTCATCGGCTCGCTTGACGAGGACGGTTTCTTCACCGGCTCACTCGATGAGGTCGCCCAGTTGGTCGACGTCGATTCCGGCGCCGCGCGTGAGGGGCTGCGCGCAGTGCAGCAGCTAGACCCTCCCGGCGTCGGGGCGCGCGACCTCACCGAAGCGCTCTGCCTGCAACTCGAGTTCCTAGGTCTCGATGAGCCGATCCTCATGCGCATCGCGCGCGAACACCTCGACGACGTGGCAGCGAGTCACTACCGCAAGATCTCGCGTACGCTCAAAGTGGACGAGGCTGAGGTCAGGCGGCTCGTCGAGATTCTCAAGACCCTCAACCCTAGGCCGGCCGGTGCGTTCTCGCCCGGTCCGTCACCGGGCTACATCGTTCCCGACGTCACGTTGCGCAGGTTCGGCGACGAGTGGCTCATCATCCCGAACAACGAAGCGCTTCCCACGCTGCGCGTCTCGCCTCGCTACCGCGCCATGCTCAAGAGCGGGTCGACCGCGGACGACGAGACCAAGCGCTACCTGAAGGACAAGATCCGCTCGGCGGAGAGCTTCATCAAGAACGTGGACCGCCGCAGGGACACGGTGAGCCGTATCACGCAGATCATCCTAGAGACGCAGCGCGACTACTTCGAGGACGGCAGGGGGCCGCTTCGGCCGCTCCGCCTCGAGGACGTCGCTGTCGAGATCGGCGTGCACCTGTCGACGGTGTCGCGGGGGGTCACCGGCAAGTACATGGCGACACCGTACGGGCTATTCGAGCTGAAG
Source organism: Actinomycetota bacterium (assembly GCA_037445775.1). Taxonomy (GTDB): domain Bacteria; phylum Actinomycetota; class Coriobacteriia; order Anaerosomatales; family PHET01; genus JBBUX01. The sequence goes on from JBBIJX010000048.1 coordinate 8,535, forward strand.
CACTTCTTCAGCGGCGGTTACCGGACCTCCACAGGGATGGATGTGGCCGCGACGAGCATCAAGCAGCGGCTTCGCGAGCTGGTGAAGGAGGAGGATCCCTCGAAGCCCCTTTCCGACCAGAAGCTTGCCGAACTGCTGTCAGCAGAGGGAGTCACCGTAGCGCGCCGAACGGTAGCGAAGTACCGCGACGAGCTGCGTATCGACCCGAGCTGGGCCCGACGGCACCGATGAGTCCAGACCGCATTCGGAACCTGCGGCCCGCAGTCGACGTCGCGGCGATTGCGACGAACGACACGCGCGCTCGGTCGCGTGAGCTTCGTGCTCTCGCCATCTGCGTCGCGATGTTCGTCGTCATCACGGCGTTCGCTTTCGGTGTCTCCGACAGCCTGCGGACACTACCGCTTCATCGGTCCATCGGGCGGCTCTACGTGGTTCCTGTCTTGTACGCCGCATGGTCGTTCAAGAGGCGCGGCGGCCTGATCGCCGGCATCGCGGTATCCGTGCCGTACGTACTGCACGCGCACCATCTGCTCGACACGCAGTTGACCGCTGGTGCCGAGATATGGCTGGACGTCGCGTCGTTCGTCGCGCTCGGCCTGCTCATTGGGACGTTGCGAGACCTCGAGGGGCGGCGCACTGCGGATCTGCTCCAAGTCTCGACCCAGCTCGAAGAGGCCTATCGCAAACTTGAAGAGCGGGCGATCCAGCTCATCAATGTGCAGGATTATACGTCGTCGATTCTGCGATCGATCACGTCCGCCGTCATCACCGTAGGACCCGATGGTTCGGTGGCAACGGCGAACCCGGCGGCCGAGCGCATGCTCGGGATGTCGGAGTTCGAAATGGTGCCCCGCAGCGTAGGTTCGCTTCTGCGGCACGATGACGGCCTCGCCGCGGATGTGATGAAGGTGCTCGAGGGCCGCCTGCCTCTTGCGTTGAGGGAGGCTACGGTCGTGACGCGGGGTGGTCGCGAACTGCACGTGCAGGCATCCACGTCGCGCATGCGCGCGGTGGGCGGCACGGTGCTCGGCGCCGTGGTCACGCTCGAAGACGTCTCCGATGTTCGAGCGCTCACGGACCAGTTGATCCGCGCCGATCGGCTCGCGGCGATGGGCGAACTCACAGCGGGGGTCGCCCACGAGGTCCGAAACCCGCTCGGCGTCATCCGTGCCAGCGTGCAGCTTCTCGAGGACGCCCAGTGCGACCCAGCGCGCATCCGGGAGGCGGCAGACGTGGTCAAGCAGGAGATCGACCGCCTCGACAGGGTCATCAAGGCGCTGCTCGATTTCGGCAGGCCCAGCAAGCCCACGCTGGTGCAGACCGATCTCGCCCAAGTCCTCGAGGATGTCACACTCTTCACGGCGCGCTTCGCAACACAGTCGAATGTGCGCATCAATCTCGATCCCATCCCGCAGCTGCGAGCGGTTCGTGGCGATCCCGACCAGCTTAAACAGGTGTTCCTGAATCTCGTGACTAACGCGGTCCAGGCGATGCACGAGACAGGCGGCGCCATCCGGGTCACTGTCTCGGCGGACGAGGAATACGTGACGGTCGTGGTATCCGACACGGGACCGGGTATCTCTCCTGAGGACTTGCCGAAGATCTTCGACCCATTCTTCACTAAACGGGCCGAAGGCACCGGTCTCGGCCTGACGATCGTCCACCGCATCATCGATGAGCATAACGGGCACATCGCGGTCGAGAGCTCAGACGCCGGTACGATCTTCACAGTCACCGTTCCGTTCGAGTACGAGGGGTAGGAGCACCGCGCCATGGCGAAACGGATCCTGATCGTCGACGACGAGAAGAACATGCGATGGGTGCTCACCCAAGCGTTCACTGCAGACGGATTCGAAGTGGCGGAGGCCGCCGACGGCAAAGAGGCACTGTCCCTCGCGAACGAGTTCGAGCCCGACATCATGGTGCTCGACCACCGGATGCCCGCCCCCGACGGGATGGAGGTGCTCAGGCGGCTGCGAGGCAGGGGAGCGACGTTTCCCATCATCATGCTGACCGCCCACGGCAATGTCGAGCAGGCGGTCGACGCGATGAAGGCCGGCGCGAGCGAGTACTTGACGAAGCCGTTCGATCTTGAAGAGCTCAAGATCGCGATCGGGCGTGCGTTCGAATACCGGGACCTCGCCAACGAGGTCGAGCGTCTCCGCGAGGAGGTCGACCGCGAGTACGACGTCCAAGGCATCGTCGCGTCTGACCCGCGCATGCTTGAGATCCTCGACACGGTCCGCAAGGTGGCGCCCACCGGTGCGACGGTCATGATCTACGGGGAGTCCGGTACCGGCAAGGAGCTCGTGGCGCGGGCACTTCATACGCTCTCGGAGCGGGCTGCCAAACCGTTCGTGTCCGTGTCGGCCGGGGCGCTCCCCGAAACGCTGCTCGAGAGCGAGCTGTTCGGCTATGAGAAGGGGGCCTTCACCGGGGCCATGACCGCCAAGCCGGGCCGCTTTGAGATGGCGAACGGCGGGACGCTTTTCCTCGACGAGATCGGTGACATCTCGATTGCGACGCAGGTCAAGCTATTGCGCGCCTTGCAGGAGCGCACCTTCGAGAGGCTCGGGGGCACGCGTTCGATCGAGGTCGACGTACGCGTCATCGCAGCGACGAACCAAGACCTTCAGCAGTTGATCGCCGATGGGGCGTTCCGTGAGGACTTGTTCTACCGTCTGAACGTCGTGCCCATGACGCTTCCTACGTTGCGCCAGCGCGCGAGCGACATACCGCTACTCGTGGCGCACTTTCTGGAGAAGTCGAAGGCGGGCGCCAAGACGCTGTCGGCCGAGGCCATGGAGGCGCTTGTGACCTATCAGTGGCCGGGCAACATCCGCGAGCTCGAGAACACCATCGAGCGGATCGTCATCCTCTCCCACTCAGACGAGATCGGGCTCGACGATCTCCCCTCGGAAGTGCGCGCGCGTGTGTGTGGAGTCACGCGCGGCGCCTTGGGATACGAGTTGCCGGATTCCGGCGTCGACCTCGAGGAAGTGGAGCTCGACCTGGTCAGGCAGGCGCTCGATCGTACCGGCGGCGCCGTGCCGAAGGCGGCGAAGCTGCTCGGCCTGACCACCAAGACGCTCGAGGCGCGGATGCAACGCTTGGGGCTGTAGCGAGCTGGCACACTGATTGCACCTTCGGGGGCACGTCAACCACGGCGTAGGAGCCAGCGTGACTCAGCGGACAGTCATCGACTACCTGCTCACGGCCATCTCGAGAGCCGCAGCTCCCGCCGCCGACACCTCTGCCGACGATCACGGACTCACGGACGCGTGTGATGCATGCGGCCACCGCATTCGCTCGGACTGGCGTCTGTGCCCGCACTGCGGCACACTCAGAGGCGGGCCGGAAGAACTCGTCTCAGACGGCTGAGGGGATTGACATGGCTGAGTCAACTGCGGCGTTCGACACCACAGGTATGCACTGCTCGTCGTGCGCGATGCTAATCGACATGACGCTCGCCGACGTTGACGGCGTGGTCTCGAGTGCGAGTGACCCCGCGGGTGGTCGCACCGTGGTGGTTTTCGACGACGACGTCGTCGACGTCGCCGCTATCGTGCAGACGATTCGGTCCGTCGGCTATGAAGCCGAGCTGGCGCGTGACTGAGCCGGGGGCCGTGCGTGTCTGATATCGCGGCCCTGGCCATCGCGTTCGCGGCAGGCGTGCTGTCGTTCGTCTCACCGTGCGTGCTGCCGCTCGTCCCGGCATACCTCTCGTGGATGACCGGCCTCACCGTCGCTGAGATCAGCGAAAGTACGAGGCGCGCTCGGGTGATCGGACCCGCGACCCTCTTCGTGCTCGGGTTCTCGAC
>JBBIJX010000049.1:0-12187 GCA_037445775.1 Actinomycetota bacterium
CATCGTCGTGTTGACGCTCTTGTGGCCCAGCAGCTCCTGTATCGTTCGGATGTCGTACCCCGACTCGAGCAGGTGCGTCGCGAACGAGTGCCGAAACGTGTGGCACCCGATCCGTTTCGGGATGCCCGACTGTATGACGGCATCTTTCACCGCGCGCTGCAGGATGGATGGGTCCATGTGGTGTCGTCCCTGCTCACCGGTGTCGGGGTTGCGCCATCGTCGGCGCTGGGGGAACGCCCACTGCCACCTCCAGTCATGCGGAGCGCCGGGGTACTTGCGCGCCAGTGCCTCGGGCAGCTGCACAGCTCCCCATCCGGCCTCGAGGTCAGCGCGATGCACCGCACGGACGTGGCGCAGGTGTGTCGTCAGGTCGCCAGCCAGGACCTCCGGAAGCATCGTAAGGCGGTCCTTGTTGCCCTTGCCGTTGAAGATCTGGATCTCGCCCTTCCCGAAGTCAAGATCTTGGACCCGGAGGGTCACGCACTCCTTGAGGCGCAGACCAGACCCGTATAGGAGGCATGCCATCAGGTGCAGGTCTCCGCTGAGGTGACTCAGAACCTCACGAGCCTCGTCGCGAGTCATCACAACCGGCACGTGCCGGCTCTTTCGCGCGCGGACGAGTCCGTCCATCGCGCCAAGGTCGTAGCCGAAGACGTTGCGGTAGAGGAACAACAGTGCCGACAGCGCCTGTGTCTGCGTAGACGCCGACACGTGCTGATCGACAGCGAGGTGCGTCACGAAAGAGTTGACGTCGGCGGTGTCCATTTCGGCAGGGTGCTTGTACCCGTGGAAGCGGATGAATCTGCGAACCCACATGCAGTAGGCCTCTTCGGTCCGCGGGCTATAGTGACGTGCTCGAAGCGCCTGCCGCAGCAGCTCCATCAGGCGCGGGCGTGATTCATGGGGTTCCACCGGCTCCTCCTTGCGTACGATGCTGCGCGTCTCACCTTTCCGAAACCTTGCCGAACACGACGAAGGCCCCCTCGACGGGGGCCTTCTGGCGTACTGATTCGTATCCGATCTACTAGTGCCGACGCCGCGGTCTGCGGTCGCCCCCTGGGCCGCCGCGATCGTCCCGCCGCGGCCCGCGGTCGCCTGACGTCGCGGAATCCGCCGAGCCCTCGGGCGCCGGCGGCTTGTCCAGGCGGTCGAGCGATACCTTGCCGCGGTCGTCGATGTCTATGATCTTGACGTGGACTTCGTCGCCCACGTTGAGTACGTCCTCGACCTTGCCCACGCGCCCCTGGGCCACTCGGCTGATGTGCAGCAGCCCGTCCTTACCCGGAATGAGTTCGACGAACGCGCCGAACGCCTGGATCGAGACGACGCGGCCGTGGTACTCCTCTCCGATCTCGGGCTCCTTCACGATGGCCTGGATCCTGCGGACGGCCTCTTCGCCACCCAAGTCGCGCGAAGCCACGTAGATCGTCCCATCCTCCTGGATGTCGATCTGAGCGCCGGTCTCCTCCTGGATGCCGCGAACGACCTTCCCGCCGGACCCAATGACCTCTCGGATCTTGTCCTGAGGCACCCTGATGGTGATGATACGCGGCGCGTACTGGCTCATCTCGCTCCGGCTCGCTGCGATGACCTCGAGCATCTTGCCCAAGATGTGGGCGCGCCCGTCCTTGGCCTGCATGAGCGCCGTGCGCAGGATGTCGACCGAGAGGCCCTTCGCCTTGTTGTCCATCTGCATCGCGGTGATGCCGTTCGGCGTGCCCGCGACCTTGAAGTCCATATCACCCAGGAAGTCCTCAAGGCCCTGGATGTCGGAGAGCACCGCAACGGCGTCGCCCTCCTTGATGAGCCCCATCGCGATGCCGGAGACCGGGGCCGCGATGGGCACACCGGCGTCCATGAGCGCGAGCGTCGAGCCACAGACCGAAGCCATCGAGCTCGAGCCGTTGCTCTCGAGTACCTCGGACACGATACGGATCGTGTAGGGGAACTCCTCTTCCTCGGGGATGACCGGCACCAGCGCCCGTTCGGCGAGGGCACCGTGGCCGATGTCGCGGCGCTTCGGGCCGCGCATGAACCCGGTCTCGCCGGTGGAGAACGGCGGGAAGTTGTAGTGGTGGATGTAGCGCTTGCCTTCGGACACATCGATCGTATCGAGGCGCTGCCACTCGTTGAGCATGCCCAGGGTCAGCACTGACAGCACCTGGGTCTGGCCGCGGGTGAAAAGGCCCGAGCCGTGGGCGCGCGGAAGGTAGCCGGCGACGCAGCTGATGGAACGGATCTCTGTGGTCGAGCGTCCGTCCGCGCGCTCTCCCTCTTCGAGGACCATCGCGCGCATCGTCTTCTTCTCGAGCGACTTCAGCACACCGCGCAGATCCTTGCCCCACACGGCGAGCTCTTCCTCGCTGAACGACGCGGTGATCTCGTCTTTGACGGCCGCCACGGCGTCCATGCGCGCATGCTTGTCGGGGTTGTGGAGTGCGGTCTTCATCTTCTCCGCCCCGGCGCTGAAGACTCGCTCAGTGAGCGCGGGATCGACCTGGGCGAACGTGACCTCCAGCGGCGTGATCTCGACCTTGGCCAGGAAGCGCTCCTGTACCTCGCAGAAGGCACCGATAGCCTCCTGGGCGAACATGAGGGCGGCGAGCATATCCTCCTCGGATACCTCGTTTGCGCCGGCCTCGAGCATGTAGACGGCGTCCTTGGAGCCCGCGACCACCAAGTCGAGGTCGGAGTCCTCGGTCTCGTCGAACGTCGGATTCACGAGGAACTCGCCCGTTTCAGCGCTGCGGCAGATCCGAACACCGGCGAGCGGACCCTCGAACGGGATACCGGCGGCGAGCAGCGCAGCTGACGCCCCCATGATCGAGATCACATCGGGCTGGTGCACCTGGTCGGCGGAGAGCACCGTGGCGATGATCTGGACTTCGTTGCGGAACCCGTCTGCGAACGCGGAGCGAAGCGGACGGTCGATCATGCGTGCGGTGAGCGTCGCCTTCTCACTCGGTCGGGCTTCCCGCTTGATGAAGCCGCCCGGGAGTTTGCCGGCGGCATACATACGCTCCTCGAAATCGACTGTGAGCGGGAAGAAGTCCAGGTCTTTCGGGTTCTTCGACGCGGTCGCGGTCACGAGAACGACGGAGTCGCCCTGGCGGACGAGTACCGCACCTCCGGCCTGCTTGGCCAGCTCTCCGGTCTCGAACGTGTACTCCTTGCCGAACAGTTCGAACGTTTCAACGATCTTAGGCATAAGAAGTCTCTTCTCTCTCCCTCACCGTACGCCCCATGCGCACGGCTGCCTCGTACTGCAAGAAGAAGGCGGGAGGCTTTCTGCTCCCGCCTTCGGTCTCCCACGGTGTGTCTACCCGCGAATCCCCAATTGACTCACGACGGCGCGGTAGCGCTCGATGTCGACCTTCTTGAGGTAGTTGAGCATCCTGCGGCGCTGGCCGACGAGCTTCAGCAGCCCGCGGCGGGTGTGATGGTCCTTCGTGTGGACCTTCAGGTGCTCGGTGAGGTCGCGGATACGCTGGGTGAGCAGGGCGACCTGTACCTCGGCCGATCCGGTGTCGGCTTCCCCACGCTTGTACTCTGCGATGATGTTCGCCTTGACGTCCTTCTCAAGCGGCATACCAGTTCCACCTTCCGTTCTTGTTCGCCCCGGTCCGGGATGGCCGTCGGTGAGTCGTGCCTCTCAGGCCGGGGTAGGCTGTCTTGCCGTGCGGTCTCGCACAGCCGTCGGAGTGTAGCACACACGCCGCCGGGTGTCTCCACGCAGCCTCCGCCGCGTCTGTCTCATCCCCCAGTCTCAACCGAGTCAGCGGGCTTCCCGCGCAGTATCCCGCATCGGGTACTTTGCCCTGAAGCGGCGTCAGCCGAGATACGCCTTCAGTACTGCGCGCGCCTCATCAGCGTATTCGGGTGCGACAAGAAGGCTGAACCGGCGCATCCAGTTGAAGTCCGGTCGCGCCGTCTGCGCGAGCTCCGGCGGGAACGGGTCCCACGCGAACGGGATGTTCGCCGCGGCGAGCGGGCCGGCGATGACGGCGCCGGTAACCCCTCCATCGGATAGCAACGAGGAGATGCGCGCAGGGCCGAAAACTGTGACCCACCCCTCGCTGGGGCCTCGGTGAGCGCTGGCGAGGGGTGCGGCCGCAGCGGCCTGTTCAGCAACCTCGAGCGCGAGCGGGTCGTCAACGACCGGCGTGCCGTCGTCGAGAACCTCGGCGACCGAGAGCACTCCAGCGAGCGCCTCGTCGCGACCGGGTAGCGGGCGAACAGGTGAGGCATTGGGGTCGGACTCGAAAGCGCGAACGAGGGAACGAGTGCACTCGATGTCGCCGGCTATGGCGTCTGAAAGCAGGCGTGCAGACGCGAAGCGCTCTTGAGGACGAAGATACTCGAGGAACTCCAGAACGATGCCCGTCTCATACAGGTCGCCCGTGAATCCAAGGATGTGTGCCTCGACGCAATCTTGGGCCTCGGGGAACGTGGGAGGCACGCCGACGGAGATGGCCGCCGGCCATACCGTATCGTCGGCGAGCAGTGCGCGTCCCGCGTAGACGCCGTCGGCGGGCGATGCCGCGTACAGGTCCGGCGCGACGTTGGCCGTCGCGTAACCGAGGGTCGCACCCTCTCCTCTGCCGTGGCGGACTGTACCTCGGACGGATGGCGGTCGCCCTAGCAGCGTACGGGCCCCAGCGACGTCACCACGCGCGATCATGCTACGGATTCGTGTCGACGAGACCGGAGCTCCGCCGGCGTCCACGAGTTCGTGAGGCCGAATCTCGACGTTGTGTTCGACGCCCCAGACGTAGAGTGTGTCGAGATCGCCCGACGCATCCGCGCCGAAGCGAAACCCCTCGCCCACGTGGATGGCGAGTGGAACACAGCTCGTGAGGAGAACCTCGTCGAGGAAGTTCTCCGCCGCCGTCTTCGCAAGAGCGTCCGTGAACGGCACGATGATGATGACGTCAACGCCGGTAGCCTCGAGAGCGGTGATCCTGTCTGGAAGTGCAAGCAGCTGGGGCATCACCGCCTCAGGGTGAAGCAGTTGATCAGGATCGCGGTCGAACGTTAGGACCACGGAGAGGGCGCCGCGGTGGTGCGCTTCGCCGATCGTTGCGGAGAGTAGGGCCTGGTGGCCGAGGTGCACTCCGTCGAAGACGCCAATGGCGACGACCGCATCGCCGATGGACTCCATATGGGGGTTCCATGACATACGCGAGCTCACAGGGGGGCCTCCGGGGTGCCGGGAAACACAGCCTCAGGAACGAGATCGTCGTCGCCTCGTCGATAGATCGCGAGCAGCGTACCATCCGCTACGATGGCGAACCGCTCCTCGCTGCCCGGTGGCGAGGGAATGGGCCTGCCGGCACTGACGACGGCCGGATCGGCCTCGAGGGGAGGCAGGCCGAGAACCTGCACGGGATCGGCGAAGAGCGCACTTAGCGAACCCTCAGCGACCGCGTTCTCAACCGTGTCGATGCTATGCGACGCATCGAGCGTTAGCGAGCCGGCCGCGATCCTCCGCAGTGCCCTTAGGTGGGCCGCGGTACCCATCGAGCGGCCGAGGTCACGCGCGATCGCGCGAACGTACGTGCCCTTGGAGACGGTCAAGTCCACTTGCCAGGTTGGAGGGTGGGCCGTGATCGATACAAGATCGGCCCGCTCAACGACGATCGGCCGTGGCGCGACCTCAAGCGTTCCTCCGCTGCGCGCAACGCGGTGAGCGACACGCCCGCCTACTTTGATAGCTGAGAACGCGGGTGGCTTCTGGAGCGAGGGGCCGACGAGCGCAGTCAGCGAGTCGCAAGCTGCGCCGACGTCGAGCACAGAGCCGGGTACGTCGGCGGTACGCCTCACGCAGCCCTCAGCGTCGTCGGTGTCAGTCTCGCTCCCGAACGCCACAGACGCGATGTAGCGCTTCGTCGCAACCGATAGGTAGGGCTCAAGGCGAGTGAACGGCCCGACCAGCACAACGAGCAGCCCTGTGGCCATCGGATCGAGAGTACCCGCGTGGCCGACGCGTCCCTCGCCCGTGGCGCGCCTGATCCGAGCGATGACGTCGTGGCTGGTGAGACCTAGCGGTTTGTCGACGAGCAGCACGCCGCGAAGGCCGGTCGCCCCGCGCCGCGCGCTCACGCCCGCTCGCCGCCGGGGAGCAGGGGCAGCAACTGCACGAGCACAGCATCGACGGTGGAGCCCTCAACGGTGAATCCGGCCGCGGCGTGGTGGCCGCCGCCGCCGAAGCGACGCGCGACGCGTCCAACGTCTGCCCCGGTCTTGGAGCGCAGGTTCCCGCGGACCTCGGTGCCGTGCTGTCGAAGCAGCACGACGACGTCCACTCCTCCGAGCGCGCGTATGGCGTCGACCACCATCTCGGCTTCCTCGGGCAGGGCGCCCGTCTCAGCGAAGTCGGCGTCGGAGAGCATCGTCACGGCGACACGCCCGTTGTTCGCGGTGACGAGGCGCGTGAGCGCCCGCGCCTCAATCTCGAGGGACGCCTCGGAACGTTCCTGGTAGATGAGACGCGCGGCGTCGGCGGGCTCGACCCCGCTTTCGAGCATCTCGGCGGCCGCCCGCAGCGCCTCCGGAGTCGTGTTGTCGTAGGAGAAGCGTCCTGTGTCGGTGAGGAGCCCCACGTAGAGCGGCAGCGCGATATCGGGCGTCGGGGCGACGTCGAGGGGCTCGAGGAAGCGCCACACTATCTGGCTCGTGGAGGCCATGGAGGCGTCGCACACGCAGTGTTGCCCATATGGTGTTGCGTCCGGATGGTGGTCGAAGACGATGACAGTGTCAGCGGCCTCCATGAGCGGTTGTGCAACGCCGAGCCGCTCCGGAACAGGCGTGTCGAGGGCGACGAACACGTCGGGCGCGGCGAGGTCGGCAGCGGGGACGTATAGCGAATGACCGGGCAAGAACGCGTACGTGGCGGGCGGCTCACGGTCGTCCGCGAGGGTCGGGACTGCAGCGATCCCCGCCGCGCGCAGTGCGAGCGTCATGCCGAGCACTGATCCTACGGCGTCCCCGTCGGGCCTCACGTGTGCGCAGACAACCACCGAGGACGCTCGCCTTAGCGCAACAGCGGTGCGGTGGTACGGCAGCATGGCGCTACTCTTCCCCCGGCACGCTCGGCTCGGCGCCCTCGCCGTCTAGCAGCGTAGGTGGCACGTTCTGAAGGGCCTCGGTAATGCGCTCACCTTCGTCTACGCTCTCGTCGATGAAGAAGCGCACTTCCGGCGAGACCCTCCAACCCAGCGCGTGCCCCATCAGCGAACGGATGCGTCCGCTCGCCGATTGCAGGCCGGCGAGCACGTCGTCATAGCGGGTTGGATCGGCGCTGACGTAGACGCTGGCGACGCTCTTGTCGGGGCTGACCCTCGCCCCGGTGACTGTCACGAGCGCGACGCGCGGGTCGGAGATCTCGGTCACAAGAAGTCGCGCGACTACCTCGCGAACCTGCTCATCGGTCCTTCGGGAGAACGCCTCACGGCTCATCGGGATCGCGTCCTATGCCTCGCGGGCGACCTCGATGGTACGGAACCCTTCGATGATGTCGCCCTCCTTGATGTCCTGGAAGTTCTCGATGCCGATGCCGCACTCGTAGCCCTGCTTGACGCTCTTCACGTCTTCCTTGAAGCGGCGCAGGGATGCCATCTTGCCTTCGAACACGACGGTGCCGTCGCGCACGATACGGACGGAGTCGTCGCGGGAGATCTCGCCGGACTGCACGTAGCAGCCGGCCACGACGCCGGCCTTCGGCACGCGGAATAGCTCGCGAATCTCGATGTGCGCGGTGTCCTGTTCGACGATGTCAGGCGAGAGCATGCCCACGCGCGCCGCGTTGATCTCCTCGATGGCCTGATAGATGACGCGGTACAAGCGGATATCGACGCCCTCGCGTTCGGCGAGCGCCTTAGACTGCGGTGTCGGGCGCACGTTGAAACCGATGATGATCGCGTCGGACGCGTCGGCGAGCATCACGTCAGACTCAGTGATGCCACCCACGGCGTTATGGATGACATTGATGCGGACCTCAGTCTGATCCATCTTCTCAAGTGCGTCCTTGAGCGCCTCGATCGACCCTTGAACGTCGGCCTTGACGACGAGGTTCAGGTCCTTCAGCTCACCTTCGGCGATACGGTCGAACAAGTCATCAAGGGTGACGTGCTTCTTGGTGGCGGCCTGCTCGCGGATGCGCTGCTTCATGGCACGCTCTTCGGCAAGGCTGCGCGCGTCGCGCTCGTCGGTGAACACGCGGAACTCGTCCCCTGCGCTCGGGACGCTCGCGAGACCGAGCACCTCGACGGGATCAGCCGGGCCAGCCTCGCTCACTGCGGCGCCAAGCGGGTCGAGTAGCGCGCGAACACGGCCGTGTGCTGTGCCGGCGACAAGGGCGTCTCCCACGCGCAGCGTGCCGCGCTGCACGAGCACGGTCGCAACAGGCCCGCGGCCCTTATCGAGGTTGGCCTCGATGACCACGCCGGACGCCTCAGCGCCCGGGTTGGCTTTGAGCTCGAGCACGTCGGCCTGCAGGAGCACCATGTCGAGCAAGTCGTCGATGTTGATGCGCTTCTTGGCGCTGACCTCGACGAAGATGTTCGTGCCGCCCCACTCCTCGGGCACGATCTCATGCTCGGTGAGCATCTGCTTGACCTGCTCGGGGTTCGCGCCGTCCTTGTCGATCTTGTTGACCGCGACCACGATGGGCACGCCCGCTGCCTTGGCATGGTGGATGGCCTCGATAGTCTGTGGCATCACGCCGTCGTCAGCCGCGACGACGAGTATGACCACGTCGGTGATGTTGGCGCCACGGGCCCGCATCGCGGTGAAAGCCTCGTGGCCCGGCGTGTCGATGAAGGTGATCTGACGGTCGTTCTTTTCTACGACCGACGCGCCGATGTGCTGCGTGATGCCTCCGGCCTCCGTGGCCGCGACGCCGGTCTCCCGGATGGCATCGAGAAGCGAGGTCTTGCCGTGGTCGACGTGTCCCATGACCGTGACGACAGGAGGACGAACCACGAGATCCTCGTCCCGGTCCTCGAACGTCCAACCGCCCTCCTCCTCGGGCTTCACGACCTTGACTTCGCGGCCCATGTCCTCGCCGATGATCTCGATCATGTCTCGCATCATGGGCTGGTTCACTGTGAGAGGCGTGCCGAGCAGGAACAGCCGCTTGATGACATCGTTCGAAGGAACGCCCATGAGGTGCGCGAACTCAGCGACAGTCGTGCCCTCCACGACGGAGACCGCATCACCGCCGCAAGGCAGTTCGACCGTGGTGGCCTCCTCGTGCAGACGTGCCTCCTCGGCTTCCTCACCCGTTTTCTTGTGCTTCTTCTTCTTGCGCCGGGATCCCTCCACCTGCGCAGCGGCGACGGCGGCCTTCACTTCCTCCATGACCTTGTCGCGCTGTAGCTGTTCGGCGGCCTTCGCCATCTCGCGGTACCGCTGTTCTTCGGCTTTCTCGAGTTTGGCGGCACGCTCGGCCTCGAGGCGGGTCTTCTCCGCATCGATGGCTACTTCGAGCGCCGAACGTGTGTCGATGCTCTCCGGACTGTCGACGGCGGGCTGTTCTTCGGCGACCTCCTCGATGGCGGCGCCCTTCACCTCAAGCTGCGCGCGGGCGTCAGCGGTCTCTGCCTCCATACGAGACGCTTGTTCGGCAGCGGCGCGGGCCCGTGCCTCCTCTTCGAGGCGGCGCTGCTCCTCCTCGCGCGCCTTGCGCTCGGCCTCACGCTCCTTGCGCTCCGCATCCTCGGCCTTGCGGCGCGCTTCCTCCTCGGCCTTGCGGCGCGCTTCCTCCTCGGCCTTGCGGACAGCTTCCGCTTCTTCGACTGCCTTGCGCTCGGCTTCGATCAGTGCTTGGCGCTCGGCGATCTCAGGTCCGAGTTCCTTGCGGATCTTGTCGACGTACGCCTCGACAAGCGTTGAAGCGTGGTTCTTCGCGGGAATCTTCATCGCTTGGAGCCGCTCAAGCAGCTCCTTGCTCGTCATCCCGAACTCCTTGGCGAGTTCGTGAACTCTTAGGCTCGGCATCTCGTGCGGTCACTCTCCCCTTTTCGGGACCTGCTCAGTGAGCAGCGCGTCGAAGTCTCTTCGCAATCTGGCGTAGTCGTCGTCTTGCAGGGTCACCCGGAGCGCCGCGTCGAGCCGTCGGCGCGCATGTGCTCGCTCGAAGCAGTCCGGGTCCGCGCAGAGGTAAGCCCCGCGCCCGTTGGCCTTGCCTTTGCCGTCAACTTCAACGTGGCCATCGGGGGTCCGAACGATGCGTACGAAGCCGCGCTTGTCAGATGACGTGCGGCAGGCGACGCAGGTACGGGTGGGCACCTTGCGTGGCTTCATCACTCGGAGGCAGCCTCCTTCTCGTGCAGTCCGCAGTAGAAGCTGCCCTCATGGGCACGGTTACGGCATCTGACGCCAGACGAAGTCACCGCACAGCATCGGCCGTCGAACTCCTCGGCGGTATCTGTCGCGGAGGACGACGCGGACGTGATGCCCTGTTCGAGGGCCCTCGCGGCGCTCTTGATGTCGATACGCCAGCCGGTCAGCTTCGCGGCAAGCCGGGCGTTCTGGCCTTCCTTGCCGATCGCAAGTGACAGCTGGTCGTCTGGAACGATCACCGTGGCCGTATGTGAGTTCTCGTCTATGAGGACTCGATCGACCTTCGCGGGCGAGAGCGCGCTCGCGACGAAAGTGGCGGGGTCTTCGCCCCACGGAACCACGTCGATGCGTTCGCCCCGGAGCTCGCCCACTACCATGCGCACGCGGCTGCCCTTGGGGCCGACGCAAGCGCCGACGGGGTCGAGACCCGGCTCCCGGCTCGACACCGCGACTTTGGAGCGCGCGCCGGCTTCCCTGGCGACGCTCTTGATCTCGACGATGCCGTCGTAGACCTCGGGCACCTCGATCTCGAAGAGGCGGCGGATCAGGCCCGGATGCGTGCGCGACACCACGATGGACGGCTCGTTGCCCTGTCCCTTGCGAACCTCGGTGATGTAAGCCTTGATGCGCTCATTGTGGTTATAGCGCTCATTCGGCGGCTGTTCTTGTGGAGGAAGCAGCGCCTCAACGCCCTCGCGCAGCTTGATGAGGGTGTAGCTCGAGACCGACTGCTGGATAGTGCCGGTCACGCTCTCACCGATACGGTCGGCATATTCGGCGAAGATCCGCTCGCGCTCTGCGTCCCTGATGATGCCCGATATCACGCCTTTGGCGTTCTGCGCAGCGATACGGCTTACATCCGGTGGCGTGACGTCACGCTCGTCGTAGGCCTCGGCCTTGCCCGTTTCCTCGTCGATCTCGCCTACTGGCACAAGCTCGTAGACGTAGATGCGGCCGGTCTCGCGATCTATCGTGACGCGCGCCTCGTTCTCGAGGTCGAGAATGCGCTCGTAAGTGCTGGCGAGCGACTGCTCTAGTTTGTCGAGCATGTCGTACTCGTCGATGCCCTTCTCCTGCGCAAGCAGTTTCAGGGCCTCCATGACGTTGATGTCGGAACTCATCTAGCCCTCGTCCCTTCCACGGTCGAATCTGACGACGCCCTTGATGCGGGCTTTGACGATGTCTGCATGAGGTAAGCGAACGCGCTCGCCATCGACGTCGATGACGACATCGTGACCGGACGTGCCCACTAGAACGCCGGTCCACGCGCAACGCGCTTCGCCATGCGGCCGGACCTTGACGGTGACGGTCTCCCCGGCGAAGCGATCGAAGTCGCCGAGCTTGTGAAGGGGCCGGTCGACGCCTGGTGATGAGACCTCGAGTGTATAGGCTCCACTGACCGGGTCGGACGCTTCAAGCGCGTCACCGACCCAGCGGTTCGCCTCACAGATGGCCTCCAGGTCCACACCGCCTTCGCGGTCGATGAGTACCCGGATGATCGGCTTCCTGCGGCCACCCGCCTGTTCTACTGCTACAAGTTCGAAACCCCTCTCCTGAGCGAGGGGGTCGAGGATCTCGGCAACGATCCTGCTCAGGTCCGTCGTGGCCACGCGGGTCACCTCCAGTCCACAGAACAAAAGAAGCGAGCGTAAGCCCACTTCTCGCAAGAACGACAGATTCACGTGCGTCGTGGATTCTAGCACACCATGCGCGCGCAGCAAGGCGCGCGTTGCCTCAAAAAGAATGTACTCGAAACCGATTCGACGCCTCAGAAAAGAAGGTACTCGAACCGGCCCGTGCCGGATCGACCGGCGAAGGGCCGTACGGATGCCGCTTTCGATGG
>JBBIJX010000050.1:0-12142 GCA_037445775.1 Actinomycetota bacterium
GTCGCCGTCGTGTGCGCGATGGGAGCTCCTACGGTGGATCGGCTCGTGGCGCGCGACCTCTTCGAGAAGCACGCGCGGCGGGTCGAGTGCGCCACCGACGACGGCAGTTCCGGGCATCACGGGTTCGTCACCGACATATCTGAGCGGCTGCTCGATGATACGGCCTTCGACGTCGTCTACACATGCGGCCCCGAAGCTATGCAGAGGATCGTCGCCGAACAGGCGCGGGCCCGGGCCGTCGCGTGTCAGGTGTCGCTCGAGCGCCTGATGGCTTGTGGCGTCGGCGCATGTCTTTCTTGCGTAGTCACAACCCGCTCCGGCCGCAAGCGTGCCTGCGTCGACGGCCCCGTGTTCGATGCCGAGGAGGTGGTGTGGGATGGCTCCGAGACGCCGCCCCGACACTGACGCACGAGCGGCGGGCCGCTCGTGAGGGTATCCGTGGATCTCAGTGTCGAAGTCGCGGGTCTGTCGCTTCGCACGCCTGTCATGACCGCGTCCGGGACTTTCGCCTCGGGCCGGGAGTTCGCCGACTTCGTCGATGTTCGCGCGCTCGGCGCTATCGTGACGAAGGGTGTGTCGTTTGTGCCGTGGCCCGGCAACGACAGCCCGCGAATGGCTGAGACGGCGTCGGGGATGCTCAACTCCATCGGGCTGCAGAACCCCGGCGTCGAAGCGTTCTGCGACGTTGACCTGAGGTGGCTTGCCCGTCACGCGCCTGAAACGCCGGTGATCGTCAACGTATGCGGCCACTCCGTTGAGGAGTATGTGCGCGTCGTCGGGCGACTCGAGTCCGAGCCGCATGTCTCGGCCTACGAGCTCAACATCTCGTGCCCAAACGTCGACGAGGGAGGCATGGCGTTCGGCACGTCTTGTTCTGGCGCGCACGAGGTGGTCACCGCGTGCCGTGCCGCGACAGCGCGTCCGCTGATCGTCAAGCTGAGCCCGAACGTGGCAGATGTCACGGAGATCGCCAGGAGCGTCGAGTCCGCGGGTGCCGACGCGGTGTCGCTCATCAACACGCTGCTCGGAATGTCGATCGACGCCGGCACTAGACGACCGCGTCTCGCCCGCGTCGTGGGCGGGCTCTCGGGTCCGGCCATCAAGCCAGTGGCGCTTCGGATGGTCTGGCAGGTCGCGAACGCCGTGTCCGTGACGGTGATCGGTATGGGCGGCATCATGAGCGGAGAAGACGCTGTTGAATTCCTGCTGGCAGGTGCCGACGCTGTTGCCGTCGGGACCGCGAACTTCGTCGACCCCACATCGGTAGAGCGCGTGACACACGGTATCTCCGGCTACTGTCGCGACCATGGGATCGCCCGCGTGCGCGACTTGGTCGGGGGGCTGATCACGTGAAACGAAGGACACGTACGTCGAGAAGCGAAGGGGAGGTTCGGGGATGACGCGGTCGACCGCAGGCGAGCGCATCATGGTCGCGCTAGACCTCGAAGCCCGCGAGGCACTCGACGTCGCGCGCTCGCTCGTGGGGATTGTGCGGTGGGCCAAGGTCGGGATGACGCTCTTCTACCGTGAAGGTCCCGATATCGTACGGCGGCTCGCGGACTTGGGATTCGAGGTATTCGTCGATCTGAAGATCCACGACATACCGCACCAGGTCGAGCTCGCCGCCTCAGGTCTCGCTCGCCTTGGCGCCGGCATGATGACCGTTCATGCCGCGGGGGGATCCGCGATGGTCGATGCCGCGGTCAGAGGCGTGCGCCGCGGTGCCAGCGAATCCGGCGTTTCGCCACCGGCAGTGGTCGCCGTCACGGTGCTGACGAGCATCGACGATTCAGGCCTCGCCGCGATAGGGGTCGAGCGTCCGGTCACCGAGCAGGTGCCGCTCCTCGCCGGAGTCGCGCGGGCGGGCGGTGCGGACGGTGTGGTCTGCTCGCCGCACGAGGCGGCACGGATGCGTGGATTGTTCGGTGAGGCGGGCTATGTAGTATGTCCTGGAATCCGGCCGGCAGGCTCCGAGGCAGATGATCAGGCACGTGTTGCGACGCCGCACGCCGCGCTTCTGGCCGGTGCGAGCCATCTGGTCATCGGCCGGCCCATCACTGCCGCCGCGTCACCGGCGTCCGCTGCGATGCGCATCATCGATGAGATCGAGGGGGCGAAGACATGGCAGGAGTCATGACGCACGATGAGATTCGCGAGGCGCTCGAGGCGACAGAAGCTATTCGCCACGGACACTTCGTCCTCACCAGCGGACGCCACAGCGACACGTACGTGCAGTGTGCGCGCATTCTGGAGGATCCGGCGCTCACTACACGGCTGGCCCAGGCCACCGTGGCGAAGGTCCCGGCGGGTGTCGACGTCGATGTCGTAGCGGCGCCTGCGGTGGGAGGTATCATCATCGGGTTCGCGGTCGCCCAAGCGCTGGGGGTGAGGTTCATCTTCAGTGAGCGTGAAGCGGGCGACATGGCCTTCCGTCGCTCGTTCGTGCTAAACACGGGCAGCCGGGTTCTCGTTGTAGAGGACGTCGTAACCACAGGTGGGAGCGTTGCTGAGGTCATCGGCCTGCTGCACGGATCGGATGCCGGGTGCGCGGGCGTGGTGTCGCTGATCGACCGGGGCGGCGTGAAGGAGTTCGATGCGCCGTATTGGCCTCTACTTCAACTTGAGGTTGAGTCTTGGGAGCCAGCGTCCTGCCCGCTCTGCGCTGCGGGGGAGCAGGTCACTTCACCGGGCAGCAGAAGACTTTCACGATGACCCCTTGCATTCCCGCAGGTCAGGCGTAACATGGTTCGCGTTTCGTGTGCGTGTGCGTCGCCGCGAGGGAGGCGACGTGAAGATGCCCCGCCTGGGATGACGAGGAGGAACCATGGCCCTGCCGAACCTGTCTCCGGAGGACCGCGCCAAGGCGCTCGCGAAGGCCGCCGAGGCGCGCCAGAAGCGTGCTGAGGTCCGCGCGCAGATCAAGGCCGGAAAGATGTCGTTCGCTGACGTCATGAAGAAGTCGGCCGATCCGGTGATCGCCCGCATGAAGGTCTCGACGCTTCTGGAGTCTCTGCCGGGCTACGGGCACGCTCGCGCCGCGAAGCTCATGACTGAGCTCAAGATCTCCGAGAGCCGTCGCGTGCAGGGGCTCGGCGCCCGCCAGCGCGAGCAACTCATGGAGCGCCTCGGCTAGGTGTGCTGTCCTGACGAAGCTACGCCGTCGTCCGGCCCCAAGCGGTCCGGCACGTTGTTCATAGTATCCGGCCCTTCGGGGGCCGGAAAGGGCACGCTGGTCTCCGCGTTGCGGAGCCGCGTGCCCGACCTTTGGGTGTCGGTCTCTGCCACGACGCGTGCACCACGCCCCCAGGAGCGCGACGGGCTTGAGTACCACTTCGTGTCCGATGAGACGTTCGACCGGCTGATCGCCGAAGGTGGGCTCATCGAGTGGGCCGAGGTCCATGGCAACCGCTACGGGACGCCCCGCGAACTCGTCGAGACACACGTTGCCCTTGGTGAGCAGGTCATCCTCGAGATCGATCCACAGGGCGCGTTCCAAGTACGCGATCGCTACCCTGACTCGGTGTTGCTATTCATTCTTCCTCCGTCGCTCGACGAGCTGAAACGCCGTCTCGCAGATCGCGGGTCGGAAACGGAAGAGCAGGTCTCGACCCGCATGAGGACCGCCGAGCGCGAGCTCGAACTTGTGGGGAACTATGACCATGTGATAATAAACGACGACGTCGGCCGCGCAGCGGACGAGCTGGCGCGGATCATCGATTCGTACGCCGACCACCAGAGACAGGGCACGCAATGTCAGTGATCAGACCACAGATCGACGAGCTTCTTTCGAAAGTCGACTCGAAGTACACGCTCTGCATCGTCGCTTCGAAGCGCGCGCGCCAGGTGAACGATCTCAACCACCTCCTGCAGGACCAAGCCCTGCTCGCGATGTCGCCGGCCGAGATCGCCGAGATGCGAGAGAAGCGCAGCGCCAACGCCAAGCCGCTCACGATGGCGCTCGAGGAGATCAGCAGCAGTGTCGTAGGCTACGAGCGCACGCAGGACAGCTACAAGTAGCCGAGGCCGCGCATGCTTGAGCGCGTCTGCCTCGCCTCGTCGCACGAGATCGGCCTAAAGGGTCGCAACCGGTCGGTATTCGAGCGTCGCCTCCAGGTCAACCTGGATGCGGCGCTCGACGGTCTTGCGGTCGGGCGCGTGCAGCGGCTGTCATCGCGGTTCTTCGTGAGGGTCTTCGAGCCCGACGCTTCGAACGATGTGGCCGCGACGATCGCCCGAGTCCCGGGCGTGAACACCGTCTCTGCCGGCGTGCGCGTGCCGGCGAGCATCGCGGACATCGAGGCAGCGGCGCTCGCGGTGCTCACCGAGTCGGCCCCGTTCGCCACGTTCGCTGTCGACGCGCACCGCTCAAACACCGACTTCGCCACCGGGAGCCAGGAGCTCAATCGCGTCGTGGGCGCACACCTGCAGCGCGAGACGGGCGCCGCGGTAGACCTGACGCGTCCCGACGTCACCGTCGGGATCATCGTGGCGCACGGTGACGCGTACGTCTCGGCGACGCGGCTGAAGGGCGTCGGAGGTCTGCCGGTGGGCACAGCGGGCACGGTCGTATCGTTGCTGTCCAGCGGCATCGATTCGCCGGTCGCGACATGGCGTATGATGCGGCGCGGCGCGGTCTGCGTAGGGGTTCACTTCTCCGGCCGGCCTCAGGTCTCCGCAGACTCCGAGCGCCTCGTCGCGCGCATCGGATCGGTGCTCGAGCAGACCGGTGGCTTGGGACGTATCTACGTCGTGCCCTTCGGCGACGTGCAGAAGGAGGTCGCGCTGACCTCACCGCCTGACCTTCGGGTCATCCTCTACCGTCGCCTCATGGTGCGTATCGCGGAGCGGATCGCGCGCGTCGAGCGGGCCAAGGCGCTCGTGACCGGTGAGTCGCTGGGTCAGGTGGCCAGTCAGACGCTCGCGAATATGGCCGCGATCGACGAGGCGGCCGAACTGCTCGTACTGCGGCCGCTTGTGGGCAGTGACAAGCTCGAGATCATGGCGGATGCGCGAACTCTCGGCACTTACGCCTTGTCGATCCAGGACGCACCGGATTGCTGCACCCTGTTCATGCCACGCACGCCCGAGACGCAGGCGCGACTCGCGACCGTGCTGGACGCATGGGCAGCGCTTCCGTGCGAGCGCCTTGTCGACGACGCGCTTGCGCGTCTCGAGTGGCTTGACTTCCGTTGCTCGTCCTACCGTCCGCCCAAGCGCTGGCCCACCCACGGCGGGGCGAGCGGGTCAGGCGCCGCGGAGATCGTGCGATGAGCGAACGCATACGGGTTCTCGCGCTCGAGCCCTACTACGGGGGTTCGCATCGCGCGGTACTCGACCTACTCGTTGCCCATGTCGATGCCGAATGGACCCTCGTCACACTCCCTGCGCGCAAGTGGAAGTGGCGGATGCGCGGTGCAGCCATCACGATGGCGGAGCAGGTGCGCGCTCTCGTCGCAGAATCCGGGGCGCGGGCGCCCTACGACGTCGTCTTCGCGTCTACCTTCCTCAACCTCGCGGAGTGGCGGGGGCTCGTGGGGCCGGCGCTCGCGCGCGTCCCGGCGATCGTCTACTTCCATGAGAACCAACTGCTCTACCCGAACCGGCACACCGCCGAGTGGGATCTTCAGTTCCCGCTCACGAACGTGACTACCGCGCTCTCCGCTGAGTGCTGCGTCTTCAACACCGCTTGGAACCTCGAGGGGTTCCTGTCAGAGATCCCCGTGTTCATGCGTGGCTTCCCGGACCATCGGCCCGCAGGGCTGGAGGAGGTGATCCGCGCGAAGTCGACGGTCCTCGCACCACCCTTCGACGAGCGGGTGTTCGCCCGTGCCCCGCTCGTGCGCGGCGATCGCGTGCGGCTCGTCTGGCCGCACCGGTGGGAACACGACAAGGGGCCCGAGGAGTTCCTCGCCGCCGTTGGCGCGTTGGCTGCCGAGGGGCTCGATTTCGAGGTCGCCATCGCGGGACAGTCCTTCCGCGAGACTGAGGAGGCGATCGCGTCCGCTGCGCGCTCGCTTGGTCCGCGTCTCGTCCACTGCGGGCAGCCGGAAGGGCGAAGCGCGTACGCTGCGCTCCTCTCGTCGTCCGACGTCGCCGTATCGACGGCGCAAAACGAGTTCTTCGGTCTCGCAATGGTCGAGGCTTGCGCGGCGGGATGCATGCCGCTCGTCCCCGAGCGTCTGGCCTATCCCGAGATCTATCCCGCTTCGTTTCGCTACGATGGGTTCGATGATCTCGTCTCCCGCCTTCGGGCTCAAATCACCTGCAGACCCGCGCCCGGTGCTGCCCGCTCTCTCGCCGGGCGATTCTCAATCGAGTGTCTCGCGCCGTGCTACTCCGCTCTGCTCGAGCGAACTGCATCGCCGGGGTAAGGTCTCCGCCCGTAGACGGTTCGTGCTGTACGGCCGGTTGCGCGGTACCCTGATGGCAAGGTGACGCTTTGGGAGGTGATCGGATGGAGGAGTTCGTCGCGATGCTCTCGAACCCGGCTGTGCTTGCGGGCCTCGTGCTGCTCGTCGTCTTCCAGTTCGGCCTCATGATACTGGCCGTCGTCGACTGGGTCCGGCGGCCGCCCGATCTCGTTCGCGGCAACCGGATCGGGTGGCTTCTGTTGATCATCCTCGTG
Source organism: Actinomycetota bacterium (assembly GCA_037445775.1). Lineage (GTDB taxonomy): Bacteria > Actinomycetota > Coriobacteriia > Anaerosomatales > PHET01 > JBBUX01. The sequence continues at coordinate 6,626 of JBBIJX010000050.1, forward strand.
AACATCGCCGGCCCCATCGTCTACCTGACGATCGGACGGCTTCCCACGCCTGCGCAGGAGGGGGTCGCGCCTGTCATCTCCGCCGGCACGCGTTCGGCAGCAGACGCGCTCTACGGTGCGCCCGAGGATAGAACGTGACCGACGCGATCGTCCTGCGCTCGCTCAAGAAGTGCTACGGCACGTCGACCGCGTTGGCCGGTATCGATCTGACAGTACCCCGTGGTTCCGTTTACGGGTTCCTCGGTCCCAACGGCGCGGGCAAGACGACGACTCTGAGGATACTCAACGGTCTGGCGGGTCCGACATCCGGCACGGCACACGTGGTCGGACACCCTGCGGGAAGCACCGCCGCGCGTACGCAGGTGGGCTTCTTGCCGGACGTGCCGGGATATTACGAGTGGATGACGGCGCGTGAGTTCCTGTCGTTCGCGGGTGGCCTGTTCGGCCTGTCGGGACCGGCCCTTTCGGAGCGGGTGCGGGTGCTGCTCGACCTCGCCGGACTCACCGGCGTCACAACACGCATCGGAGGGTACTCGCGCGGGATGAAGCAGCGGCTCGGTATCGCCCAGGCGCTCGTCAACGCTCCGGCGCTCCTGATGCTGGATGAGCCGACGAGCGCGCTCGACCCCATCGGGCGCCGCGACGTCCTCGACATGATCGCATCGCTCGCCGGACGCACGACCGTCTTCTTCTCGACGCACATCCTCGCCGACGTCGAGCGTGTCTGTGACACAGTGGCTATTCTCGACGAGGGACGCGTCGTCGTCGAGGCGCCTATCGATGAGCTTACGGCGCGCTACGGCGCCCATCGCGTCGTGGTCGAGGTCGACCGTGATGCCGAGAGCCTCGCGGCCGCGCTGGCGGTCCTGCCGTGGGCGGCTGCTGCGTCGGTGGGTGGTGACGGGCGAATCGAGATCACCGTCTCGGACATGATGGATGCGGGGCGTGACATCGCGCGTCTCGTGGCCGAAAGCGGACGCTCGCTCGTGCGCTTCGAGCCGGGCGAGGTCAGCCTCGAGGACGTGTTCGTAGAACTGGTAGGCGGGGGAGGCGGTGCCCGTGAGTAGGATTGCCTGCCTGTTCGGCAAGGAGGTCCTTGAGGCGCGCAGGACCTGGCGAGGTCCGACGCTTCTGGGCGTGATGGTGTTCTGTGGCGTGCTGAGCCCGCTCGCCGCACTCGCCGCGCCGGCGCTCGTGGCGTCGCTGACGGCCGGCCAGCCCGGTGTCGTGATCGAGCTGCCCGACCCGACTTACGCGGACAGCTATGCGCAGTGGATCAAGAACCTGTCTCAGCTGGGCATCATGCTCGTCATCTTCTCGAGCGCGGGGCTCATCGCCTTGGAGCGCGCGAGCGGCACTGCGGCGCTTGTGGTCACCAAGCCCGTGTCGCGCGCGGCGTTCGTGGTGTCGAGATTCGCGGCGCACGCGTCGCTCGTGACGGTGGCCACCGTTACGGGCGCCCTGATCGCCTACGGGGGCACGGTAGCCGGTTTCGGCCAGGCGCCGTTAGCCCCGCTCGCGGCGGCAACGGGGGCGTGGCTCATCGGCGCCTACATCGCCATCGCGGTGACCGAAGCGCTCTCCGCAGTGCTTCCCGCTCTTGCCTCGGGTGTTGTGAGCCTCGCGCTCTGGGGGGTCGCGGGTGTGGGCGTCCTCTGGCGGCCTGCGGTGCAGTACACGCCCGTCGGTTGGCTGTCCGCCCCGGGCTCACTGCTTGCCGGTGAGGCGACGCATGTGGGGTGGCCGTTCGTGACGGCGGCGCTTCTTGTCGTCGGCGCGGTCGCTCTCGCTTGCGCGTTGTTTGCGCGCAACGAGCTCTAGCGCGACCCCGGTCCGCCCGGCATCGTGGGCTCCTCATGGAGAAGGTTGACGTGCCGCATCGTCGACTCTACCCTCGCTGAGGCCTTCATCGCGCCGCCGGCATGGCCCGACAGGCCGCCGTCCGCGAACTTCAGACCCCGGAGTCTTCCATGAGCACGCCTGCCGAACGACCCGACGACACCCGCACCGCTGCGTCGGCTGGGGTCGGCCCGGTGCCCGCCTCGGTACGCGTCAAGCGTGTGCTTGGGAGCCGCTGGCTGTGGAAGGGTCTCTTCTTCGCCTACTTCGTGCTCGCCGTCGTAAGACTCCTGGCGTTCGAACGTTGGGCGCGAGGAGCGGGGCCATACGTCTCGCGGCCCGAGGTCGTAGGAGGCATCCTTCCTATCGGTCACTTCACGAGCTTCTTCGCGTGGCTGCGCGGCGGGGGATGGGACGTCATCCTGCCTGCTGGTCTCGTGATCATCATCGGCGCGCTCGTCGTCTCGTTCGCGTTCAAGCGCGGCTTCTGCGGGTTCATCTGCCCCGTGGGCACCGTCTGGGATGCGTGCGCGGCGCTCGGGCGGCGCGTCATGGGCCGCAACGTCCGGGTGTGGCGCTGGCTCGACCTCACGGGGCGCGCCTTTCGCTACCTGCTCGCCGCGGCCTTCATGTTGGTGCTGCTGAGCGTACCCGTCGCAGAAGCGGTTGCCTTCCGTGAGCTGCCCTATATGTGGGTCGCCGACCTCAAGATCATCCATCTCATGGCCGAGCCCGGGTGGCTCATCGCGGCGGCGCTCGCCGCGGTCCTGTCGTTCGTGTTCGGTCCTGTTTGGTGCCGCTACATGTGTCCGCTCGGTGGGTTGTATTCGGCGGTGGGTGCCGCATCGCCGTGCACGGTCGAGCGCGACGCCGAGGCCTGCATACACTGCCATCGCTGCACCGAGTCATGTCACGCGTTCGCGGCGCCTGAGCGGACACGGCGCCTGTTCGCCCCAGAGTGCGACGGGTGCATGGATTGCATACGGGTCTGCCCGGTGGACGGGTGCCTTGAGGCGAGAGCGTTCTCTCGCGTGCGAATCGAGCCGTGGGCCTGGCCGCTGCTCGCGGTGGGGCTATGGCTCATGGTATTCGGGTTCGCGAGCGCATTGGGACAGTGGCGAAGCGGTCTGCCTCCCGAGGCGTTCCGCAGCGCGATACACTCCGGGATCCTCGAACAGCGAACCCCCGGTTTCTTCGATTAGTCTCGGGCGGGCGAGTGGCGCGAGTGCCGCGCGGTGCTACACTGTACACAGTTTTGTGTACACGAGCCGCGGCGCTTACCGCCTTGGCGTCTTCGGGAGGGGACCAGATGCTCGAAGTGACGGCTACGCGCGACGGGATCGACGCGCGGATCGAGGAGTTCGTGGCACGCCGTACCGCCATGAAAGAAGCCGGGCGCTATTTCTACCTGCAGGCGACCGTAGGAAAGACCAACCATCACGTCGCCATGAAAGACGGTCGCGAGATGATCATGCTCGCGTCCTACTCCTACCTGGGACTCATCGGCCACCCTGCCATTGAGGCTGCGGCGAAACAGGCCATAGACGAGTATGGGACCGGCGCGGGCGGTGTGCGGCTGCTGACCGGCACGACCGACCTTCACGAGCGGCTCGAAGCGCGCATCGCCGCGTTCTCGAAGCGCGAAGACTCGTGCGTGTACTCAAGCGGGTACGCGACCAACATCGCGATCGTCACGGCGCTCACCGGCCCCGGCGATCTCGTTCTGATGGACAAACTGGATCACGCGTCCATCGTTGACGGGTGCTTGCTCTCCGGGGCGAAATGGCGCACGTACCGCCACAACGACATGGCGCATCTCGAGGCTATCCTCGACAAGTCCGCCGGGCAGTACGGGACGATTCTCGTCATCGCGGACTCTGTCTTCTCGATGGACGGCGATATCATGGACCTGCCCGGGACCAAGAAGCTGTGCGAGCGCTACGGCGCGCGGCTCATGGTTGATGAGGCCCATTCGATTGGCGCGCTCGGGGCGACTGGTCACGGTATCGAAGAGCACTTCGACATGGTCGGGTCGATCGATCTGAAGATGGGTACGTTGTCGAAGTCGATCCCGAGCGTCGGCGGTTACTGCGCGGCGCACGAGGAACTCGTCGACTATCTGCGCCACTTCTCGCGGCCGTTCATCTTCTCCGCGGCGCTCCCCCCCGCACAGGCCGCGACAGCGATCGCGGCGTTCGACGTCATCGAGGACGAGCCCTGGCGGGTTCAGCGCCTCCATGCGATCCAGGACGCATACGCGGAGGGACTGCGTTCGCAAGGGTGGGACACGATGCTCGGTTCGACGTGTGTCGTGCCGGTGTTCGTGGGCGACGAGACGAAGACGATGGACCTGACGGCGATGCTCTTCGATCGCGGCGTGTTCGTCTGTCCCATCGTGCATCCCGCGGTGCCGAAGGGCACCGAACGGCTGCGCACGTGTCTCATGGCGACGCATACCGACGAGGATATCGCTCAGGTTCTCGCGGCCTTCCAGTCCGCCGGTAGAGAGCTCGGGCTCATCTGACCGCGTTCGGTGAGCTCCTGTAGAATCGGCGTGCGACCGCCTGCGGGTGAGTCGCTGTCTTGTGGTGCCCGACGCGCGTACGAGCGCGCCTTGGACGGCGGATGGATCTGACGACACCTGACCGCTCACAGATGATGATCCGCCCGCTCCTCGCAGGGTGGATGGCGGCGTTCTTGGTCGTGGGCGCGTTCGTGCTCCTCACGACGGTCTTCGCTGACCCGTCGGCGCGGTTGCTTGCCCAGCTTGTCTTCATGGTGCCGGTCGCTCTCTCTTTCGCCGGTTCGGTAGCCGCGAGCAGGAGGGCGCGCGCGGGCAGCAGGGCGCGACGGACGTGGGGGTTCCTTGCGGTGGCTTCATCCTTCGCTCTCTGCGCGGAGGGTGTACTCGCGCTCGGGGCGGTGCGGGGCGAGAGCGCCGCCTCGGCGAGTGTCCTGTTCGACGTGTCCGCCGTCTGCGGGGTGGGTTTCCTGGTCGCAGGTGCCTGGAGTGCGACGGCGTTCGATTCGGTCGGGTGGCGTCGCGGCGCGAGATGGGTGTTCGATGGCCTCGCGCTGTCCGCCCTTGCGGTGGGCGTGTCGTACGACGTCATCGCGCGAGCGCTGCCGGTCCGCTCGGTGGGCGCCGATGAGATCGTTCGGCTGATGTGCCTCGTCCTGGTTGGCTTCGTCATGCTCGAGATGGTGGCCCTGATCTACGGCAGCCCGGTCGCTCAGTTCGCCCCGTGGAATCGGACGCTGGGGGTGGGGCTCGCGTTGCTCGCGGTCGCCCTCATCGGCTGGGCTGTGATCATGTTCGCCGATGTTGACGCTGCCGTGTCGCGACTCCCGCTCGGGTTCTCAGTTGTGAGCCTCGCCGGATACAGCGTGCTCGCCATGTCGGCGCTGCAGCGCCTAGTCGTCGAGCGTCGCTGGCGGCCGGATGCGACAGGCGGGCACCTGCCTGAGTGGATACCCGGCGTGGTCTTCTCCTCGGTTGTGCTGGTCACCGTCGTGTGGCTCGCGATGCTAGCGGTTCGCGCGCCTGACGAAGCGTCTCGCGCGGTCTTCACATTCGCGCTTGGAGTGGCGGCCGTATCGGTCGTGGCCCGGACCGCGTTAGCGAACGCCGAATCGGTCGAGCTCGACGCCCGATCGCTGACAGACCCGGTGACCGGG
>JBBIJX010000051.1:0-11794 GCA_037445775.1 Actinomycetota bacterium
CCCGGCCCGCCGTGACGGTGGGCCGGGGCCGGGTTCGGAAGGAGAGGCGCTCCCTGAGGCCTAGCTGTCCGGCGCGGTGTCGAGGATCGTCTGGACGATGCTCGGGTCTGCGAGCGTCGAGATGTCGCCGAACGCGTCCATGTCGCGCTCGCCGGCAGCGACCTTGCGCAGGATGCGGCGCATGATCTTGCCGGAGCGGGTCTTCGGCAGCTCAGGCACGAAGTGCAGCCGGTCCGGGCTCGCGATGGGGCCGATCTCGTTGCGCACGTGACCCACAAGGATCTTGCGTAGATCCTCATTGGCCTCCTGCCCTGCCTTGAGGATCACGTAAGCGTAGATGCCCTCGCCCTTGATCTCGTGCGGGAAGCCAACGACCGCGGCCTCCGCAACAGAGGCGTGGCTCACGAGCGCAGATTCGACTTCAGCGGTACCCATCCGGTGTCCCGATACGTTGATGACGTCGTCGACCCGGCCGAGCAGCCAGTAGTAGCCGTCCTCGTCCTGGCGGCAACCGTCGCCGGTGAAGTACTTGCCGGGGAAGGTCGTGAAGTAGACCTCCTTGACCCGCTCGTTCTTCTCCTTGTCGCCCCAGGTGTAGCGGAGCATGCCGGGCCACGGGAACTTGAGGCAGAGCCGACCGCCGGAACCCCGTTCGGTCTCGGACTGGTCCTCGTTCAGGATGACCGGCTGAATGCCGAAGAACGGCAATGTCGCCGAGCCAGGCTTCATGGGCGTGCAGCCCGGGAGGTTCGTGATCATGTGCCCGCCGGTCTCGGTCTGCCACCACGTGTCGACGATCGGGATCTCACTGCGCCCGATGTTCCTCCAGTACCACAGCCAAGCCTCGGGGTTGATGGGCTCACCAACGGTTCCCAGGACACGTAGGCTCGAGAGGTCGTACTTCGCAGGCCACTCCTCGCCTGCTTTCATGAGCGCACGGATCGCCGTGGGCGCGGTGTAGAACTGGTTCACGCCGTGCTTCTCGACGATCTGCCAGAAGCGGCCCGCGTCCGGGTATGTCGGGATACCCTCGAACATCAGCGACGTGCCGCCCAAAGACAGCGGCCCGTACACGACATAGCTGTGCCCCGTGACCCACCCGATGTCAGCGGTGCAGAAGAACACGTCCTCGTCGTGGTAGTCGAACGAGTACTTGAAGGTCATGGTCGCGTGGAGCAGGTATCCGCCCGTCGTATGCACGACACCCTTCGGCTTGCCGGTGGATCCGGACGTGTACAGGATGAACAGCGGGTCCTCCGCGTCCATCCACTCGATCTCGCAGTGCTTGGAGATGTCGGCGCTCCGAACCTCCTCGTGGTACCAGAGGTCGCGGCCGGGCTCCATATCCACGCGGTTCTGCGTACGCGACACGACGATGACTCTCTCGACCGACGGACACTCGCGCAGCGCTTCATCGGCCATCGCCTTGAGCGGAACGAGACGCCCGCCACGCACTCCTTCGTCGGCGGTGATCAGCATCTTGCACTCTGAGTCCTGGATGCGGTCGCGCAATGCCTGGGAGGAGAAGCCGCCGAAGACTATCGAGTGAATCGCTCCGATGCGCGCGCAGGCGAGCATGGCGACCGGGAGCTCGGGGATCATGGGCATGTAGATCGCGACGCGGTCGCCCTTCTTCACACCGTGCTTGCGCAGGACGTTCGCGAAGCGGCAGACCTTGTAGTAGAGCGACTGGTAGGTGTAGATCTTACTGCGGCCTTCGTCGCTCTCCCAGATGATCGCGGCCTTGTTCCTGCGCCACGTGGTCAGGTGCCGGTCCAGGCAGTTGTAGGCGACGTTGGTCCGTCCGCCCTTGAACCACTCCACTCGCGGGGTATCGAACTCGTACTCAAGGACCGTGTCCCACTTCTTCTCCCAGTGCAGGTAGGTCTCGGCCATCTCGGCCCAGAATCCCTCCGGATCCTTGACCGAACGGTCATACATCTCCCTGTACTCGGCCATCGACGTGATCCAGGCGCGCTCCGACACCCAGGCGGGCGGGTTGATGACCTGCGACTCACCGGCCAGCGACTTGATGGCAGCAGACTCGTCAGTCATACCGTCCTCCTTCATCCTCTTCGGCGCCACACCGCTGAGCCGCGGCGCGGACCCCTCCGTGCGAACAGGACGGCCCCTCAGCGGGGCCGTGCACCTATAGTACGCACGCAATCCGTCCGGCTCGTTGCCTGAAACAGGTGGACGGCACGTCCTTCTCGGTGGACGGCAGGGCATATCCCGTGCACGGTGACGCGTGCGCTCATCCGCGAATTCCTGAAGAAGGTTCAACGCGATTTCCGTTGATTTCGCTCGTGGGCGAGAGTAAGGTGTCGGCATTGACAGGTTTCCCTTCCCTAAATACCGCCGCTTCCGGGGGATCCGGACGGCAACCGGCAACGGGCGAAAAGGCGACCGGCATCGCCTTGGACTGCGAACCGAAGGGTGCGCTCGCCCGAAGAGACTCAGGGGTAATCCGCAGGGAAGGATTGAGAAAGCCCCGGCCCGAAGGCCGGGGCTTTCGTCTCCCCCGTCAGCGCCACACCATTCCGCGCTCAGGTGTCCGCGACGTCGAACGCGAGCGCAGCTATCAGCGAGTCACCGAACCCGGGCGCGGACACCAGCTCGACACTGCGCGCCGTGTCCGCCAGGCACCGCGAGACTGCGACGAGTTCTGGCTCGATAGCAAGCGCCACCGCGCCCGTCAGCGCTGCGTTACCAACCGAGACGACCCGATCAGCGACACCGCTTGGCAGCATGCCGAGCGCCACGAGGTCAGCGGCGTCCAGCGCCCCGCCGAACGCGCCCGCCACCCGCACCTCAGCTAGATCTACCGCCTTGAGGGCGGTCTCGCGCAGCACGCCCTCGATGGCAACGCGGACTGCGGCCTTCGCGAGCTGCAGCGTGCGAACGTCGAGCTGCGTGATGACCAGCGACCCTGGAACTTCCCCGAGGTCGACACCCAGCACATCATCTTCGTCACGCGCGAACCTCGCCGCCAAAGGACCATCCGCGCGTAGAGAGCCGGAAGGTTCAAGGTGTCCTGAGGCCCGCAGCGCACCAAGGGCGGAGACGAGCCCCGCGCCACAGAACCATCGGGCGGGCGCACATCCAATTGTCTCGAGGCGGAGCACCCCGCCATTGTCGATCTGGACCGCAGTGACTGCTCCACTGACCGCCGGACCGCCCGACGTGATGCCAGCGCCTTCAAAAGCCGGACCGGCCGGAGCCGACGCCACGGTGATCCGATCGCCGTCCCACAGCGTCACCTCGGCGTTCGTCCCGATGTCGACCATGAGCGTCCCGGCGGGAGCCTGCTCGATGCCTAGCCCGACGAGCCCGGCGAGCACATCGCCACCGACGAACGATGCGATAGGCGCCACGACTTCGATCGTGACACCCTCAGCGAGCGATCCGGTGAGGTCCCCCGGCCACGTGGCGCTTCGGGGCCGGACCGTCGAGAACGGGGCCGATGCCAACGGGGTGACGTCAGCACCAGTGATAAGAGCGCTCATTGTCGTGTTGCCGGCGATCACGAGTCGCGTTACCCGTGAGAGTGAGTCGCCCGCAGCCGCCGCCAGCGCCCGCAGCCGCCGCCAGCGCAGATGCCACCGATGAGACGGCAGCGTCCCGTAGCGCCCCGACTGAGTCCTCGAGCGCAGCCGTGACGCGCGATACAACATCGCCGCCCCAAGAGCGCTGGGCATTGGGAACCGTGGCTCGGCCGAGTTCGACTCCCGACTCCGGCTCGACGACTGCGGCTGAGACGTTCGTCGTGCCGAGATCGACGCCTGCGACGAGTGGACGCCCGACGCCGTCGGCGGTGCGCGCGGGCACGACTGCGGCATCACCCGCGACGACGGGACGCACCGTAACCGGACCCGCGATTCGAGCGCGGCAAGCGAGGCGAACGTACTCACGCGACCCGGCTACCGCACGCTCCTGCGGCTCGACGGGTGAGAGCGACCCTTCGATAACTCGCACGCCACACTTCCCGCAGGTACCGCGCCCGCCACACGACGCGTCTCTATACCAACGCCGACGCGCCGAGAGGCATCCAGCACAGTGGTCCCGGCATCGACCCAGGCGGTGACCCGGGACGGCAGGAACGTGACGGGGACGGCGCGGGACACGTCACTCGTCGACGAAGCACACCATGCCATGTGCCATGGGGCGTCCGCCCAGAACGTGGATGTGAAGGTGCGGCACGGTCTGGTTCGCATCTGGGCCGCAGTTCACGATGGTGCGATACCCGCTATCCGCTATGCCTTTGGCCTCGGCGACCCGCGGCACCGCCGCGAAGAGCGCACCCAGGAGCCGGTCGCTCACCCGGTCCCCCAGGTGCTCGTGATGGGCGCGCGGAACGATGAGGGTGTGTACCGGTGCCTGCGGAGCGACATCGTCGAACGCGATCACGTCCTCGTCGTGGTAGACGAACGTTGCGGCTATGGTGCCTGCGGCGATGTCGCAGAAGATGCACGTCTCCATGTCACGCCTCCTCTGTGGAGTCGTCTGCGGCCTCAGCCTCCAGGTCACCGATGAGCATCGTCACCTTCTGCTGCGCTGCCGCAAGGCGTTCCTGGAGCGACTTCAAAAGACTCACGCCCCGCTCGTAGCGATCCAGACTATCCTCTAGCTCGAGCTGTCCCCCCTCGAGTTGTGCGACGATGCCCTCGAGCTCAGTGAGCGCCGCTCCGAAGCCCATCTCGGTGGCATCCGCCACTTTGTCGCGTTCCTCCATCTACTCCTCCATCTCGACTTCGTCTACCCTGCACCCCACCCGCCCGTCCGAAACGCGCACGAACAGCCGATCACCCGGCCGAACCTGCGCCACTTGACTGAAGACGGTCATCCCGCCGAACCTGCGCCACTTGACTGAAGACGGTCATCCCGTCCGCTAGGAAGCTCGCGGAGTACCCGCGCGCGAGGATCGCGAGCGGCGACAGGTCGTGCAGTCGCCCCGCACACCCCGAGACCCTGCCCGTTGCGCGTTCGAGGATGAGCGATCCAGCCCGGCAAAGCCTCTCGCGGACGTGGACGAGGCGCAGCTCGTCACGCGCTAGACGCTCCGGGAGCGCCTGTCGTAGACGCACGCCCGCCAAGTCGACGGCCTGTGCTGCGGATCCCACGATCGTGTGGGGGTCCCGAAACATCGGCCGCTCCGCGAGCCGCACAACCCGATGGGCCGATCGCGCCACCCGATGCTGCAACGCTCGGCCGAGCGAACGCCGCTCACGTTCGAGCAGGACCCGAACGTCTTCGAGTGAGGGCGCCACAGCCTCGGCGGCCGCCGTGGGCGTGGAGGCGCGCAAGTCTGCGACCATATCCGCAATCGAGGTGTCCGGCTCATGCCCGATGCCGGTCACGACCGGGACGGGACAGGCGACGATCGCGCGTGCAAGTGACTCGGTGTTGAACGGCATCAGATCCTCGTAGCTGCCACCGCCGCGCACGAGCAGCACCACGTCGGGGTGGGCCTGAGCCGCGACCGACACTCCTTCGACGAGCGCGGACTCCGCGCCCGTCCCCTCCACCTGGACTCCTGCGATGAAGAGTTCCGCGAGCGGGTAGCGGCGGCGCAGCGTCCGGATCACATCGTGGACCGCCTTGCCGCGAGGAGATGTCACGAGCGCGATGCGCTCGGGATGCCGGGGCAGCGGCCGCTTTCGATCGGCGCGCATCAGCCCCTCGACTTCCAGGCGACGCGCGAGCTCAGCCACGCGGAGCCGCAGAACGCCCTCGCCGGCGACGCTCAGCTTGCGCACGGTGAACTGCATGCGTCCCTTCGGCACATACGCCGAGAATTGGCCCGCGAGCTCGACGAGCATCCCGCACGCCAGCGTCACTCCTGATGCCTGGTACGCATCACGCCACATCAGACAAGACATCGAGGCGGATCCGTCACACAAGGTGAAGTAGGCCGCCTTGTAGCCGGGTTTGTCGTTGAACTCAGAGACTTCGCCACTTCGCCAACGACCGTCACCCGCACCGACTCAAGGGCGCCCTTCGCGAGGTTCATCGCCTCGGTGACGGACAGCGCTCGCTGCTCGGTCACGCTCCCCCCTCCATCCGCATCGCGCGGATTCTACTAAGCGCCTATGACACGCCCCACGAATTCAGCTCCGGCGTGCAAGTCCAAGATAGTAGAACAGGTTCAGCAGTGAGATGAGTGCCGCGGCGACGTAAGTGAGGGCGGCCGCGGTGAGGACCTGCCGAGCCCCTGCGAGCTGGTCGGGAGGCATGACGCCATTCATCTCGAGCGTGACGAGCGCACGCCTTGAGGCGTTGAACTCGACGGGAAGCGTGATGATCTGGAAGATGACGGCCGCAGAGTAGGCGAGTATGCCGAGCCATAGCAGCCCCGCGAAGGCGGGCATGACGAGGCCCATGAGGATCAGGATCCCGGCCGCCGACGAGCCGAAGTTGACAACCGGCACGATCGCCGTGCGGATGTTTCCCCAGACGTACTCCTGTTCGTCTTGGATCGCGTGTCCTACCTCGTGAGCGGCGACCCCGGCAGCCGCCACCGTGGCAGCACCGTACACGCCCTCGGACAGCGCGAGTTGCCGCGAGCGCGGGTCGTAGTGGTCGGTGAGGGTACCGGTGACGGGGTTCACCGGCACCGCGGCAAGCCCATTCGCGTCGAGAATCCGCCGCGCTACCTGAGCGCCGGACAGGCCGCTCGCCACCGGCACGTGGCTCCACTTGCGAAACGTGAAGCGAATATATGCCTGCGTGAGTCCGCCGAGCGCCACGGTCACAATCATGAGCAGCAGCCATTGCGAGTTCAGGTAATCCATCCTCTCCCACCTCTTCCGGGCGCTACCGGCATGCGGCTTCGCCTGCAGGGCCTTCCATCAGCGTGCTTCGCGTACTGCGAACACCGTGCCGCTCCGCTATTCCACCCTTCTCACCACGATCTCCCCATCGTCGAGCGTGAGTGAGAGTCGTCCATCAAGAAGCTCGAGCAGTTGACTCCCGACCATCTCTTGGCGCCAACCGCCCAGCAGAGGGTGACCGTCCCTCTCTCCAGCAGCCAATCGCTCGAGGTCGTCGCGCGAGGCCAGTAGGGGCATGGCGACGCCGTTCTCCTTCGCGCAGAGGCGCACGAGGGCGACCATCAGATCGATTGCCGCGTCCACATCGCCCGCCAAGCGTCGGCGCTTCGGCAGGCACGGGAGCTCTTCATCGGGAACGTCGAGACCGCGCGCGACGGCGCTGAGAAGGCCGCTCACCGCTCCTTTGCCAACCTTGTCGGGCACGCCGCGGATCGCCGCGACTTCTTCCGTAGAGCGAGGCGCTCGCCGCGCGACCTCGACGATACTCTCGTCGCCGATCACCCATCGTTTCGGTACGTCTCGCCGCATCGCCTCACGCTCGCGCCAAGCCGCCACTTCGCGCGCGATCGCCAGCTGCCGTCTGTTGAGCGACGAGACCCGCTTAACGCGCCGCCACTGCTCCTCGGGCACGACGCGGTAGGTCTCCGGATTCTCGAGCCGGGCCACGTCCGCAGCGAGCCAGTCGGTCCGGCCTTGCGCATCGATGCGTTGGCTAAGCCTACGATACGCCTCAGGCAGGTATCGGACATCGTTGAGCGCGTATTCGATCTGAGTGTCCGCGAGCGGCCGGCGTGACCAGTCCGTGAAGGAGTCCGCCTTGTCGAGTCTGACGCCGAGGAGGTCGTTGACGAGCGCTCCGTACCCGACCTGCTGGGGGAAGCCTACGAGCGTCGCGGCGACCTGCGTATGGGGGAAGCCTACGAGCGTCGCGGCGACCTGCGTATCGAAGACGGGCGCCACTCCTCCGCCGCAGAAACGGTGGAAGATCTCGAGGTCCTGGGCGCCGGCATGCATGACCTTCACCACAGACCGGTCGGATAGCAGGTCGCACAGTGGAGCGAGGTCGGCGATCGCCAGCGGATCGACGATGGCGCTCACTTCGTCCGTCGCGAGTTGGACGAGGCACAGCTTGGCGAAGTACGTGCGTTCGCGCATGAACTCCGTGTCGATACCTACCGCTCGCGCGGAACGCAGCCGCGTCACGAGAGAACGCAGCTCCGCGACATCGGTAACGAACACGCTTGACCGCCTTTCGCCGGATGCACCTTCATCGGTTCTCGGGTATCTCTGGTATGAGAAGGGTAGTCGACTGCGCCGCGCATGACGACCCACGGGAGGACGCGGGTGAAGGCGCTAGTAATCGTCAACACGAGAGCCGGTGGCGGTGACGCCGGACTCTACGCGTTCCTGCGCGTGCTTGGCGCCGGACTCTACGCGTTCCTGCGCGTGCTTGGCATCGAGGGTGTTGAGACGGTGCTTCGGTTCGCCGCCCAGGACCGCCGCCTCGAGGAACTCGTCGCCGACGCTGCCATGTTCGACCTCATCGTCGCGGCGGGCGGCGACGGGACGCTTTCGAGCGTCTGCTACGAGACGCGCGAGTCTGGCGTGCCGATTCTGGCCTATCCAGCCGGCACCGCCAACCTTCTGTCGATGAACCTAGGCCTTCCCTTGGACCCCCGCAGCCTCGCCGACGTCGCTCTCGCTGGCACGCCCGTCTGCTTCGACCTAGGTGAGCTGACGCGCCCTGCGCCCGACGGCGCGCCGAGCCGCAGCGGCTTCATCGTCATGGCGGGCGCAGGTTTCGACGCCGACATCATGCGTACGGCGCAGCCTATGAAGGCGGCGTTCGGCGCGGCCGCCTACCTGCTCGCCGCTGTGTCGAACCTCGCGCCGACGGTGTCGAAGTTCGAACTCGTGCTCGACGGCGAGCACGTCCACACGGACGGTATCGCCGTGCTGCTCGTGAACTTCGGCCGCATCCAGTTCGAGCTGGCGATGACGCCTGAATGGGACCCACGCGACGGACGACTCGATGTGGTCGTGCTGCGCACCAAGTACGTCGCGGGGCTCATCCCGGCCGTGTTCGCGGCGATGCTCGATCGCGTTGGCCACTACCCCGACCGCTCGGCGAGCGTCGACATCTACTCTGCACGCGAACTCGAGTTGAGCGCTTACCCGCCTTTGCGAATGCAGGCTGACGGCGACGCACTCGACGCGCTCAGCCCGTTCGCCGCCCGCGTGCTGCCGGGGGCGACCAGGCTCATCGTGCCGAACGACTCACCGTACGTCCAGGACGGACCCGAACTCGACGGCTGACCGGCTGGGCCGACCCTGCCCACTCTACGGCGCGGCACTCAGCTTGGCAGCACAGGGTCAGATCAACGTGAGCCCAGGTAGTCGATGATCGCCTTCTCTTCCTCCGCACCGAGAACGAGTCCGTTGCTCTTCATCCGCTCGATCGTCTTCGCCCACCCTGCCGCGTCCTGGGATTTCGCCCACACGCGATCGGTGCCGTGGCACATGCTGCACTTCTGCTCGACGAGCGCGGCACCCGGGTCATCCGTAGGTACCGGAGCCGGAGCGGCATTTTCGGGGGCCGCCGGTTCTGCGGCTGAGGCGCAGCCGGAGACGCCGACCCCAATCGCGATGGCGAGCGCCACCGCGACGACGATGCGCACATGCGGGGCCATAGTGCTCTCCTCCACCGGGCTCCATGTGTATATCCTTGCGTCGGTATGTACCCGAACACGCAAGGAGCACGCAATGAGGCGCGTCGCACCGTGGCAACTCTGGCTCGTCGTCCTGCTCGCTACGCTGACGATCGCGCTGTACACGGTGCGCTGGTCGGCGTTCCCTGACCCACAGCTTCGCAGCGAGATGTGGCGCTTCCTCGTGGGCGACATCGCCTTCCTCTTCCTGCAGGTCTTGCTCGTCACGATCGTCATCGACGGCGCCATCCAGAGTCGGCGTCGCGATGAGACGCGCGAGAAGCTGAACATGATCGTGGGGGCCTTCTTCGCTCAGGTTGGAACTGGCCTGCTCAAGACATTCGCGCAGTGTGACGAGGAGATGGCGAACGTCCGCGCCGACCTCATCCCTTCTGCGGGCTGGACGGCGCGGGACTACGCGCGCGCACGCACCGGATTCGCCGCCCATGAGCCTCGTCTCGAGCTCGACGGCGACTTCCTGGCAATGCTGCGCGACACGCTGGGCGACCAGCGCGCGTACCTGCTCGGACTGCTGAGCAACCAGTCGCTCCACGAGCACGGCACGTTCACAGATCTCCTCTGGGCCATCACCCACGTGTCAGAGGAACTTGAGGCGCGGCCGGCGCTGCACGGGCTGCCCGCGAGCGACATCGCACACCTTGCGGTCGATGTGAGGCGTGCGTACTCGGCTCTGGGTGCGGAGTGGCTCGGCTACTTGGAGCACCTGCAGTCGGGCTACCCGCACCTGTTCTCTCTCGTGGTGCGCACCAACCCGCTCGACCCGAACGCGTCGCCGATCGTCGCCGCGTGACCCAACGCCCGCCGAAAACACCCGCAGCCCTCAGTCGACCCGGTAACTGACGCCGTCCTGGTCGAGCAGCGCCCGTACCTCATCGACATGCGACGCGAGTCCCACGTTCAGAAACTGGCGCTCAACCACGCGGGCGCCGTCACCGTCGACATAGCTTGCGTTGAAACCCAGGTCGAGGTGTGCGGTGTGCGACTGCACGCCGCAGACCCGGCCGTCCACATCAAGCAGCGGACCTCCCGACTGACCGCGCAGACCCGGAGAGGACGTCTCGACGAATAGGGCGCTCGCACCGTCAGGGCCTGACCTGCGGTTGAAGCGCGCGATGATACCGTCGAGCGCGAAGCTCGGCACAGGGAATGCGTCGCCTGCAACGTCGAACGATCGCCGCGCTGTGTCGTAGCGCGCACTCACCCCGTGGAACGGGAAACCGAGACGGCACACGGATTCGCCCTGACTGAGAGGATAGGACTGAGTGTCACGAAAGACCGGATAGCCGGTCATGACCGAGGGGTCGAAGGGGTCAAGACGACCCGTCGCGAGATCTGCTCCCGGATTCACCCGGCCCTCGCGAATGCCGGGCTTCAGCCGGTTGAATCCGGGGATCGCCCAGATCTCGGAGCGCTCGACGACCCGCTGCGCATCGTCGGCGATCCGCTCGCCACCCTCCGCGGACGACCTGCTCGCGAGGATCTCCTCGATCACGTGCGCCGACGTGACGATCCAGCCCTGCTCGTTGATGACCATGAACGCGGCGGCGACACTGCGGACCTCTCCGTCGGCGTGCAGTCGCAGACCCACATAGGGAAAGGTGTAGTGCGAGGCGTTCGTGACAGCAGACGAGAACACGGCCACCCCCAAGAAGACGACTGCATCGCCAGCATAGCAGGGGGAGCGCCCGGCCAGGAGCGCACACGCCGTGCGGAGGAATCCGGGACACACGAAGGCCCCGCGCACGACGTGCCGGGGCCTCTTGAAGTCGATGGTGGGCGCTAGAGGATTTGAACCTCTGACCCCTTCCGCGTCAAGGAAGTGCTCTCCCCCTGAGCTAAGCGCCCATCGGTCATGCGACGCCGCCCGAGGGCAGCGGTCGATAGTGTACCAAAGCGATATCGCCTGCATAGACCCCAATCGGTCAGACCGCGTTCACCAGCGGAAATCCGGTCTTGCACGCCCCATACCCAATCGCTAGACTAGCCGTTGCGCGCGGACGTGGCTCAGTTGGTAGAGCACAACCTTGCCAAGGTTGGGGTCGCCGGTTCGAATCCGGTCGTCCGCTCCATCGACCCTCAGCGAAGGTCGGCCCACGGCCCAGATGAGGCCAGCAGCGGCCGACCTTTCGTGATTGACATGGCGCGCATGCGCCGCCCAGACGGCGACGTGGCCAAGTGGCAAGGCAGGGGCCTGCAAAGCCCTTATCCCCGGTTCGAATCCGGGCGTCGCCTCCA
>JBBIJX010000052.1:0-11742 GCA_037445775.1 Actinomycetota bacterium
CCGCCGAGTTCGCCGTAGCCCTCACCCACGAGCACGATCACGTCGCCCTCGTCCTTGAACGCCAGCGTGCACACCTGGTCGACGTCGTCTATGAGCCCGACGAGCCCCACAGTGGGCGTAGGGTAGATGGGTTGGCCGAAGCTCTCGTTGTAGAAGCTCACGTTGCCGCCGGTCACGGGGATCCCGAACGCCTTGCACGCGTCCGACATGCCGCGAACCGCCTCGTGGAACGTGTAGAAGACCTCGGGCTTCTCGGGGTTGCCGAAGTTGAGGCAGTCGGTGATTGCCGCCGGCTCGCCGCCGGCGCACGTCACGTTGCGCGCGGCTTCGGCCAGCGCTATCTGAGCGCCCACGTACGGATCGAGGTAGCAGTAGCGGCCGTTGCAGTCACTCGATACCGCGATGGCGCGACGTGTCATCTCCCCACGCCCGGTGTCGCCGATACGCAGCACCGCCGCGTCGCTGCCCGGCAGCACTACCGTGTTCACCATGACCTGGTGGTCGTACTGCTCCCATATCCATGAGCGCGAGCAGATGTTGGGGCTAGCGAGCAGGCCGAGCAACGTCTCACGGAGCGCTTCAGGACTCTCAGGGTGTGCGAGCGTCGATGTGTCGAATGCCTGAACCTCGTCGAGGTAGGCGGGTCGAATCATGGCGGGGTCGTAGAGAGGCGCATCGTGCGCGAGCGAGGCGGCGGGCATGTCGCCGACGACCTCGTCTCCCATCCGGACGACGAACCGTCCCGTGCCGGTCACGGCACCGATCACCGTCGAGCGGAGTCCCCACTTCGCGCAGACCACCTGAGCGCGCTCGAGCTTGCCCGGCTCGACCACGGCGACCATGCGCTCCTGGCTCTCGGACACCATGATCTCGAAGGCCTTCATCCCGGGCTCGCGCTGCGGAACAACACTCGCATCGATCTCGACGCCTACGCCGCCCCGGCTCGCCATCTCGCTGATCGAACTCGTGAGACCGGCCGCGCCGCAGTCGCCAAGGGCCACGAGCAGCTTGTTCTCAAGCAGCTCGAGGCACGCCTCGATGAGCAGCTTCTCCTCGAACGGATCGCCCACCTGGACACTCGGGCGCTTGTCTTCGGCGCGCTCGTCGAACTCCTGGCTCGCGAGCACGCTCGCGCCTCCGATGCCGTCGCGCCCGGTAGTCGAGCCAATGAGCAGCACCAAGTTGCCAGGGCCGGCGGCGACCGCCCGGGTGAGGTTCTCCTCGCGCATCAATCCGATGGACATCGCGTTGATGAGGCAGTTGCCCTCGTAGGCCTCCTCGAAGTAGACCTCGCCGCCTACCGTGGGCACCCCAAGGCAGTTGCCGTAGCCGCCGATGCCGGCGACGGCGCCCTCGAAGAGGTAACGCTGCCGGGCCTTGTCGAGCGTGCCGAAGCGTAGGCTGTCAAGGCTCGCGATGGGCCGTGCGCCCATCGTGAAGATGTCGCGGATGATGCCGCCCACGCCGGTGGCCGCACCCTGGTATGGCTCGATCGCGCTCGGGTGGTTGTGGGACTCCATCTTGAACGCGACCGCCCAGCCGTCACCGACTCCGATGACACCGGCGTTCTCCCCGGGGCCCTGGAGCACGTGCGGCCCATCAGTGGGAAACATCCGCAGCGCCTTCTTCGAGTGCTTGTAGCTGCAGTGCTCGCTCCACATGAGCGAGTACATGTAGAGCTCGGTGACGGTGGGTGTGCGCCCGAGGATCTCGACGACGTGCTCGTACTCGGACGGCCTGAGGCCCAGCTCGACGGCGAGCTTCGGGGCGAGTTCGGGCGAGAGGTCTGAGACGACGGTCACAGCGGAAGCTCCTCGGGGACGGGGGGTGAGAGTCGCCTCGGATTGTAGCCGAAAGCCCGACGGCGCTCCGCTTCGTCAGGGCAGCACTGCGAGATCGACGAATCTGCCCTTCGGGCCCTTGAGTGTCGCGATCACCTTCTTCGCTCCGGTACGCGGATCGAGCCTGATGAGTCTACCCGTGTAGGCCTCCAGGACAACGAAACTCTCGCCTAGGGCGCAGATTGCGGCCGGCCCGCCCGGGAAGGGGACACGCACCGGAGTGGAATCGAGTGTCAGCGGGACCAGCAGCACGGCCTCGCCGTGCTCGTCGGGGTTGACGTCAGTGAAGTCCACGAAGGCGAGCGTGCCGCCGACGACCGCTGTCCTGCGGCCCGGCCCGTCTGCGAGGTCTACGAGAAGCGGGCGTTCGGCAAGTGAGGCGGCCGTGCCGTCGAACCGACGCATCCCCACCGTGACACCGGGCACCGTACCGCTCTCCACGGTGGCGGCTACCATCGCGCCGCCGAGAGCGAGTTCGCCTGCGATGAGCGCGGGCATGCGCGCTCCGGAAGCAACGACGGTGGACTCGAGGGTCTCGGCGTCGATGCGCACCAGACTCTCGGTCCCCTCTTGCGACACCGCAGGGGCCCAGAGGCTCCCTCCCGCGTTTGACACCCCGCCGGTCAGGCCAGCGACACGGCCGTCACGGAGCACCGTGCGGCGCGGCGCGTCGACAATCCCCACGACCAAGCCTTGCTGGTCCATCCAGCCGTTCATGTGGAACGCCTTCCCCGAGCCGACGGAAATGAGGCTCCCCGGGTTCGGGTAGTCGAGCTCTACGTAGTCAAGTGAGAAGCCGTCGCCCGCGTCGATGACGCCGAGTGCGTTGTCGGCATCGTTCGACACGCCGCCGCACTGCGCCGTGATGAAGAGCCGCTCCTGCGCGTCCGCAGCTACGTCGAGGGCGAGAGAGCGCAGCGGCACGCGCTCGACCGTCTTGCCGGAATCTAGATCGATGACGATAAGCGCAGGACTCCGGCCCGCCTCGAGTACGGCGCCGAGCGGCGCCCCCTCGCTCCTCGCCTCCCGGCCCCCACAGCCCCCCAGCGCTATCGCGACTGCCACCACAAGTCCCGCACTCAAGGCTCTCGTAACTGCCGACACGGTCCCCTCCTTCGTTTGGGAAGAGGGACGCCGGTACCGGCGCCCCTCTCCGAACGCCTGCTAGTTCGATGAAACGAACACCCTGGTCTCGGAGTCGTTCAGCAGGTCGACGGGCCAGACCCAGTAGCCGCCGTCCGCATCCAGGTCGACACCGGCACGCACCTGCCAGCCCTTCCATGGAAGCTTGCTGCAGTACCACTCAGCCGTGTTGGTCTTCGACGAGCTGATGTTGTACGGTTCGCCGTTCTGCGCCGCACAGTAGTCCTTGACCGAGTTGCCGTGGTAGTACCTGGACGGCACCCACAGACCATAGGCCAGGTCGTATGCGCGGTACTTGCTCGGCTGTTCGAGCTGCACGCCGTTACGAGGCGTCGTGTTTGCGCTCCAGACACAGAAGTCATGGATGCTGCCACGATAGCGGGTGGCGTCCCAGCAGCCCGCGTGACCGAGCGGCGTCCCGAGCGCCACGATCATGTCGCCGCTGTCGAATGCGCCGAACAGGAGGCTGTTGACACCGTCACCGGTGCCGCCTGCAGCGGCCGGCGCCTCATCGGGGTGCGGCTCGACCTCCGGCTTCTCGAGGTCCCACTTCGAAGGGACCGAGCCGTCCTTGTTCGGACGCTTGATCTGATTCTTCGCCTCCGCGGGCACGGCGCCGGCCAGAGTAGGCACCGAGGCGATGACGAGCGCGCACGCCACGAATGTGGCGACACGACGAAGTATGTGTTGACGCATGATGCGCCCCCTCTCACATGGTTCACCTGGACGAGCCGCGCGCGTGGCTGTCAGGTGACCATAGGAGAAGCGTCACATCACACTCTTACCATGGGCTTACCACGCGCCCCGTCGGGAGGAGCGCGTTGACCGGACGCCGCGACCAGCCTATCTTCGTGCGCAGGGGCGGACGGGAGGATTCTCATGGACACACGTACACGCATGATCGGGCTGGCAGCCTCAACTGCGCTGTGCTGCGCGCTTGCTCCTGCGGTGGCCGGCGCTGAGACCCTTGCGATCGCGCCGACGAGGGACCTCACGTTTGCCTCGAGCGCTCGCGGGGTCGCCGCTGCGCAGGGCATGATCCTCACCACCGCCGACGGCGGCAGGGCTTGGTACGCCTACCGGCTCTCGGAGTCGTACCGCCTGCTCAGGGGTGCCGCGTATCAGCCTGGATCGACCACCGTATGCGTGGTGGTGGGCGAGAGTGGCAGTGTCATGCGGACCGCGAACGGCGGCCGCTCGTGGACCAGTCAATCCATTCCCGACGCTGCAGACCGGCTCAACGCGGTTGCCTGGGCCAACTCGAGCACCGTGATAGCAGTAGGGAGCGCGTACGATACCTCCCTGAAGAAGACCATCGGCGTCGTGTGGCGCAGCACAGACGCTGGCAAGACCTGGACGCGGACACCGCACCCGGGGATGGCTGCGCTCACCGCCGTCGCCATCGCGGGCAACAGCGGCATGGCGACGAGTGCCGACTGGATCATGCGCACCAGCGATGGGGGCGTGAACTGGTTGATGGGCAGCGGCCGGACTGCGTGGGGCTTCAACGATCTGATCGCCTCCGGTGGCAGGACATGGGCGCTCGGCTCGCCTAGCGGCTTCCCTGCCCGTACGCTCATTGCGTGGTCGAGCGACCTGTTCGCCACGTCCGCCGCAGGCGGTTACGTCCATTTGCAGCCCACGGTCTCCCTCATCCGCGGTGCGCTCGCGCCAGGCGCGGTTTGGATGGTCGGCAACTCCGGCACGAACGGCTACGAGGGCGCCGCCGCGGTGTTCGCGTCTGCGGAAGGCGTCTCGAGCTGGGCGCCTGTCACCACGCCGCTGTCGAACGTCGAGGCCGTCGGCTCCGGCGGCGGGACACACGTCGTGCTCGCCGGCTCGGACTCATCCGGACGCGGACTGTGGCACTCTTCGGACCGCGGGGCATCGTGGACGGCCGTGCGCACCGCGACCGTTGGCGCGCCTCCCGCCGTGTCGCTGACGACACCCGCGCTTTCCGTCAGCACGCCACGGAAGGGCTCCGCGTTCACGATCTCAGGCAGGGTATCGCCGAAGCATGAGGGTTCGGTGAAGCTCACACTCCGCCGTAAGGTCAGCGGGTCGTACCAGACGTACAAGACCGTGACGCTCACGCTTGCACCGAAGACCACTTACTCTTCGTACTCGTACCGCGCAACCCTGCCCTATGCGGGCAGCTGGCAAGTCAAGGCCTCGTCAGCGGGTACCGGCAGCCGGCTTCCGGCCACGAGCGCGCCACGCTCCTTCACGGTTGCGAGGTAAGGGCGCGCTCACCGGCCCGCCCAGCGAGAGGTTGCCTTGCGCTATCCGGCAACCTCGGCGAGCGTACGCACGATCGTCGTGAAGAACGGCTGGCCATCCGTGCCACCACTCACAGGGTCGACAGCGCGCTCAGGATGGGGCATCAGGCCGAACACGTTGCCGCGCTCGTTGCAGATGCCGGCGATGTCGTCGAACGCCCCGTTCGGCGCGCTACCGCCTGCGGCGCCCGAACCGTCCGCCTCGCAGTAGCGGACGATGACTTGACCGTTCTCGTTCAGGCGCTCGAGCGTCGCTTCATCACAGGTGAAGTTGCCTTCGTTGTGGTTGATTGGGACTTCAAGCACCGTGCCGCGCGGCAGGTCGAGCCAGTCGCACGAACCGTCCACGCGCAGCGGCTGGCTGCGGCAGATGAACTTGAGGCCGCTGTTGCGCAGCAGGGCGCCGGGCAACAGGTGCGCCTCGGTGAGTATCTGGAAGCCGTTGCATATGCCGAGCACCGGCCCGCCCTTCTCAGCGAAGCGCACGACCTCGCTCATCACCGGGCTGAACCGGGCCACCGCGCCGCACCGGATGTAGTCCCCATGGGCGAACCCCCCGGGCAGTACGACCGCGTCGAAACCGTCGAGCGACGTGTCGCCGTGCCAGATGTAGTCGGCCTGAAGACCCAGGAAGCGCGCGGCGTGAACGACGTCTTGCTCGCAGTTCGATCCTGGGAACGTGACGACGCCGAAGCGCATATCGCTACTCCTCGACCGTCTCGATGCGAAAGTCCTCGATTACGGGGTTGGCGAGCAGCTTCTCGCACATCTCGGTAGCCTGCGCGAGCGAAACGTCACCCGCGAGCCGGATGTACTTGCCTATCTGGACGCTCTCGACGCCGCCGTAGCCCAGGTTCGCGAGCGCTCGCTCGGCAGTCGCGCCGGGCGGGTCGAAGATGCCGGTCTTGTACGTCACGAAGATCTCGTAGCGCGCCACCGTGTGCTTCCTTCCATGAGCGCGGTCAGGACTTCTCGGCCGGCTTCGTCGCGCCGTCACCGCCGTGAGTCGCAGCCCACTCCTGGCGCATCGGCCTCAGCCTGAACCAGTCGATGCCCACCGCGACGAAGATCAGCGCATAACCCGCGCCAAGCACCCAGTTGCCCACCGTGCGCGCGTCCTCGTTGCGCCAGAGCAGCCAAGCGACGGTCGACAGCACGATGGCGCCGCCAAGGCAGAACCACCACACGAGCCGCAGCCGCTTGTACTCCGGAGTCGCAGGGTGCACCACAAGAGGGCGGCGCCTACTCGCCGATGAAACAGGCTTCTTCGTCGCGCCAGACGCCGTTGAACTGGTGCGCTTGAGCTTGGCGGACGCCGCGGACTTACGCGTTGTGCCGGACGGCGCCGTATGGCGGCCGTACCGTTCGTTCAGAGGACTGCGCCGCGACACGCCGATCAGCCGCCTTCCGGTTCGAACCGGCGACCCGTGATGAGCTCGTAGGCCAGGATGTACTTCGCGCTCGTCGCCTCGATGACATCCGCAGGCAGTCTGGGCGCCGGCGGTTCCTTGTCCCAGCCGCTTTCCTCGAGCCAGTCGCGCACGAACTGCTTGTCGAAGCTCGCCTGAGCCCGTCCCGGCTCATATGTGTCGGCGGGCCAGAACCGGCTTGAGTCAGGCGTGAGCACCTCGTCGACGAGCGTCATGCGCCCGTCCACGTCGCCGAACTCGAACTTCGTGTCGGCGATGATGACGCCGTGCGCCGCTGCGTGCTCGCTCGCTGCAGAGTAGACCGCGATCGACGCAGACTTGAGCTCCTCAGCGATCATCGGCCCCACGATCTCAGACGCCTCGTCGAAGCTGATGTTCTCGTCATGTTCGCCGATCTCGGCCTTGGTGGAGGGCGTGAACAGCGGCTCCCCCAGATGGCTCGACTCGACGAGACCTTCCGGCAGCTCAATGCCGCAGACGGTCCCAGCGCGCTGGTACTCCCTAAGGCCGGAGCCGGCGAGGTAGCCGCGCACGATGCACTCGACCGGATAGACGAGCGCCTTACGCACGAGCATGAAGCGGCCGCGCAGGTAGTCGGCGTGCGGGGCGAACTCGGCGGGCAAGTCGGCAACGTCGGCGGAGAGCAGGTGGTTGTCTACGACGTCGTCCAGAAGCTCGAACCAGAAAAGTGAGAGCTTGGTGAGCACTTCGCCCTTGAACGGGATTGGGTCAGGCAGCACCACGTCGAACGCGCTCAACCGATCCGTGGCGACGAGCAGGAGCCGATCGCCCAGATCGTAGAGGTCGCGCACCTTGCCTTGTGAACCGGGCCTGATCCCGGGAGCGTCAATCAAGAAACTCTTCCTTCATGGCCGGCAGCGAGTCACGCCGCGCGATTTCAGGGCGTCATTATAGGCGAAAGCCCAAACGTGAGGGGCGCGATCGACCGCTGTGATCCGGCGAACCTCACCAACCTAAGACGTAGGCGCTTGCGCCGAAGCCGTGCATGACGGCGATGATCACCAGGATCCATGCCCCGTACTTGTGCACCTTCATGTGCCGCGGGCCCTTGAAGCGGACCTTCCGCATCCCCACGAGCACCTGAAACACCAGCAACGCCAGCAGCACGACACCGCCCGTGACGATCACCGCCGACTGAATGACGAGCACGTCGCCCATCTAGCTTCCCTTCGCCTGGTTGCGCACGACGGTGACTAGATACCCGAAGCCGCGCTAGAGCGTATAGAGGAACACGATGTAGACCACGTAGGCCGCCACGAGCGACGCGCCGAACACCCGCCCGAAGCGCCCGGACACGAGCAGCACCGCCCCTGCGAACGCACATGCGGCCAACATGAGCGGGATATCGATGCGCGCCATCTGCGACGAGATCGTCACCGGCTGCACGACCGCCGTCGTGCCGAGGATGGCGAGCGCATTGAAGGTGTTCGACCCGACGACGTTGCCTACCGCCACCTCCGAATGACCGCGTACGGCTGCCACGGCCGACGTCGCAAGCTCGGGCAGCGAAGTGCCGAGCGCGACGACCGTGAGGCCCACGACCGCGTCGGGTACTCCCAGCGCGGCCGCAAGGCTTGTAGCGCCGTCGACGAGCAGCTGCGAGCCGAACACGAGCGCGACAAGCCCCGCGAACAGCAGGCCGATCGCCTGCGGGACCGACAGGCGGGCCTTGAACTCGGCTGCCTCTTCGACGTGCCAGTTCTCCGCCGCAGTGCCCGCTCGCATCTCGCGGCGGTACTGCACGACTATGTAGGCGACGAGCACCGTCACCATCAGTGCTCCCTGCCAGCGCTCGACCGCACCGAAGAAGCCGAGCACCACGAGCAGCGCGCACGCGGCTATCATCATGATCGTGTCGGGCCGAACCTGTACCCGGTGGACGGATATGGGCTTCAGAACAGCAGCCAAGCCAAGGATAAGCGCGATGTTGCAGATGTTGGAGCCCACGACATTGCCCACGGCGATGTCGGGATTGCCCTGCAAGGCGGATTGCACCGACACGACGAGTTCCGGGGCCGACGTGCAGAACGCCACGACGGTCATGCCGATGAGCAGAGGCGAGATGTTCATGCGTCGCGATACGGCGACCGCGCCACGCACGAGGAACTCGCCGCCTCCGAACAGGAGTGCGAACCCGCCTATCACCATAAGGTAAGTCATCGTTGAAGTTCGTCCTTGTCCTCTGAGTCGCCCGGTCCGCGAGGATGATACGACACGAGAGACGTTGATGCGCCACACGGGCGCGTGTCTCGAACGTCTCGAACCGTTGCGAACCCCCGCAAGCACACGGTGAGTCCAACGGGCATAGAGACTCATGAGGGATACGGAGGGAGTAGCGATGGGAGCGAAGATGCGCCTGGGAGCCGTGATCGCACCGCTGGGGGCGGCCCTAGCGGCCGCGCTCATCCTCGCGGCCTGCGCTCCGCGCTTGCCCACCGAGGAGCCCTCCATCACCGGCGAGGTCACGAGCCTCACGCGAGGCGACGGGATCGTGACGCTGCTTGTGGAGGCCCCTCCGAGGCCACCTGAGTCCTCCTACGCCCCGCTCTACGACAAGGCGAGTGTGACCGTGACGCGGGATACGGACATCTTCGAAGCCGACGGAACCGTCGCGACCATCGAACGGCTCGAGCAAGGCCAGCGCGTACGGGCGTGGTTCACGGGAGCGGTGGCGGAGTCATACCCCGTTCAGGCGCGTGCTTCTGCCGTCCAGGTGCTCGTCGAAGCCCCATAGCGCCGAGGGACGGCGCTGCGATCCAGAGGCACCGTGATCGTGAATCGGGTGCCGACCGGCTCAAGGCGCTCGGCCCGGATGCTCCCGTCGTGCCGTTCGACGATCTCCTTCGTGACCGCGAGTCCGATGCCCAGACCGCCCGTCGAACGGTCGCGCGCGCTGTCCGCCCGCCAGAAGCGGCTGAACAGGTGCGGCAGGTCATCGTCGCTGACCCCGATTCCCGTGTCGTCGACCTCGATCACGGCGTTGGAACCGCCCCGCCTCAGACACAGCGTGACAGCGCCGCCCTCAGGCGTGTAACGGGCGGCGTTGGAGAGCAGGTTGCTCACAGCCTGCTGAAGCCGGTCGCGGTCGCCACAGATGTGGATGCCCGCTGCGATGCGAGTCTCGAAGGCGAGCCCGGAAGCGTCGAACAGCGCTTCGTGCGCGTCGGCAGCGGCGCGCACCGGCTCGGCGAGGTCGAGCCGGTTCATCTCGAACGGGAGCGATCCTCGCTCGAGCCGCGTGAGCTCGAGGATCGCATCGGCGAGCCGCGCGAGCCGGACGGTCTCGTCGCGAACGGTGCCCAGCCGTTCCTCGTCTGCGGGGAGCACCCCGTCCTGCATCGCCTCGACGGTCGCCTGGATCGCCTGCAGCGGCGTGCGGAGCTCATGAGCGACGTCGGCGGTGAGCCGGCGCTCGAGTTCGCGGTCCGCTTCGATCGCGTCAGCCATCTCGTCGACAGTGCGGCCGAGCACCGCGATCTCGTCCTCGCCCGCCAACCCGGTGCGCGCACCGCTGTCTCCGCCACGCAGCGCACGCGCCGTGGCGGTGATGCGCTCGATGGGACGCACGAGACGACTCGCATACGCCATCCCGGCTATCGACGCGAGGAACGTCGCCACGAGCGCCGCGATGGCGAGCGCCCGAACCGACGCGTCGCGGAACTTGACATCGCGATCGGTGAGACCGGCGCCCACACCGAACGCCCACAGCCGCACCGTGCCCACCTCCTGTCCGCCCACGAGGACGGGAGCGGTGACGATGGGCCCCTCAGGCTCGATGACGATCTGCTGCTCACTCACGACGTTGCCTCTGTCGTCCTGGATGTGCGTCGTGGTGTCGTCGTAGACGACCTTGCCACCGGTGTCGAGGATCTGCACCGCGATGCCGCGCACGGGGCCCCACTTGGGGATGAGCGACAGAGTCTGGAGCGTCCAGCCGCTGTACTCGGCGTATGCCTGCGAGGCCACGTCAGCCACGCCGTCGCACATGTGCTGGAGGTTGTCTGTGAGATAGCGGTCGAACTCGACGTTCCACGAGACCGAGATGAAGCCGGCCGCGAGCGCGGCCGTCACGAACGCGACGATCGCGAATGCTACCGCGAGCCTACGGGCGAACCTGCCGGTGTGCGTGCGGACCACACGCGGCGAGGCGCCGTTCTCGGACGCATCACGCATCGTCAGCCGCAGGCGCCTCAAACCGGTAACCGACGCCATGCACCGTGTAGATGAAGGTGGGCTCGCGCGGGTCGTCGCTAAGCTTCGCGCGAAGGTTTTTGACGTGGCTGTCGATGGTTCGCTCGTAGCCCTCGAAGTCGTAGCCGAGCACCTTCTCTACGAGCTCCATGCGCGAATACACGCGCCCCGGATAGCGCGACAACGTCGTGAGCAGCTTGAACTCGCTCGCCGTGAGGTCGATCTCCTTCCCGGCCCGGAACGCCTTGTGTCCGGCTACGTCGATCTCGAGGTCGCCGAAGACGAGGCGGTCACGCTGCGGCTCGTCCGTGACCTTCGCGCGGCGGAGCAACGCCCTCACTCGTGCGACCAGTTCACGGGGAGAGAACGGCTTGACGAGGTAGTCGTCCGCGCCCAGCTCAAGCCCTCTGACCCGGTCCTCTAGCTCGCCTTTCGCCGTCAGCATGATGATGGGTACATCAGATGAGTCACGGATGACCCGGCAGACCTGTTCTCCCGATACCTTCGGGAGCATGAGGTCGAGCACGATGAGGTCGAACCGGTGCTTGGCGAACTGATCGAGCGCAGCCTGCCCGTCAGCGGCCGCCGTGACCCAGTAGCCCTCACGTTCCAGGTATGCCAGGACGGCTTCGCGGATAGCCTTCTCGTCCTCGACGAAGAGGATACGGCGGGGTTCCGATGCCATGGGGGACTCCTTCGGGCGTCGTCAGGCACGCACAGCCCTTACCGAGCGAAGTGTACGCCCGGCTCACGAGACGGCGCTTCATTCCACCGAATCTCCACCCGCGCTTGCAGCCAAGACCCCAAGACGCGCCACGATACGTGACTCCGCTGCTC
>JBBIJX010000053.1:0-11663 GCA_037445775.1 Actinomycetota bacterium
TCGCGGGGGCCTACAACGTCTACGGCCTCACGGGTTTCGTGGGCGACATGTTGTCGTACCTGCGTCTGCCGGCTCTGGGGCTCTCGGGCACTCTGGTGGGCGGCGTCTTCAACATCATGACGGAGCTCGTGTGGGCCGCCGCCCTGCCGCTGTTCGCCAAGGGCGGTCTGTCGCTTCTGGGTGGAGTCGCGGTCGTCGCGCTCGCCATCACCTTGTTCGCCGTGGGCCACGTGTTCAACGTGGTGATAAACCTGCTCGGCGCGTTCGTGCATCCCGCGCGCCTGCAGTTCGTCGAGTTCTTCAGCAAGTTCTACGAAGCGGGGGGCCGGCCGTTCTCGCCGTTCCGCTTCCGAACGGACGGTCTAGTGCTGGATGCCGGCGCTGCTGGCGGGAAGGGAGGAAGGGTCTCGTGAGTGAAACCTTTTTCGGTATGGTCGGCATGGGCGGTTTGCAGTGGGCGCTCTTCGGCGCCGGTGTCGCCGCGATCTTTGCCGGTGCGGGCTCGGCGATCGGCATCACCGCCGCGTCGACGATGATCTCTGGCGTGCTCTCCGAGGACGATACGAAGTTCGGCCAGCTGCTGCCGCTCGCGGCGATGCCAGGCACGCAGGGCATCTACGGCTTCATCGTCGCCGTGCTCGTCATGGTCTTCTTCGACATCATGGGCGGTACCGTCGAGTTGCCGGTGGAGGCGGGCGTGGCGATCTTCATGGCGTGCCTGCCCACCGGGCTTCTGGGGTTCGTCTCCGCGATGTACCAGGGCCGCGCCGCAGCGGCGTCTGCCGGCATCATCGCCGCGGGCAAGCGCGCTCCGGCGCTGGTCTTTCCCGCGCTCGTGGAGACTTACGCGATCTTCGCGCTCATAGTGACGATCCTGATGCTGCTCCCGTTGCGGCAGGCGTACGGAAGCTAGGCAGGGGCAGTGGCGCTCGCCGACATCATCCGCCGCATTGAGGACGATGCGCGCATCGAAGCGGACGCGGTGGTTGCCCGCGCATCGAACGAGGCCGCCGCTCACCTGGCCGAGGCCGCGCAGCACACAAAGGAAGAGGTAGATCGCCTAGTGCTCAACGCGCGCAAGGAGGCCGAGGCCGCGGCATCCACGCGCATCGCGGCCGCTCGGCTCGCCGCGCGCGATGAAGCGCTCCGGGCGAGGCGGGCGCTGCTGGACGAGGCGCTTCAGGCGGTGGTGGACGCGATCGCCGCGCTTGACGACGACGACTACGTCCGGCTGCTCGGTGAGCGTCTCGTGGCGGGTGCCCGCACCGGTGACACCGTGTCGCTGGGACGCGCTGACGCGACTCGCGAAGGGGCGTTGCGCGCGTTCGTGGCCGCGCACCCCACGGAGCTGTCGCTGGAATGGACGGATGCGCCTGCGCCTGTGGAGCGGGGCGTGGTGCTCTCCGCCGCTCGCACGTCTTTGGAGATCACGCCGCGCACGCTCGTCGAGGCTCGTCGCGCCGACGTTGAGGCGATGCTCGCCGCTGCGCTCTTCGGCAACATGGAGGCGTGAGGGTCCGTGGGCTTCATCTGCGAAGAGTATCGCACCATGCGAGACGGGCTTCGCTACGGGTTCGCTGTGGGCAAGGTCCGGGTGCTCGCGACCAGGGTGCTCGATCGACTGGCGCTCGAGCGGCTTGTGGACGCGACGTCCTTCGCGGAGCAGAAGCGCATTCTGTCCGAAGGTCCGTACGGCAGGTTCCTCGAGGCGGCTGAGACGCCCGCCGAGGTCGAGGCGGCGATCGACGCATCGCAGGAGTCGGCGTACGAGTTCCTCGACAAGGCGGGTCTTCCTTCCGGCGTAGCGCGCTTCTTCCGGTTGCGCTACGACTACGCCAACCTGAAGGCGGCGCTCAAGGCCGCCGCAGTCGGAGCTGGTCTCGACGGGCTGCTGGCCGCGCACGGGACGGTGTCGCCCGCGCTGTTCGAAGGCGCCCTCGACCGGCTTCCCGAACCGCTGGGACGGGTAGCGGCCGAAGTCGCGTCGCGGGACGACGCGCGCGCGAGCGGCGAGGCCGCACTCATGAAGATCGATGCGACCGTCGACCGCGCGATGTTCGCGGAGCTCAAGCGCGTCGCATCTGAAACTGGCAGCGAGCTGCTCGTGCGGCTCTCCGCCCACCTCGTCGACTTTGCGAACGTGAAGATACTGCTGCGCGCAGCCCGCATCGGCGTCCCTACGGAGGCTGTCGTATCGGACCTCCTCATCGACGGCGGTCTGATCGCGCGCGACGCGTTCGCGCGCATTGCACGCCAGTCAGCGACCGAGTCGCGCACTACCCTTGAGCTGCGGCTCCATTTCGCTCCCGGTTCGCTGTCCGGTGAGGACGGCGCGGATCTGGATCTCGCGATCGACAATGCGCTCGTCGCCGCAGTGCGCCGTGCGAGCCGTCCCGAACCCGGGGCCGACGATGTGATCGCGTACGTGCTCACGCGCGAGGCGGAGGCGCAGATGCTGCGCGTCGCGCTGCTCGGGAAGATGGCGGGGCTCGACTCGGCGGCGCTGCACCGGCGCATGCGCGCATCGTTCAGATAGGGGGAGTGTGGCGCGGATCGCAATCATAGGCGACGCGACGAGTGTCGCGGGATTCCGGCCACTGGGCCTCGCGATTCACGCCGTCGAGCGGCCCGAAGATGCTCGCGGCGTGTGGAACGACGTACTTGCGGCTGGGCCGGCTGTCGTGTTTGTCACCGAGCCGGTGTACGACGCGATCGGCGATCTCATCGCAACGACCGCGGACCGGCCGCTGCCGGCGGTCACGGTGATTCCCGGGGTCGGCAGTGCCGGCGGGGTAGGCGGAGAGAAGCTCGAGCGCGCGATCGAGCGCGCTCTGGGGACGAAGATGCCCGTTCGAGAAGAGGACGTCTGACGTGGAGCAGGGTTCGATTCTGAAGGTCGCAGGGCCGCTCGTCGTCGCGACGGGTTTGGGCGACGCGAAGATGTTCGACCTCGTGCGCGTGGGCGACGAAGGCCTGATGGGTGAGATCATCGAGATGCGCGGGAACCGCGCGTCGATCCAGGTCTACGAGGAGACTGAGGGCCTCGGACCCGGCGATCCGGTCGTGCCCACGGGCGCGCCGCTCTCGGTCGAGCTCGGCCCCGGGATGCTCGGCGCCGTATACGACGGCGTGCAGCGGCCGCTCGACGCGATCCAGGCGCAAGCCGGGGCGTTCCTGAGCCGCGGCGTTGACGCACCAGGCCTCGATCGCGAGGCCGTATGGGAGTTCGAGGCGCTCGTCGCGCCCGGCGCTCGCGTCGCCCAGGGCGACGTCATCGGCAGGGTGCGGGAGAACGAGGTGATCGAGCACCGCGTCATGGTGCCGCCGGGGGTGGCGGGCGAGATCGTCGCGATCGCGAGCGGCTCGTATACGGTCGAGCAGCTCGTGGGCCGCTTGCGCACGGACGCGGGCGGCGAAGTCGACCTCCTCATGATGCAGCGCTGGCCGGTGCGTGTCCCCCGACCCTACGCGCGCAAGGTGGCCGCGAGCGAGCCGCTCGTGACCGGGACTCGCGTTATCGACACGTTCTTCCCGCTCGTGAAGGGTGGCGCGGGCTGCATCCCGGGACCGTTCGGCGCGGGCAAGACCGTGACCCAGCACCAGGTAGCGAAGTGGTCCAACGCACAGATCGTCATCTTCATCGGCTGCGGTGAGCGCGGCAACGAGATGACCGACGTGCTCATGGAGTTCCCCGAGCTCACGGATCCTTACAGCGGCCACCCCTTGATGAAGCGCACGGTCCTCGTCGCCAACACGTCGAACATGCCCGTCGCAGCCCGCGAGGCGAGCGTCTACACCGGCATCACGATGGCCGAGTACTTTCGCGACATGGGCTACGAGGTGGTTCTGCAGGCGGACTCGACCTCGCGCTGGGCCGAGGCGATGCGCGAGATCTCCGGCCGCCTCGAGGAGATGCCCGGCGAGGAGGGTTACCCGGCGTACCTGGGCACGCGGCTCGCGGCGTTCTACGAGCGGGCCGGGAAAGTCGAGTGTCTGGGTGGCGGCATGGGAGGTGCTGATGGCTCGACGGCCGCGGCGCCGGCGTCACGTATCGGATCCGTCTCGGTCATCGGGTCCGTGTCCCCGCCGGGCGGCGACCTCTCGGAGCCTGTCGTCCAGAACACGCTGCGCGTCGTGAAGGTCTTCTGGGCCCTTCAGGACACGCTTGCGTTCCAGCGCCACTTCCCCGCGATCGACTGGCTCACGAGCTACTCGCTTTTCCTTGAGAAGATCACCCCCATCTGGAACGAGCAGGTCTCGCCGCAGTTTCGCGGACGGCGCGACCGCGCGATGTCGATCCTGCAGCGCGAAAGTGAGCTCGCCGAGATCGTTCGGCTCGTGGGACTTGAGGCACTCTCGCCCGAGGAGCAGATCCTCATGGAGACCGCGAAGTCGCTTCGCGAGGACTTCCTGCAGCAGAACGCGTTCCGCGATGACGACCAGTTCTCCTCGCTCGCGCAGCAGGACAGCCTGCTCCACGTGATCCTGCACTTCCACGAGCGGGCGCTCCATGCGCAGGCTCAGGGGGCGTCACTCGACGCGATCTTCTCATCACCGGTTCGCGAGCAGATCACGCGCGCCAAGTACCTCGACGAGGACCAGCTCGACGAGTTCGGCCGCATCATGGCCGAGATCGACACGCAACTCGTGGGCGATTCGCCCGACCCCGGGCACATGCACGAGTATGTGAAGGCGGGTGAGTAGCATGAGCCGCGAGTACATGACCACGCGCGACATCGTAGGACCGCTGTTGCTCGTCGAGGACGTGGAGGGTGTCACATACGGCGAGTTGGTCGAGATGGAGTTCCCGGACGGCAGCCGTTCGCTCGGCAACGTGCTCGAGATCAACGAGGGCCTCGCACTCGTTCAGGCGTTCCAGGGTACGCGTGGCTCGAATCCGAGCTCGACGAAGGTGCGCTTCCTGGGGCGCGGCCTTGAGCTCGGGGTGTCCAGTGACATGCTCGGACGCGTATTCGACGGTCTCGGGCGTCCTCGCGACGATGGCCCGGAGATCATCCCTGAGAAGCGGGTACCCATCTATGGGCAGCCGATCAACCCGGTGAGCCGCGACTTCCCTGACGACTTCATCCAAACCGGCGTCAGCTCCATAGACGGGCTGAACCCGCTCGTCCGCGGGCAGAAGCTGCCCATCTTCTCCGGCTCCGGCCTGCCGCACAACGAACTCGCCGCGCAGATCGCCCGCCAGGCGGCGGTGCTCGAGCGCAGCGACGACCCTACGAAGGTGGGCTCATCCATGGAGGGCGAGTTCGCCGTCGTGTTCGCAGCGATGGGCATCACGTTCGAGGACGCGGATTTCTTCATGAGCGAGTTCCGCTCGACGTCGGCCATCGAGCGCGCGGTGCTCTTCTTGAACCTCGCCGACGATCCGGCGGTCGAGCGCATCGCCACGCCGCGCATGGCGCTCACCGCCGCCGAGTACCTTGCGTTCGAGTGCGATATGCACGTACTCGTCATCTACACCGACATGACGTACTACTGCGAGGCGCTGCGCGAGGTCTCCGCCGCCCGTAAGGAGGTGCCGGGCCGCCGCGGGTTCCCCGGCTACCTCTACACCGACCTCGCGTCGATGTACGAGCGTGCCGGGCGCGTGAAGGGCAAGAAGGGCTCGATCACGCAGGTGCCCATCCTATCGATGCCCGATGACGACAAGACGCACCCCATCCCTGACCTTACCGGCTACATCACCGAGGGCCAGATCATCCTCGATCGCAACTTGCATCGCTCCAACATCTACCCTCCGGTCGCGGTCCTGCCGTCGCTGTCGCGCCTCAAACAGAAGGGCATCGGCCCGGGCAAGACGCGCGAAGACCACGCGGACCTCTCTAACCAGCTGTTTGGCGCGTACGCCCGCGGCATCCAGGCCAAGGAACTCGCCGTCATCCTGGGCGAGGCGGCGCTCTCCGAGACCGACCAGGCCTACGTGCGTTTCGCCGACTCGTTCGAGCGGCTCTTCATCCAGCAGGGACGCAGTGAGGACCGCAGCGTCGAGGAGACGCTCTCGCTGGGATGGGAGATGGTGTCGCTGCTTCCCCGCGCCGAGCTCAAGCGAATCAAGGACGAGTACGTCGATCGCTACCTACCTGCACACGCGCACGAATACCACCCCGGCGAGGACGACGCGAACATGACGCCGGGCATGCCCGCCGGCCGCGACGAGAGCAGCACGGGTCTCACGGGAGTCCGCAAGTGAGACTCGCACTCGTGTCCACAGCCACGCTCCTGGGCGTGGCGCTTGTGCTCCAGATCGCCTACGCGCGCAACTACTCGGCGCAGGCGACGCGTGCGACGAAGGTCGTGTGGGGCCTCAACATGGCCCTGCTCGTCCTCGTCATCGTCGGCCTCGTCGTCTACGCGTTCACCGTCGAGGGGGTGTGAGTTGGCCGAGATCCGCGTGAACCCCAACCGGATGGAGCTCCTGCGGCTCAGACGCCGCCTCGAGACCGCGAAGCGCGGCCACAAGCTCCTCAAGGACAAGCTCGACGAGCTGCTCAAGGAGTTCATGGCCCGGATCGCTGAGAACCGGCGCCTGCGCGCCGACGTTGAGGCGGCGCTCTTCGGCGCGTACGGTACGCTCGCGATCGCGCGGGCCGAGGCCGGGTCGCCCGCGATCGCCTCGGCGTTGCTCGCCGGTACGCCCGCCGACCTCGTCGAGACCGGCGAGAAGAACGTCATGAGCGTGCGTGTGCCGCTGCTCGACCTCGGGGAGATCCCCGCACCGGAGGGCTACAGCTTCGCCACCACACCGGCGCTGCTCGACGGAGCCCTCGAGTGCCTTGGCGGCGTCTTGCCGCAGATGATCGAACTGGCCGAGCGCGAGAAGGCGATCGAACTGCTCGCTGCCGAGATCGAGACGACGCGCCGTCGGGTGAACGCTCTCGAATACGTGCTTATGCCGCAGCTCTCGAGGGCGGTGCGCTCGATCAGGATGAAGCTCGACGAGTCGGAGCGCAGCGAGCGCACGAGACTCATGAAAGTGAAGGACATGCTCGAGGGCTCGGCGTGAGCGCGAAGACCCCTGACATGTCGCACTAAAGCCCGTTTGGCCGTGTGCCGATAGTCACACTGTCAGGAAACAACGAGCCTCCTGACACTGGGGGATTCAGAGCCGTCGCCTGTGGCGCCCCTCCACTGACGGCACCTGGTCCCGCTCGAGCCCCGGCGCGCTGCACGCGTCGGGGCTCGCTTTTGTGCCCAGGGTTGCGGGGCGTGCTGAGCGGGCTGGTGCCGCTACTTCGTCTGGCCGGTGAAGGAGAAGGAGTTCAGCAGGACACCCGGCACGAGCGAGGCGCCCTCTTCGGTCCCTACGAAGCGCCGCTCGCGTGATACGGCCTCGCAGCCGAGAAGCGCGTCCACCATGCCCTGGGTGAAGCGCAGGTTCTTGAGCGGCCTCGCGAGCGACCCGTTCTGAATGAGGAACGTTCCGTCGCGCGTCATGCCGGTGAGCGTCACCGGCACGGGGTCCTCGACGTTGACGTAGTGGAACCGCGTCACGTACACCCCGTGGTCGACTGAGGCGATGAGCTCGTCGAGGGTGGCCTCACCGGGAAGCATCTCCAGGTTGAGCGGCATGGGGCCGAACGGGTTGGGGGCCGGCAGGGCGTGCCCGGAGTTAGGCCAGCCGCTGATGTGCGCCCAGTACGAGTCGGTCACCGGGCCGATGCCCACGCCGTCCTCGATGAGCAGCGTCGGGCGCTTCGGCTGGCCCTCGTAGTCGAAGGTCGGGCCTAACGCGTGGGGCGCTAGCGCGTCGTCGACGATGGTCACCGCAGTCGAGAAGATCTGGTCCTGGATGTGGTTGGACAGGAACGAACGGCCCTCTTCGTAGGCCTTCGCAGAGAACCCGACGTAGCCCAAGAAGTCCATGATATCGGCGACGGCTTCGGGCCCGAGCACCACCCGGTATGCGCCGGGCTCGAGCGATGCCGGGTTCTCGGTGCGGACGGCCAGCGCCGCAGCCTCTTCGCCGAGCGACGACGCATCGAGTTCGGAGACGTCGCGCGAAAGCCAGCTCGACCAGCCGCTCCCGGTCTCGCCCATGGACAGCACGGTGGCCTGTGCGCCCGTGATCTCGCTGCCAACGTCCACGCCGCGGCTGTTGGCGACCGCGATCACGTTGCGGGCCGTCCTGACCTTGCCAGCCGCGGTGAGGCCGCGAGTCTGTGAGGGTTCGATGATGTGCGCCACTGCCTCGGCGCGCTCCTCGGGCGTGCACGCGCCAGTCGCTGCGCTCGAGCGCTCGACGTGCACGGTCTCCTCGGGACCCGGCAACCCCACGAAGCGCCCGTCCTCGGGCGCGACGCGCGCGGCGGCCGCGGCCGCCGCGCAGCACGCGGACAGCGACGCGTCGTCGAGGCGGTTGGTGCTTGCGACCCCGATGCGTTTGCCGATGACCGCGCGAACGTTCACTAGCGCGTTGTCCTCGGCGACGTTCTGGTTGATGCGGTTGTTCGCGAAGCGCGTCAGCGCGCTCGTCTCTGCCACGACGAGCGCCTCGGCCTCGTCGGCGCTCGTGAGTGTGACCGCGCGGCGTGCCAGTTCGCGGGCTTGGTTCGGCGTCAGCATCTAGCGTCCCACCCCCACCTGCACGTTGCGGAAGCGCGCGGGAGCGGCGCCGTGGGCTACATGGGCGACCTGCATCGGCTCGCCCTTGCCGCAGTTCGGTAGCCCCCAGACCTTCCAGTGCTCCGCCGAACAGACCGCGTCGCAGCTCGCCCAGAACTGCGGCGTGATGCCGGTGTAGTTGGGCATGCGCACCATACGCCCAAGCTTCCCGTTCTCGATCTCCCAGCCGATCTCGCAGGCGAACTGGAAGTTGAGGCGCTTGTCGTCTATCGACCAAGAGTTGTTCGTCTCGACGTAGAGGCCATGCCCCGTGTCGGCGACGAGGTCGTCGAAAGCCCACGTTCCTGGTTCGAGCGACACGGTCGTCATGCGTACGAGCGGGACGCGGTTCCAGCCGTCAGCGCGGGCGCACCCGTTCGACGCGCGCCCTAGCGCGGGCGCGGTGTCGCGCGACGAAAGCAGGCCGGTCAGCACGCCCTCGGTCACGATGGGGTCTCTTTGGGCGGGCACACCGTCGTCGTCCCAGCCGAATGAGCCCAGAGAGCCGGGAACCGTGGCGTCGGCGGTGACGCTGACGTGCTCCGAGCCGTATCTGAGCCCCCCGACGTCGGATAGGGTCACCCACGAGGTGCCGGCGAACGCCGCCTCCTCGCCGAGCACACGGTCGAGCTCGGTGGGATGCCCGATCGACTCGTGCACCTGCAGGCCCATCTGCGAGCCGTCGATGATGAGATCGACGGTGCCCGGCGTGCACTCCGGTGCTGACGCGAGTGCGGCGGCCTCGGCGGCTACGCGGGGTGCGTTACCCACAAGGTCGAGGCCCGCGACATATTCCCAGCCGGACTGCATCCACCCGCCGCCGTGCGAGTTCGGGTAGGAGCGCGTGAGAACCTCGCCGTCCGCGACCACGTAGGCCACGATCCCGGCGCCGCACTCGTGCCAGACCTGCTCGGTGAAGGCGCCTTCGCTCGAGCCGAACCACTTGCGGAACCGGTGCGAGCCGCACGTCGCCTTGGTGAGGGAGACGGCCGGTTCGGCACGCAGGGCCTCGTCCGCGGCGGTGAGCAGCGCGAGCTTCTCTTCGAGCGGCACGCTGAACGGGTCGACGACGCAGGGGGCGGTCCACGTGCCCCTCGCGGGCTCGATGTCGGCGAGACGGACGGGTTCGCCTCGGACGAGCGCGCTCGCGCGGGCGATGGCGAGCGCCTGGCGCGCCACGCGTGCGGCCTCGTCAGTGGTCACGGTCTGGCTGGCGGCGAAGCCCCACGCGCCGTCTGCCAACACCCGCACACCGATGCCGAAGCTGTCTGAGCGCTCGACGGCCTCGACGCGCCCGGTCGCGATCTGGACTTCCTCGTGCGACGAGTCGACGACGCGCGCATCGGCGTACGACGCGCCAGCGATTCGCGCCGCGTCGAGCGCGGCCTCGATGATCTCCCTCATGGACGTCCCCTCAGGCGTGAATGCGTTCTTCCCGGGTTAGCGGGACAAATCCCCCAGCGCGCTCGCGGTAGATGAACGAGCCCCCGTGGGCGCCCCGACGCGCGGGACCCACGGGTAGCGGCGAGCGCCGGCGTAGTCGCGGCGATCGGCCAGTTTGCTGATCTTGACGAAGTCACCGGTGCGCGGCGCATGGATATAGTAACCGCCACCGATGTAGATGCCCACGTGATGGATGGGCGAACCGAAGAAGACCGCGTCGGCCGGCTGCAACGCCGCCGGCGGGATCTTCTCGCCGCGCTGGAACTGCGCGCCCGAGTAGTGGGGCAGCGTGACGCCGTGCTGCTGGAATACGTAGAACACGAGCCCGGAGCAGTCGAAGCCGCGCGGGGTCTTGCCGCCCCACAGGTAGGGGATACCGTGGTAGGCGAACGCGGTCTCAACCGGCGTGCCGGCAGCCACCTGGATACCCTTCGCATTGGCGCCGGAGAGGACCTCCGCCAGCAGCGCGGCCTCTTCGGCGGAGCGGCGGGCGGCCTCGCTGTCGAGCAGCTCGAGCAGGTCGGTCTGCGCCTCGGCGAGCATCTGCTCTCGCTCCTGGATGCGCAGCATGATCTCGATCTGGCGTGCCTTGAGCTCGAACTCGAGTGCGAGGGCGGCATCCTCGGACTGCCGCAACTTCTCGAGCTGGTCCTCGAGCAACTGGCGCTGACCCTTCAATGACGCGGCGATGTCGGCGTCACGGATACCGATGGTGTTGAGGAACTTGATGCGCGCGACGAGGTCCGCGACGGACTTCGCGTCCAGCAGCACCTCGACGGCACCGAACGATCCCTCCTTGTACAGCGACTCCGCGCGCTCCTCGAGGATGTCAGTCTGCACGTCGTACGCATGCTGTGCGTTATCGAGGTCGCCCTTCGCGGTCTGAACAAGCTGCTTCATCTCGGCGAGCCGCTCGACGGCGGCGTTGTACTGCTCGCTCGCGACCTCGAGCTCGCGGTCGAGCGCGTCGAGCTGAGCCATGAACTCGTCGAGGCGCTGCTGCCGCTCCGCCAGCTCATCACGGAACTTGCGGGTATCTCGGTCAGGCGTGACGCCGATCGCGGAGGACGTGTCCGCGGGCGCGCGGCGCGTCGTGGCCGGAGCAGCGGGCGGTGCGGTCACTGCCGGGGCGCTTGCTGTGGGATCGGCGCTTGTGGACGGCTCCGCGAAGACGGGAGCGGCAACGACTAGCGAGAGCACCAAGGCGAACGCGATCGCCCTGCTCATCTGCCGTATGCACGCCCGAATCGTCACCCTGCTGTCCTTCGCGCTGTTCGACGGAACGGCTGCGCAAGTTCGCGGCCTCATCCGCATCATTACCCGCTGTATCGACACGAAGCGAGTGGAACCCGTGATTCTACACGGAATCTGCGGGTCGCGAGCGTCGCTTCCGCTCGACCGGGCGGCTTCGACGCAAACGGGATGCCGAGTGCGTAACCGGCGCCGCTCGGCGCGCATGAGGCGCCTTTCGCCGATTCGACCGTCGTAATCGCTCGAATGTCAGCGTGCAGGTGCCGATTGCTTCGCGTAGTGCGATATTCTGTACGCGCGCGTGACACAGTGGGAACTGTGCCGCGCTCGTTCTACATCGCGGTGGG